>CBFDUE010000073.1:0-10299 GCA_965613025.1 uncultured bacterium
TGAGGGAGAGGAGCGGATTTCAACCCCTTGTGAAAAAAATTACAAATTGTTTGCTTTTTGATTGCAAAATTGATTGCAAATGCAATCAATTTTTCCACATTTTGCCGTGTTTTGCCGTGTTTTGAAAATTACTTAAGGTATGGAAAACTCTTTAAAAAGCTGATGGGCGTGGGAGGATTCGAACCCCCGACCAACGGATTAAGAGTCCGCTGCTCTACCAGCTGAGCTACACGCCCATACTGAGGCTTTCCTTAGGCGCGCCCGGCAGGATTCGAACCTGCGACCTACGGGTTCGAAGCCCGGCGCTCTGTCCTGCTGAGCTACGGGCGCTTTATCCATATACACGTAACCCAATTTAAATAAATTTTAAAACATGTCAATGAGAAAAATCTTATTTTCCCAGTTGATACCTTCCAACCGCCTTAAGGTGCTCTCTAAGGGTCTTTGAGAAAAAGTGGGAGCCATCATTTTTTGATACAAAGAAAAGATACTCAGTATGTGAGGGATTGAGAACCGCCTTAATACTACTTAGTCCTGGATTACAGATAGGAGTGGGAGGCAGTCCTTTATAAATATATGTGTTGTATGGGTGGGGATTCCTGAGATCCTCTTTTTTAAGATCTCCACTAAATCTTTTAAGTCCATATATTACGGTTGGATCACTTTCAAGTTTCATTCCCTTTCTGAGTCTATTTAAAAAGACAGATGCAACTAAGGGCCTCTCCTTTGAAAGGGAGGTTTCCTTTTCCACAATGGATGCAAGTATAATCACCTCAGAAAGGGACATCCCTGACCTCTTTACCCTTGATAAAAGGGGAGTAATCTTCTGCCAGAATCTCTTAACCATCATCTCAATTACTCTTTCTTCCTCCAGTCCCTTTGAAAATCTATAGGTATCAGGGAATAGATAACCTTCAAGGGTGGAAGAATTGATTCCGTATCTGCTTATCAGCTTGGGATCTTTAACCAATTTAAGAAATCTTTCCTTTTTTACAATTCCCTTTCTATGGAGAAGCTCTGCAATCTCTCTTATATTATAACCTTCAGGGATGGTTATATTGTATGTGAGTATCTTTCCTCCATTTAGTATCTGAAAAATCTTATAAGGGGAAAATCGGGCAGATAACATATATTCTCCTGCTTTTATATTGCCTTCACCCCCAAGTATCTGAACAGCCAAAGTAAAAAGAGTTGAATTAGAGATAATACCTTCTCTTTTTAGCATAAGAGAGATAGATTTAAGACTTTGACCTTTCCGGATCTCTATCTTTTTAAGATCTTCTCCACTTTTATATGGAGTAAACATATAAATTGAGAGAATTCCAAAAGATGAAAAGATAAGTAGGATAAGAGCAAAGATAAGGAGATATATCCACCTTTTTTTATCTTTCATCCCCAGCCCTCAAGGGGACAATCGTTACACTTAGGATTCCTTTTACAATATCTCTTTCCCACCATTACAATCAATGCATGAAATTCATTAAACAGTCTCTGATCATGGGGTAGATGGTCCATAAAGAGATTCTGGATAGTTTGATAATCAGTGGGGCCATCTATAAGGCCATGCCTTTCAAGAATTCTATATGTATATGCATCTACAACAAATATGGGCTTATTACATGCATATAGAAGGATGCTATCTGCGGTTTCCGGACCAATTCCATTTACCTTTAAAAGTTCACTTCTGAGCTTCCATATGTCCTGTTTGCAGAGATTTTTTAAATCTCCTCCATATCTTTCAGATATAAACCTGATCAGATTTTTTAACCTCTTTGCCTTTACCCTGAAATAGAGTGCTGGTCTTAT
Organism: uncultured bacterium; assembly: GCA_965613025.1. Classification (GTDB taxonomy): domain Bacteria; phylum Desulfobacterota; class DSM-4660; order Desulfatiglandales; family JALVMZ01; genus CAYTXJ01. The sequence continues at coordinate 1,807 of CBFDUE010000073.1, forward strand.
AAGCTCTGAAAGGGTTTCCATATCTATCTTTAAAAGGGGCTCAATATCAAGAAGCCCTTTGGATTTTAAATTTTTAATGGCCTTTTCCACGTTTTTCCAATTGGTATTTTGTGTAAGCACAGCTCCTACCACTACCTCAAGCTGAGTCTCTGCAGGCCACCAGTTTTGGGGGCCAAAGTGTTTAAATATCAGATTATACATGTCCATAAGTCTCTGCCCTATACTCACTATAATTCCCCTCCATTTCCAATTACCTTGACATGAGATAGAAGATAACTTAGAAAATGCATTTACGTCAAATTATAAGAGCAGCAGGAATCATGACTGAAAATAGGCAACTCTTACGGATAAGGAATATAGGAATAATAGCCCATATTGATGCAGGCAAGACCACTGTAACTGAAAGGATGCTCTACTATACAGGTAAAGTGCACAAGATGGGGGAGGTGCATGATGGTGAGGCCACCATGGACTGGATGGAAGAGGAAAAAGAACGAGGTATTACTATAACATCGGCTGTTACCACCTTTAACTGGAAAGATCATAAGATAAATATAATAGATACCCCAGGTCATGTGGATTTTACAATAGAGGTGGAAAGATCTCTAAGGGTATTAGACGGAGCTATAGGTGTATTTTGTGCAGTGGGAGGAGTAGAACCCCAGTCTGAAACTGTCTGGCATCAGGCAGACAGATACAGGGTTCCAAAGATAGCCTTTATTAATAAGATGGATAGAATCGGAGCGGATTTCTTTAGAGCAGTTGATATGATTAAAGATAGACTGGGGGCATTACCTCTCCTTTTACAGATCCCTTGGGGAATGGGAGAAGAGTTTTCAGGAGTGATTGATCTTTTAAAGATGAAGGCAATTCGTTGGGATCAGCAAAGCCTTGGGGTTAAGTTTGAAGAGATCCCTATTCCTGATAATTACTTGGATGATGCAGCGTTTTGGAGAGAAAATCTTATTGAGACTGTAGCAGACATAGATGAGCATATAATGGAAAGATATATATCAGATGGAGATATAGATATTAAAGAATTGAAAAAGGCAATAAGAGGACTTACTCTTACACTACAGGGTGTTCCTGTCCTATGTGGAGCGGCATTAAGAAATCAGGGTATTCAACCCCTCTTAGATGCCATAGTGGATTTCCTCCCTTCCCCTCTTGATATACCACCGATTAAAGGTCACGATCCAAAGAGTGGGAAGGAAATTGAAAGAAAAGCAGATATAAGATCCCCCTTATGTGCTCTTGCCTTCAAGGTAAGCATCGATGAAGGGAGGAAGTTGACCTATATCAGGATCTACTCTGGATCAATGAAAGAGGGGGATACGGTATTTAATGCCGGGAAAAGGCTTAAAGAGAAGCTTTCAAGGCTTCTCAGGATGCATGCCAATAAAAGACAGAGGCTTAAAGAGGCAAAGGCAGGAGATATTATTGCTATTTTGGGTCCAAAGAATACCACCACAGGTGATACCCTGTGTGATGAGACACATCCCATCTTGCTTGAGTCCATCTCAAGGCTTGAACCGGTCATAAATATGGCAATTGAGCCCAAGAGCCTTCAAGACCAAGAAAGGCTGTTGGAGGCACTAAAAAATATCTCTGAAGAGGATCCCACCTTTAAATATTCAATGGATGAAGACACCGGACAGATTATTATTTCAGGTATGGGAGAACTTCACTTAGAGATTACTGTCGGAAAGCTCTTAAGACAATACCACCTTGAAACCCGTCAAGGAAAACCGCAAGTGGTTTATCGTGAAACCATTACAAAACAGGTTGAACTGGAAGAGCGCTTTGAAAGAGAGGTGGGATCACAGAGACATTTGGCCCAGGTAAAATTAAGAATTTCTCCAAGAGAAAGGGGTGAAGGGAATAGATTTGTGGATCTATGTGAAAATCCATTGCTTACAGAAATTCACCTTCAGGCCATAAGAGAGGGTATAGATGAGACTTTAAGGAGTGGGATTATAATGGGTTATCCTGTAGTGGATATTGAAGTTGCACTTTTAAATGTGCATATCGTTGAACCTTATACCACAGATATGGCCCTTAGAGTGGCTTCCTCCAAATGCCTTCAGAAGGCATTTGAGATGGCAGATCCTGTACTCTTAGAGCCGATCATGGATCTGGAAGTAAGGGTTCCTGAAGAATTTGTAGGTGAGATAATAAATGATATAAATTCAAGACATGGAAGAATCTGGGGTATTGATACAAAAGGAGGGCTTCAGATAATAAGGGCACATGCCCCCCTTTCCAAGATGTTTGGATACTCCACCTCTGTCCGTTCCCTCTCTCAAGGACGTGCCACATTTACCCTCAAATTCAGCCATTATGATAAGGTAGATTAGAGATCTGTTATACCTTTTTTGACATAAATAACCATCTATTTATTAAATTTTTATTGACATCTTGCAATTTTTGTCCCTTAGTAAAAATAATGATATCTATTCAGGAAGGAGCTGATAAGGAAAGAAAATTTTTAAAAATATAGAGTTCTTATCCTTCCGTAATTATTAACGCTCCTTTTCATAGAAAGGAGGAAAAGATGAGAATTACACGAAGACAGTTTTTTAAATTCACTGTTTCATCGGCCGCAAGCATTGCCTTTCTTGGCCTTGGAATTGATCTTAAAAGTTTAAAATCCCATGCACAGACACTTAAGATAAGATATGCAAAAGAGACAACCAGTATATGCTGTTATTGTGCAGTAGGTTGTGGTCTTATTGTGCACACCTCCAAGACAGGATCTGGAAAGATAATAAATATTGAAGGAGATCCCGATCATCCTATAAATGAGGGAGCACTATGTTCAAAGGGGGCTGCTTTAAGTCAGCTTGTAAATAATGAAAATCGCATAACCACACCACTTTATCGTGCCCCTTACAGCAGCAGGTGGCAGAAGGTATCATGGGAGTGGGCACTTTCACAGATTGCCTTGAGGATAAAGAAGACCAGAGATGCAACCTTTGAATTTAAAAACCAAAAAGGTCAGACTGTTAATAGGACTCTTGCAATTGCGCATGTAGGGAGTGCTGCTCTTGATAACGAAGAGTGTTGGCTGCTCCAGGCAATGATGAGGGCACTGGGGCTTATCTATATTGAACATCAGGCCCGTATCTGACATAGCGCCACTGTTGCGGCTCTGGCAGAGTCGTTTGGACGTGGTGCAATGACCAATCATTGGATAGATATTAGAAATAGTGATTGCATCCTTGTAATGGGCTCCAATGCTGCAGAGAATCATCCCATATCTTTTAAATGGGTTATGGAGGCCAAAAAGAATGGTGCAAAGTTAATAAGTGTAGATCCACGTTTTACAAGGACATCTTCTGTTGCAGATTTCTATGCATCTCTCAGGTCCGGAACAGATATAGCATTCTTAGGCGGAATGATTAAGTATATCCTTGATAATGATAAATACTTTAAAGAATATGTGGCTGAATATACCAATGCACCCTTTATAGTATCTGAAAAGTATCATTTTAAAGATGGGCTTTTTGCAGGCTATGATCCGGATAAGAGAAAGTATGATAAAAGCTTTTGGGCATTTGAAAAAGACGAAAGAGGCATTCCTAAAAAGGATCGCTCCTTAAAGCACCCCCGATGTGTATTTCAACTTTTGAAACAACATTACAGTAGATATGATCTGGATACCGTATCTTCTATAACAGGTACCCCTAAGGAGGATCTCATCAAGGTATATGAGATGTATTCTGAAACTGGCAAGAGGGATAAAGCTGGCACAATCATGTATGCAATGGGTTGGACACAGCACACAGTAGGAGTGCAGATAATAAGAACAATGGCAATTATTCAGCTTCTGCTTGGGAACATTGGAGTAGCAGGTGGCGGTGTAAATGCATTGAGGGGAGAGTCCAATGTTCAGGGATCCACTGATCACTGTCTGCTCTGGCACATATTGCCTGGCTATCTTAAAGTTCCTAAGGCATCTCAGGCAACTCTAAGTGATTATAATAAAAAATACACTCCCAAGAGCAATGACCCCTTAAGTGCTAACTGGTGGGGTAACTATCCCAAGTATTCAGTAAGTCTACTGAAGTCCTTATTTGGCGATAATGCTACTAAGGAAAATGATTTTGGATACCAGTGGCTTCCTAAGGCAGATGATGGAAGGGTTTATTCCTGGCTGGATCTCTTTGATGATATGTATAATGGAAATATCAAGGGATTCTTTGCATGGGGTCAGAATCCTGCATGCAGCGGTGCCAATGCAGATAAGAACAGGAAGGCACTTGCTAAACTGGACTGGCTTGTGAATGTAAATATCTTCCCTAATGAGACGGGTTGGTTCTGGAAAGGCCCTGGAATGGATCCTAAAAAGATAAAGACAGAAGTTTTCTTCCTGCCATGTGCGGTATCAGTTGAAAAGGAGGGTTCCATTACAAACAGCGGACGTTGGATGCAGTGGAGATATAAGGCAGCAGATCCTCCAGGACTTGCCAGACCTGATGGTGATATAATTATAGAGCTTATGCAAAAGGTAAAATATTTTTACAGAAAAGATAAAGAGGCGGTATTTCCAGAGCCCATATTGAACCTGAAATGGGATTATACCACTAACTGGAAATATGATCCGCATAAAGTGGCTAAGGAGATAAACGGATATTTCCAAAGGGATGTGGTGGTAAAAGGAAAGAGCTTTAAAAAAGGAGATCTGGTTCCCAGCTTTGCATACCTTCAGGATGATGGATCCACAAGTAGCGGTAACTGGCTCTATTGTAACTCTTATACTAATAAGGGAAATATGGCAGCCAGAAGAAAGAGGGAGAAAGAGGGGATCGGGCTTAATTCTGAATGGGCATGGTGCTGGCCTGTGAATCGTAGGATTCTGTATAATCGTGCCTCAGTGGATAAATACGGTAAGCCCTGGAATCCAGAAAGAGCTGTTATCCGCTGGGATCCCAATGCTAAAGGTGGAAAAGGAGGATGGATAGGAGATGTGCCAGATGGTGGATGGCCTCCAATGTTAAAGGCTGATGGCAGCCTCAATCCTAAGACCAAATATCCGTTCATTATGAAACCTCAAGGCCACGCACATATATTTGGGCCAGGACGTGCAGATGGACCTTTTCCTGAACACTATGAACCTATAGAGGGACCTGTAGATAAAAATCCCCTCTCATCACAGATAACCAATCCAACTGCACCGCTTTATCATACAGACCTGGATGTCTATTGTAGATGTGATCCTAAGTATCCTATTGTGGCCACCACTTATAGGGTATCTGAGCACTGGCAGACAGGAATCCTTACCAGATGGCTACCCTGGCTCCTTGAGGTTCAACCCCAGCTCTTTGTAGAGATGAGCAAAGAACTTGCAGCTATTAAAGGCATCAGAAATGGCGAAAGGGTTATTGTGGAATCTCCGAGAGGCCAGGTTGAGGCCGTTGCCATTGTTACTAACAGATTTAGGCCATTTAAGGTCCTTGGAAAAGTGATCCATCAGGTGGGATTACCCTGGCACTATGGATGGATACATCCCAAAGATGGTGGAGATTCTGCCAATCTCCTGACCCCATCCACTGGTGATCCCAACACAAGGATACCTGAGACCAAGGCCTTTATGGTCAATGTGAGGAAGAAGTAAAGGAGGTGGCCAAGATGAACGGAAAGGCATTTTTCATAGATACAACGGTTTGTATTGGCTGCAGGGGATGCCAGGTGGCCTGTAAGCAATGGAATCAGTTACCAGCAGAGAAGACATATAATTGGGGATCATATCAGAACCCAAAGGATCTCTCCTTTAATACATATAAAGTGGTAAGATTTACAGAGGAGTTGGGTGAGGATGGAAAACCTGTCTGGTTCTTCTTCCCAGATCAATGCAGACACTGCTTAGAACCCCCTTGTAAAGAGGCGGTAGAGGATATGGTAAAAGATGGTATAATTATTGATAAGACCACAGGTGCTGTGCTCTACACGGACAAGCTAAAGGAGGCGGATGCAAAGGAAATAATAGAGGCATGTCCATTTAATATTCCAAGAGTTGATGAGAAGACAGGCTTTATGGCCAAGTGCACCATGTGTGTGGAAAGGGTCCATAACGGTCTTCTGCCTGCGTGTGTCAAGACTTGCCCAACGGGGGCCATGAACTTTGGTGACAGAGACAAGATGGTTACCCTTGCAAAGAAGAGGCTCAATGAGGCTAAGGCCAAATATCCCAATGCCACTCTAACTGGACTGGAAGATCTAAGAGTATTCTATCTTTTGAAGGATAAGCCTGAAAAATACTATAAATTTGCGAACCTACGCCCATCACCCCACCTCATGGATCGAAAGCTGGCATTGAAGCGAATCGGAAGAGAGCTGTGGAAGATGTCAGGTCTTAAACGCTTAGATGGTATAATCTCTTAAAAGGGAGAGCGAGGGGGGCATTGCCCCCCTCAAATTTTTTATTATGTGGAAAGAACTGCAAAAGAGGATAGATGAGATTAAGGTCTTAAGACCTCAGTCAACAGAAGCCCTTGATAGGTTCAATGAACTTTTGGAAATAATACACTCACACAGATGCAATATTGAACACCCAAAGCTGGAAAGAGAGAAGGTGAGGATTAAGGCAGAGGAAGGGTTTCCTCTGTTTCCTAAGGATCAGATTCCCTTTGATCTGGGTTGCGCATTAGGGATATTAGAGGATCTGATATTAAGGCATGCAGAAAGACATGATATGAGTAAAGATGGGATAAAAAAATTAAAAACAGATTTAGAAGAGGCTAAGAGCCTCTTTTACGGATGCATAAAAGATGATCAGGTGGTAGTTAGAAGATGGGCAGAAATATTAAAGGTTTCGCCTGAAAAGTTACAATCTTTTTCAATCTATAGTCTTAAGCCATCAATCTATAGGTTGAGAGAGAAGTGCACCTATTTTTCGTATTATAAGGGATGGGAGTGGGGATATTGCCCATTTTGTGGGTCAGAGCCTGATATATCCTGTTTTAAAGACAATGGAAAGAGGTTTTTACACTGCTCATTGTGCGGACATCAGTGGGAATATCCCAGAGTAAATTGCCCTTTCTGCCAGAATAAAGATCAGGAAAGCCTGGGGTATTTCTTTACAGATGAAGAGGGGCTGAGGGTGGATTTTTGCAAAAAATGTTCAAGATATATAAAGAATATTGACAGACGCATCTTAAAAGAGGAATTCCCCTTAGAGCTTGAATTCATCTCCACCCTATATTTAGATTATTTAGCACAAAAGGAAGGCTTTAAATAGGTCCTAAGTATTGCCTCAAGTACACCTCCAGAGACTGCCAATGCCTTATCCGATATGGTAAAGCAATAATCTCTGATACCCCTTGGATCAATATCCCCTATTTTAAGGCAATTCTTCACTTCTATTCCATTCCTAATAAGTCCCCTGATAACGCCATCAATCTCTGCATGTACTTCAACTCCCTGCACATTCCCTACGAGTTCCCCTCTCTTTACCACATCGCCAATGGATTTAGAAGCCTTCCATACTCCATCCACAGGAGCTCTTACAACCCTCTCTGTGGTATATCCCATAACTGGGCCAGGAATACCTGTATCAGGCTCAGCTCCTCCCTTTTCAATACATCTTCCAAGATAATGTCCTCTTTTGGTTTCAATTACAAAATGGGTATCAATGCCAGCTTCAAAGCCAGGGCCAATACCAATTACCAATGGTGCATCAGTTATATTGGTTCCGAGATTCCTCTTTGCCATAATTGCATCCACAAGCACATCAAAGGCAATCTCTCTCTTTATATTGCATTCAGGATCTATAATAACGGGGACCTTTTCCTCTCTCCAACAACCTTCTATTTCCTCCATACTATCTACAAGCACACCTTCCACTCCTTCAACTACACACTTTCCCTCATATACCGCCTCAGAAAAGGAGACTTTCCTTCTCACACATAATGGATTTTCTATCTCTGTAATCAAGACCTTAAAACCACACCTGTGAAGCCTCCATCCAATGCCAGATGCAATATCTCCACCACCCCTTATACAAACCTTTAACTTCAATGCTCAGCTACTCCCTAAAAGAGATCTTATAATTATCCATATTCCAACCAGGGTAAATAGAACACCTGATCCCAGTGTTACATATCTGGAGCTTAACCACTTTCCTACAAAATTACCCAGTATCACTGCAAGTGCAGTGGTGCAGAGCAATGCAAGGGAGGCACCTAAAAAGACGGAAACTTTGGAATGCCCTCTATCTGAGGCATAGAGAAATGTGGCAATCTGGGTCTTATCACCAAGCTCTGCCATAAATATAGTTATAAATGTAATAAGAAATATCTTTATATCCATCTCTTTCCCCTCTTAACAGATCCCTTTTTAATCATTTAACACCATTTCTCTTACCATTGTCAAAGAGTGAATAAGTATTTTTATACATCATCTTTTAAAATACCTGTAATTATACATAGACCAAACATTAAATATTTACAAATTTTATAAAGTTTTACAGAGTCTTCCATACTTTTATCTCTG
>CBFDUE010000074.1:0-10107 GCA_965613025.1 uncultured bacterium
GCCTCTATCTTTTGGGTTATCGCTTTCCCACCCCCATATATGGGGCATTGGGCTCTCTTTATTTTCTTTTTATGGAAGCAAACACCATGTGGGGTGGGAATATCCCAAGCACACTTTCAGGTGAATTCTGTTATAGCATAGGTTTTTCACTTTTTATATTGTCTGTTGGATTCACCTATAAGGCTATAAGAGTCAGAAAGGGACTTATTACATGTGTATTTTTAAGCTCTTCCATACTATTTTCTCATGCATATGCATTTATTATATCCTTTTTTGCATCCCTATTTTTTGTTCTGTTTGAAAAGAGATTCATTGAAAATACCCTGTTTTTATCTTTTAATTATATAATAACCTCTCTTCTACTAAGTATCTGGCTCTTACCTCTTATCTATTACCTTCCCTGGACCACCCCTTTTAATTTTATATGGATTATGGATGGGCTAAGTGATGTCTTTCCACCTATTCTTATTCCCTATATGCTGTTTTCAGCAGTAGCTATATTAAAATTCTTTAAAGATAGAGAATCAAAAGAACCACAGATCCCTTATCTCCTTTTTATTATCCTGATTTCAGTTCTCTTTTATAGAATCGCATATCCCCTTGGAATGGTAGATATTCGATTTATTCCCCCCCTTCAGTATGCCTTTATCCTGCTGGGTGCAATAGGTCTTGGAGAGCTTACCTGCCATCTTAAATCTGAATATATCTTGGTATATGCAGTAGCGATTGGTTCCATACTATTTGTAGATTCTCAGGTAGATTATATCCCACGCTGGATAAGATGGGATTTTACAGGATTTGAAAATAAGAATATGTGGAAGACCTTTAAGGAGATAAACAGCTATATAAGAGGTGATCTATCAGATCCAAGGGTGATATATGAACACCACCTTAAAAATAGAGGCATAGGATCTGTTAGGGCATTTGAGATGCTGCCCTTTTTTAGTGGAAGATCCACCTTAGAAGGCCTCTATATCCAATCTTCCATTGCATCTCCCTTTGTATTCTATCTTCAATCTGAGATCTCAGATACTCCATCCTGCCCTCTATCCCTATATAACTATTCCAGGCTCAGTCCTGAATCAGCAATCAGACACCTAAGGCTTTTCAATGTATCAGAGATAATTACAGTAACAGATAAGGTCAGAAAGGCATTTGAAGAGTCAAAAAGATTCATAAAAGAGATAGATATAGGCCTTTATAGTATCTATAAAGTGAAAGGAGATCTTAATGGATATGTGAAAGTCCTTAAATATGAACCTGTGTTGCTGATAACAGATAATTGGAAAGATAAATCCTTTAAGTGGTTTAGATTTAAAGGTAAAGAGCCACTATTGGTCTTTAAGGATCATTTAGATAATGTAGATAAGGAGAGGTTTAAGCAAATATTTTATGAAGATATTTCAGAGCATATAAGGCCCATTCCCATAGCAATTCCAGATTATAAAAATAAAAAGATTGATTGCACTATCTATCCTCAAAAAATTGTAATTCATACCCCATATATTGGACTCCCCCACCTTTTAAAGATCTCATATCATCCTCGCTGGAAGATCAGAGGAGCAGACAGGATCTATCTTGTAAGCCCATGTCTTATGCTATTCTATCCACAAAGTGAGCACCTGGAATTGCAATTTGGATACAATGTGGTTGATCTCTTGGGTTATGGACTGAGCATAATCACACTTATATCTATATTAGTTTTGGGAAGAAGGATAGATAGACTATATGAAATTATCTGTGGTTGGCTTTCAAAGTATGAGCACTTTCAAAATAGACTTAGGTATGTGTCTATATTTATATTTACTTTTTTAGCTTTCATATCCCTTTTCATTCTTCCCCATGAAGATCCCACAACCATATACAATAAAGGACTGGAGTATTTTGACAGAGCAGAATATGAAAAGGCAAAAGTATATTTTGAAGAAGGGCTTAAGAGATTCCCCTTATCTCCTATAGTGGATCAGACCTATTTTCATCTTGGGCTTTGCTATTTTAAAGAGAAGAGATACAATGAGGCAAAGGCAATTTTTTACAGTTTTTTAAAGACTTATCCTGAGACCAGAAAATATGCTGAAGTGCTCTATCATATCGGGATATGTGCTCTTAGAACCCATAAAAAAGAAGAAGCTAAAAGAGTATTTAAAAGGATAATAAAGGAGTTTCCTGAAGATAGATGGGCGAGATATTCTAAAGATAGGCTTAAGGAGATGGGAAGTTGAAAAAGAGGGTTCTCTTTTTAAACCCCTCATGGGGAGGTCTTGTAAATAAGAAGAGTAAAAGATATAACAGGGCCTGGCCCCCCCTTTCTTTACTTATTTGTGCATCTATCCTAAAAGGGGAAGGGTATGAATGCGGACTTTTGGATGGAAGGGTTGAAAAACACTGGTTTAATAAGCTTAGAGGGATAATTTACAATTACGATTGGATAATCATTACTTCATCCCCCTTGGATAGGTGGCAGTGCCCTGAGCCAGACCTTTTTGACCTTATAGATCTACTTAAATTTCTACCAAAGGAAAGGACAATACTTTTAGGTGTTCATGGGTCTTTATATCCACGATATATATTAGAAGAGACCGGGATACATTGTGTAGTGATAGGAGAGCCAGAATCTGTTATAAAAGATGTTGTAAAAGGTAAGAGGCCTGAAGATATAAAGGGAATCTCTTTTTTAAAAAACAGAAAGTTCCATTATAGTGGACGTTCTCCTTTAGTGGATCTATCACTTTTGCCTGTTCCTTCTTATGAATTGCTTGATCTTAAAAGATACCGATATGAGCTTATGGGAAACAATTTCTGCCTGTTTGAGACTTCCAGAGGATGTCCATATGGGTGCAGTTTTTGCTTTAAATATATGTATGGAAAAGGAATAAGGTATAAGAATATTGAAAATGTTATTGAAGAGATTTCAGTTGCAATTAACCAATATGGGGTAAAAAATGGATATTTTATTGATCTTGAATTTACCATAGACAGAGCCCGCACCATAGAGATATGTAAGGCACTAATTGAAGAGGGATTTTCAAAGAGATTTAAGTGGTGCTGTCAGAGTAGGGCAGATAACTTAGACAGAGAGCTCCTTAAGTATATGAAAAGGGCAGGATGTGATCTTATACATTTTGGGATTGAAAGTGGATCTGATAGGATATTAAAGGAGATCGGAAAGGGAATGGATACTAAAAGAATAAAAAGAGGGGTGGAGCTTGCAAAGGAAGCAGGAATCAGGGTTGCATGCTTCTTTATGTTTGGATTTCCAGGAGAGACCGTATCTGATATGGAAAAGACAATAGAATTTTCAAAGGCCCTTTCTCCTGACTATGCATCATTTCATCTATTAACACCATACCCAATCACAGGTATCTATCAAACAAAGATAAAAGAAAAAAAAGATAAGAAATTTTTAAGCCATCTTCCAGAACACGACCCTTACATCCTTGAAAAAATTAGACAAAGAGCATACAGGGAGTTTTATTTCAGAGTTCCATACCTCCTCTGCTCTTTTAAAAGATCAAAGGCAGTGCATATATTTTCAGGCCTTAGGCTCTTGAAGGGATTTTTAAATTGAAAGGTTTTAGCATAATTATACCCGTATATAACGAAGAAGATCTGCTCATTAAAAATACCCAGCTACTTATCTCCTATCTTAATCGCTATTATTCCAATTTTGAAATAATTATTGGAAGCAATGGCTCAATAGACGCTACATACCGCTTAGGGATGCAACTTAAAGAAAGATTTCCCTTTTTACATTTTTTCCACTTACACCAAAAAGGAGTGGGAAGGGTCTTTAGAGAGGCAGTAAAGAGATGTAGATATGAGTTTATAATATCCTTAGATATGGATCTTTCAGTTGAGCTTTCATTTATAAATGAAGCGCTCCATCATCTTAAAAAGGGATATGCCATAGTGGTTGGATCAAAGAGATTAGGAAATCAAAAAAGATCTGTATTTAGACTAATGGGAAGCGGTCTATTTATACTGTGTGCAAGGGCTCTCTTGGATCTACCCTTTAAGGATTATTCCATTGGAGCAAAGGGATATAAAAAGGATATAATAATTGAAAATATGAACCTTGTTGATAATGGAACCTCCTATGTAATAAACATTATATCAATGGCATACAGAAGGGGATATGATATAATTGAAATTCCCATTATATGTGAAGACAGAAGAGAGAGCCGATTCAATATTATTGAAGAAGGCATATATAGATTCTGGAAGCTATTTGGTCTTTGGCTATACACCAAAAGATACCATATCTAAAAGAGGGAGATTAATATGAAAATAGAGGATTTCCCAAAGGATATAAAAGAATATCTTATTCCAAAACCAGTTGGTGATCTATATTTTAGGTGTTTGGGTTGCGGCAGGGAGTTTTCCATAGATAAATTACTATATGTATGTCCTGAATGCAAAAGTGTCCTTATGCTTGAAGACAGAAACTTTAAAAGCTTAAAGGAAAGAGATGGAAAATTTTGGAAAAGATTATTTGATCTTAGAAAGATGTTAAATTACACACCCATAAAGGGAATATTCAGATATTACGAATTTATTGCTCCCATCATTCCCTTAGAACATATCATATATCTTGGTGAGGGCCATACCCCTCTTGTAGAGGCAAATGAAAGGCTTAGAAAAGCTGCGGGAAGGAGATTCTATTTTAAACTGGATGGGCTAAACCCCAGTGCCTCTTTTAAAGATCGGGGTATGGCATGTGCATTAAGCTACATAAATTATTATGTAAAAGAGAGGGGGATTAATAAGATCCTTACCATATGTGCATCCACTGGAGATACCTCTGCCTCTGCCGCACTCTATGCATCATACTTGGAGGATTTTGCAAGATCTGCTGTGATACTTCCACATGGAAAAGTCACCCCTCAACAGCTGTCTCAGCCTCTATCAAGTGGTGCAAAGGTAATTGAGATACCAGGTGTATTTGATGACTGTATGAGGGTGGTTGAACGGCTTTCAGAGAGATATCCAGTTGCACTTCTAAATTCTAAAAACTCCTGGAGGATCTTAGGACAGGAAAGCTTCTCCTATGAGGTTTCCCAAGATCTGGACTATGAGATGGATAAAAAGGTGGTGGTGCTTCCCATAGGAAATGCAGGGAATATCACCGCTGTTATCAGAGGATTTATAAAATTCTTCAAGGCCGGTGTGATTAGCACCCTTCCCAAGATAATCGGGGTTCAGTCAGAACATGCAGACCCAGTATTTAGATATTATAGAAAAGGGGAAAAGAATAGAAGATTTGTCCCTGTAAAGGTCAGGCCCAGTGTGGCACAGGCCGCCATGATAGGAAACCCGGTTTCCATGCCCAGGGTAATTGAGCTTGTGGAGGAGTATAATGGGCTATCAGATAAAGAGAACTTCTTTGTGGTTCAGGTAAAGGAGCAGGAGATTATGGACAGCATGCTGATTGCTAACAGAAATGGAAACATTGTCTGTACCCAGGGAGGGGAGTCTTTAGCAGGTTTTATAAAGGCAATTGAATTGGGCCTTATAGATAGGGATGAAGAGGGAATACTTGATTCCACTGCCCATATGCTTAAATTTATTGGATTTCAAGAGATGTATTTTAATGATAGCTTTCCAGAGGAATTTAATATCAAGGCCAAAGAAGAGCTTATAAATACACCTATCCTGGTTAGGCCTAAAAGTTATATACATAAAGAGAAGGTCTCAGATTCAGACCAATACAACAGCTTCATTGACTCCATATGTGAACAGATTGCCAATCTTTTGGATCTTAAATAAAGAAGTATTCAGATGCCAAGACTTAAGATTATTTTCATTGAAAGATCCTCCAAGCCCTTTATAAAGGAAGGTGAAAGATATTACTTAGATAAGATTAAAAATTATATACCGATTAAATGGATTCCCATAAAAGGCTTAAAGATAGGTAAAGAAAATACATTTAATTATGTATTAGATAAGGAAAATGAAAAGATCTTAAGTAAGATAAAGGGAAGAGATTATATAATTGTGATGGATTCAAGAGGTAAGAAATTTAGCTCAGAAGAATTTGCCAGATTTTTTGAAGACCTATTGAATAGATGCGCTTCAGATATAACATTTATAATCGGTGGCCCTTTAGGAATCTCAAAGAGGCTCTCTAATATATCCCATATGCACATTTCCCTTTCCGATCTTACTCTTAATCATCAGATAGCCCGCCTTTTACTTCTGGAGCAAATATACAGGGCCTTTACCATTATCAGAGGGGAGAGCTACCATAAATAATACATTCCCTATGAGGTCTTTGTAGCTTCAAGTGCCATAGAGATCTTATTTTTAAGCTCAGTCAGATCAAATGATTTTACCACATAGAAATCCGCTGCAATGGACTTTATATCCTCTTTAAAGGTGTCATATGCTGTGCAAAGAATAACCGGAAGATCATAGAAGTTATTTCTTATATCTTGAAGTAGATCAAGGCCATTGTAGTCTGCCAATTTAATATCTAAAACAACCAGATCTGGTCTTTCTTTACGAATAAGATCTAAAAGCCCTTCACCACTATCAGCAGTAATTACTTCATACCCCTCCTCTGTCAATTCTTCTGAAAAGAGTAATCTTATATGCTCTTCATCATCTACTACCAATATCTTGGCCATATCTCTGACTCCATCTCTAAATAATTATCTGAGAGCTTTGAAAAATTCAAAGCTCTCTATACTATTATCAACCCCCTTGTGTCCATATTTAATATGGAATTGTAATCATTCATATTTATAAAAACCTCTTCCAGTCTTTCTTCCAAGCCAACCTGCCTCTACATACTTTTTAAGTAGAGGGCATGGCCTGTATTTATCATCCCCAAGCTCTCTGTGGAGGACTTCCATTATTGAAAGACAGGTATCCAGCCCAATTAGATCTGCCAGTGCCAGAGGCCCCATTGGATGATTCATCCCAAGCTTCATAACCTCATCAATATCCTCAGCCTTACCCACACCTTCAAAGAGAGTAAAGATCGCTTCATTAATCATAGGCATAAGTATTCGGTTGCTTATAAAACCGGGAAAGTCATTTGCAGGAACCGGTCTTTTACCCATCTTAATTGCAAGCTCCTCTGTAATCTTAAAGGTCTCTTCAGAGGTGGAAAGTGCCCTTATTATTTCAACCAGCTTCATTAAGGGAACCGGGTTCATAAAATGCATACCTATCACCTTCTCTGGCCTCTTTGTAACTGCCGCAATCTTTGTGATAGAAAGAGACGAGGTGTTGGTGGAAAGGATCACCTCTTGTGAGCAGATGCTATCCAGTTTTTCAAATATTTCATGCTTTAGGGACTCATTTTCAGGAACAGCCTCTATTACAAAATCTGCCTTTCTCATATCCTCTAAGCTGGTGGTAGTCTTAATTCTTGATATAATCTCTTCTGCTCCCTTTTCATCTATCTTTTGCTTTTTTACCATCCTATCTAAGCTCTTCTTTATATAACTCAGCCCTCTTTCAAGGAACTCATTGCTGATATCAGACATTATTACACCGAATCCAACAGAGGATGCAACCTGTGCAATCCCCGATCCCATCTGTCCAGCTCCAATAACCCCTATGGTTTCAATCTTCATCTTTTCCCTCCTTGAAATTTTTTATGGCAAATAAGGTTATAATTTTCTATTATCTTATAGCAAGAAGAAAATTTTTGTTTCAATTTTTCAATGTAATTTTAATATGTTAAAGGGGATTTAAATGAAACTTGAATTCATTGAGGCAAGGGACCTCCCTGATGCATGGTTTCAAAGTGTTTATAGGCTGCTTGAGGTGGGAAGAAGATATAGGATAGAGAGGGGGAGCTATAAAGGGCAGGAAAGGCTTGAATTTGATTATGTTACCATACACATAAAATATCCTGGGATCAGACCTCTTGTGCCCGATATTCCTCCCTCCCTTGGAATACCCAATCCTGTTGAAGAGGAATATCTAAATGAATATCTTCCATATCTTATGTGTGCCAAGAAGAAACCTGAGGAAGAATACACCTATGGGCAATACTTAGAGCGGCAGATTCAAGAGGTTATAAGGATGTATAAGGAAGATGGCCATAACACTAACCAGGCATATATGACAGTGGGGGAGCCCAACTGTATATTTATGAATGATCCACCGTGCTTGAGAGGAATTGATACACGCATTATGGATGGAAAGCTCCATTTCTTTGTCTATTTCAGATCTTGGGATCTTTGGAACGGGTTTCCTGCAAACTTAGGTGCCATACAGCTTCTTAAAGAATATATGGCCTCTGAAATCGGAGTTGAAGATGGGGAGATAGTTGCAGCAAGTAAAGGTCTTCATCTCTATGACTATGTATGGGAGCTTGCAAGATTAAGGACTATGATGAAATAAGACCAGAATTAAGCAATGGAAGACAAAAGAATTAAGATAATGGAGCTGGATAAAAGGGAGCTTGAAAGGTGGATGGAATCCATTGGATATGAGCCCTATAGGGCCTCTCAGGTGAGGAACTGGATTTTCCAAAGATATGTAGACAGCTTCTTCAATATGCATAACATCCCTAAGAGACTGAGGGAATTTCTAAATGAAAATGCCATATTACATCCATTAAGATTAAAAGAAAGGCTTATCTCTAAGGACGGAACTCAAAAATATATCTTTATGGCAGAAGATAGGAGCTTTATAGAGTCCGTGCTTATACCGGAAAGGGACCATTACACCCTCTGTGTATCATCACAGGTGGGTTGCTCCATGGGTTGTATCTTCTGTCTTACAGGAAAAAGGGGGTTAAAAAGGGATCTAAGTGCCTCTGAGATACTGGATCAGATTGTCCAGGTAAAAAGAGATATGAAAAGCCCTGAAAAACTCAGAAACATAGTATTTATGGGAATGGGAGAGCCGCTTCTCAATTATTCAAACCTGAAGCAGGCACTTAAAAATATACTCTACCAAGATGGCATGAATTTTTCAAAAAGAAGGGTAACAATTTCTACATGTGGAATCATCCCTAAAATGAAAAGGCTTGGAAAGGATTTTAGGGTAAATCTCGCAGTCTCTTTAAATGCCCCAGATGAAGAGAAAAGGTCCTACCTTATGCCCATAAACAGGAGATATCCGCTAAGGGAGCTTATGGAGGCCTGTAAAATTTACCCGCTTCAGAAAGGAAGAAGAATCACCTTTGAGTATGTCCTTATTAAAGGAATAAATGATGAGATAGAAGATGCAGAAAGGCTGGTCCAGACCCTTTCAGGAATCAAAGCAAAGGTAAATCTTATCCCCTTTAATCCATTTAATGGTTCATCACTTAGACCCCCTACCCCAGATAGGATAGAGAGATTTCAAAAACACCTTATTAAAAACCACATAACTGCACTTATAAGAAAGAGCAAGGGAAGTGATATCTACGCTGCATGCGGCCAGCTTGGAGGGAAATAAAAACAATTAAATAAGCTTTAATGGCCAAATCTGTAAAAAATTTCATACACTTATCTCTTGACAATAGCAATACAAATTTGATAAATACTTCACACCATGAATAATGATTCTTTCAATCAGCGACTCAGATATAGTTGAGAGAATTTTAAATGATTTAGATAAGTTATATTGTGTAACCAATATTCATTAAAGGGGCGGAGCACTATCTAAGCAATGGGAATTATCTTTGTAGATGGTATAGTTTCCCATAAAGGCAAAGAAAGAGAGATAAGATTTTTGGTAGATAGTGGTGCAAGCTATTCTTTACTAAAGAAAGAGGTATGGGAATACTTGGAATTAGAACCTATCAGGAAGATGGAGTTTATTTTAGCAGATGGAACAAAAATAAATAGAGAAGTTTCTGAATGTTTTATAAGATTTCCATTTGGAAGTGGCCATTCACCTGTGATAATGGGTGAAGAAGGAGATGATGAGAACCTTTTAGGATCTATAACCTTAGAAATATTAGGTCTTGTATTGGACCCTTTTAAAAGGGAGTTAAGACCAGCAAAAATGCTATTAATTTAGTGCTATGAAATATTTCATTCATTTATTCTTTGACAAGTCTAATTTTAATTTGATGGATATTTCACGCCTGTCTCTTATACACATCTGACGCTGCCGACGAAGGCTTAGGTGTAGATCTCGGTGGTCGCCGTATCATTA
>CBFDUE010000075.1:0-9886 GCA_965613025.1 uncultured bacterium
TGAGATTGCCACGCTCACTTCGTTCGCTCGCAATGACAGGGGTCTGGTCTCCGACCTGGAGGGTCATCCGACCCGGAAGGTCTCCGACCCAGAGGGGGGTGTAACCCCCAGTGTAAAAAGGGGTTATGCAAAGGTCTTAGAATAGATTTAAAGGGGTTAGATAATGAAAAGGGCCATGTGGTATTCGGCAATATGTATGTTACTGGTAGTTTTCATCTTTCCATCATCAGCAAATAGTGCAGAGCCTATGGAGATGATCAAAAATACTACCGAAAGGATAATAAAGATAGTGTCTGATCCAAAGCTTAAGGGTAAATCAATGACAGATAAGAGAAGGGCCTTAATAAGGGAGGTGGTAAATAAGATATTTGACTGGGAGGAGTTTTCCAAGAGATCACTGGGAAGGCACTGGAGGAAGAGAACTCCAGAAGAGAAAAAGGAATTTATCAGCCTCTATAGCAGACTTCTGGAAAAGACCTATATAGATAAGGTGGAAGGATATTCTGGTGAGGAGGTCCATTATCTCTATGAAAAGATAGAGGGTAGATATGCAAAGGTCAAGGTAGAGGTTATAACTGAAAAAGGGCAGAAGATTCCGGTTCAGTATAGATTTATTAAAAAGAATGGGAAATGGAGGGTATATGATCTGGTAATTGAGGGTGTAAGCCTTACCAATAACTACAGAGCCCAGTTTAATAATATTCTTGTAAGATCCTCATTTAAGACCCTATTAAAAAAGCTAAAGAAAAAGGTCTCTAAGTAGGAGAGATTCATTGAAAAGGATAGTATTAAGTCTCTCTTTTTTCTTTCTATCTTTATTAGCAATAAATACAGCTATTGCCATGGAGAATGTCCCTATTGAAGATAAGATGCTCCTTTCAATTAAGTCTTCAGATGAAGAGGGGTTTAATGATGAGATATATGAAGAGGATGAAGAGATAAAAATCTACAAAGGAATTCCTGACCCCTTAGAGCCCATAAACAGGGTATTTTTTCAATTTAATGACAAGCTCTATTTTTGGCTTTTAAGGCCCATGGCAAAGGGATATGGCACAATAGTTCCATTAGGTGTAAGGAAAGGAATAAAAAATTTCATCCACAATCTTGCCTTTCCCGTAAGATTTATAAATTGTATATTGCAGGGAAAGTTCAGGGGGGCGGCTGATGAGATCACCGCATTTTTGGTAAATAGCACTGTGGGAGCTGGAGGCCTTGTGGATGTTGTATCCCATTCAAAGACTCTTAAAATAAGGACACATGATGAGGATCTGGGCCAGACCCTTGGAAGATTTGGCATTGGGCATGGAATCTATATAGTTTGGCCATTCTTAGGCCCTTCAAGCCTTAGAGACACCATAGGACTCATCGGAGATGGATTTTTAGATCCCAAAAACTATATCTTTAAAGAGTTTAAAGAAAACGTCGGCCTCAGAGCATATAAAGAGATAAATGATACCTCTTTGAGACTGGGAGAGTATGAAGATCTTAAGGAATCTGCCCTTGATCCATATATCTCCATAAGGGATGCCTACTATCAATATAGGAAAAAACAGGTCAGTAAATGATCACTGCTGTGATCACTCCATGACATCTGCATGAGGTGCAGAGTAGGTATCTACCAGGAGATCGTCTGATATCATCTAATATATGAAACATATCCTTTGGCCTATAACCTCCCACACCTGGTGCAAGCTGACGACTCCTCAATACCTTAACTGAAAAGCCATGTATTTTCAGCTCCTCAAGGATCTTAAACATATCCTTTCCCCTCTTTTTACCTGTATAGGTGCATATATCCTTAGGTTCAGGGCAATCATCAGGGCAGAGAAAAGTGGCATGACTAACATAGAGATTTCCATCTGCACCCTTAATGGGATTTGGGACAAGGCCTAAGAGCTCAGAAGGAACCCCAATCCTTTTTATCTTTTGATCTCCAAGAAGAGTTATTGCCCACTCTGCCAGGAGATGCAGGGGGAGGGATGGGATTATCCAATCAGGCGGGGGCTCAGGCCTTAAATTGTCTTTTAAATACCTGATTCCATCCTCTTTAATCATCTCCACCTTTGAAACAGAAGAATCCACAGACACTGATGAGGATGGATCCACAATAAGCAGGCTTTTTGCCCTCTTTAAAAGCCTTTTGTGTGCAATCTTTCCAAATCTTCCATAACCTATAATCCAGATGGTCTCCATCAATATTCTATTCCCTTCCTGGCACCTATCCCTTTTTGATAGGGATGTTTAATCTCTTTCATCTCTATCACAATTGAAGCCCTATCTTTTAAAGAGGCAGGTGCTCCTCTACCACTTAGAATAAGATAGGTATCTTTAAGATTAGAGAGATCCCATAACTCCCAGATCTCCTGCTGGTCAATAAGCCCTAAGGAGATGGCCACATGAACTTCATCTAATACATAGAGTGAAAATGTGCCTGATTCCAGCTCTTCCTTACACCTATGAAGTGCCCTCTTTGCTGCGATGATATGTTTTTCTCTATTTTGAGAATCAGCAGAAAAGACAAAGCCCTCTCCCATACTTTCAATATCCAGATTGGGGATCTTCTCAATAGCCTTTACTTCACCATATCGCTTTGGAGACTTTATAAACTGGCATATCTTTGAGCTTAGCCCAGAAGAGGAATAGAATAGGGCCTTTCCCAAGCAATATGTGGTCTTCCCTTTCCCATTTCCTGTTATAATCTCAATATGGGGAAGATCCCCTTTCTTTAGAATCGTGACTTGCGTGACCAGATCCATTAGAGAGAGATATTTCTGAGGTAATTCTTCACCACTTATTACAAGCTCCATCTGAGGGGGTCTATTTTTAAAAAGTGCCTTAACCTTCTTTTCATTATTATCAATGAGGTTTAGAAGACCTGGAATTACCATTATATCTGGAATATCTGAGCTCATCTTCTGTATAGATAGTTGAATAATATCATCTAAATCATTTGCATAATCTGTTGTAAGATATGGATTTAAAGAGGCCTTTACTTTATCAACAATATTTATAACTTCTGAATCCTTAAGATGAATTATATGGGATTGAAACCCATGACCAGTGGCCCTTAATATCAGACCTATTATTGTGTAAATAGAATAGGAATCTTTGCCAATATATGCCTGAATAAGCCCCTGTTTCATCTTTCTATCCCAAAACAGGAAATAGCATATAATTTATAAAGTGCTCATTAAATCTTGGGTTTCCAGATAGTTCCACATATTCGAGGCTCTTTGAGATCCTAAATGCCTCTCTTCTTTTATTGATATTTAAAAGGGATATACAGGCTCCCTTTCCCGCACCATTTCCGATGGGAATTACTTTACCGCTTAATTGATCAGGAAAAAGACCTATGATAATTGCATCATCGGGATCAATATAATTTCCACCTGCCCCTGCAAGATAGATGTTATGTATTCCCTTTACCTCATATATCTCCATTAGCACCTGAATTCCTGCCCTGATAGCCGCCTTTGCCATCTGAAGCTCTGATATGTCTTTTTGGGTTATAACGATATCATTTTCCTTTCCAAACACCAACACATATTCCCAGCCATTCCTGCCCTGGCGTATCCTTGGGTTTTTAAGATCACTGTTAAATCTTCCTCTCTCATCAATTATCCCTACCCTTAACATCTCTGCCACAAGGGATATGAGCCCACTTCCGCAGATACCCACCGGTTCTCTATTGCCAATGGTCATTAAATTAGGAGAAAGGGTTGAGCGATCTATCTTTACCTTTTCAATAGCACCCTCTTTGGCAATCATTCCCCATTGTATCTGCCCCCCTTCAAATGCTGGGCCTGCTGCAGCAGAACAACACAGTATCCTGTCCCTATTTCCAAACACAATCTCTCCGTTAGTTCCAATATCCAACAAGAGATCTATCTTTTTAGATCTATGTATTCCACAGGATATACAACACGCTATGGCATCACTTCCAACAAAACCTGCCTTAAGGGGAAGCAAGTGGATATATCCATTGGGATTTATATCTATGCCCAATCTTTTAGCTTTAATATCAAAGGGATCGGTAAATACAGGAAGATATGGAGCAATGGATAGATATGTGGGATCTATTCCTAAGAACAGATGATGCATTGCGGTATTTCCAACTACCACTATCTCATATATCATATCCTTTTTAATTTTCAGTGGCTCAATGGCCTTATCTATCAGTCTATTTATACATTCAATTATTAGTGAATGGAGCATATGGAGATTTTTCCTGTCTTGCTGACAGAGGCCTATTCTGGTTATTATATCTGTTCCATATTGTATCTGTGGATTAAGGGCACTTTGTATATTCAACAATCTCCCAGATTGAAGCTCAAATATATATCCCACCACTGTGGTAGTTCCAATATCAAATGCCATTCCAAATACTTCGGGTTTATCCACCATATCCAATATCTCTTTTTTTCCTTTAAAGATACAATAGGTCTGCGATCTTTTTCTTATCTTAGAAGGTATCTTTTCCAATACAAGTGTATCAGCCAGGCTATCTCTTATCCCATATTCTTCATAAAGTTTTTGTCTTATTATTGCCAGATCACACTTACCCACTGAAAAGTCACTTTGAGAGATTTTCAATCCATATGATTGTATATCTGGTCTTAGAGCTAAAGGGTGATCCCTGCCTTTTGAATCTGTTAGGGCGATTATAGAAGATGTTAGGGTTTCATCTGGGAGATAGACTGTTGTATCGTTTTGAAGCACGAGTTCACATGCAAGACGGTATCCCTTCCTGAGTAAAATATCCCCTAAGATCTCCTTTTCTCTTTCAGTAGGAGAGGGAAGAGGTGATCTTGTAGAGATTATCCTGACCTTACATTTACCGCAGCTCTTCTTTCCCCCACATACAGCCTGAATGGGTATGTTATGGATATGTGCCAATTCAAGAAGGGTATTTTCAGATTCAATAGGAATCTTTTTATCTATAGGTAAAAATGTTATATAAGCCTTAGCTTTCAAAATTTCTGAGCCTTTCCTTTAATTCTTCAATTAGCAAAGGGAGGATATCTTTAAAATCCCTTACTATTATCATATCTGATACATTGAATATCTCTGCATCGGGATCATTATTTATGGATATGATATAACCACTTTCATCCATTCCCACCACATGGTGCATCTGACCAGATATCCCTACCCCTATATATAGCTTTGGTTTTACCTTTATTCCACTCTGACCGATCATCTGCCCTTCCTCTGCCCATCCTTCGTCCACAGGGGGCCTCGTGGCTCCCACAGCTCCACCCAGAATCTTTGCCAGTTCCTTTAAAAGTGCCCAATTTTCCTTTGATCCCACTCCAAAACCACCTGCAACTATCACTTCAGCCTTTTCAAGGCCGTAGCTTTTGACCTCTATCTTCTCTTCACCAATCTTTTTGGGGCTATTCTGAAGGATCTTAGATAGATCAAATTCCATCATATCTACAGTGTATTCCTTTGAAGGTCTAATAATTTTCTGAAAGACCCCTGGCATAACCGTTGCCATCTGTGGCCTCTTTTCAGGGCAGACAATCATGGCAATTACCTGCCCCCCAAAGCCTGCAACTGATTGAATCAGGTTCCCATCTTCATCAAGAGAAAGATCAATACAGTGGGCGGATAGCCCTGTTTTAAGCCTTGCAGCCACTCTGGGAGCAAGCTCCATCCCCAGTGGAGTAGCCCCCATAAGAAAGATGGAAGGCCTTATCTTTTTAAGCATCTCGCTTATTATATGGGTATATGCAAGAAGATGATAATCATTCAAGGCTGGATCTTCCACAAGATAGATCTTCTGTGAACCATATTGGGTAAGATGCATTATGAGATCTTTTGATGGTGTTCCTAAAAGAATGGAAGATACCAGGAGAGAATGATCTCCACCCAATTGACTGGCCTTGCTGAGTAGCTCCAAGCTTACATCTTCAATCCTATCCCCATGAAATTCTATAAATACAACAATCTCATCCCTATATGAGTTGGAGTTCATAGATCTTTTCCACCACTTCCTTTACTATATCCTTTTTATCTCCCTCTAATTTCCTCTTTTCTCTCTTATATCTTTTTATCTTTAGACCCTTCATCTTGGTAGGAGACCCATTCAGTCCGATTAGTGAAGGATCGGTTGGTAGATCATTATTATCCCATACAATAATCTCTTTATTTTCAGCCTCTAAGATCCCCTTGAAAGTTACATACCTGGGTCTATTTATCTCACCTCTTACAGATACAAGGAGGGGAGAAGGAGATTCCCAGGTAATAATCCTATGACCCAATCTCTGCCATATATAGAAGAGCCCGTCTCTGAGATCTATCTTTTGAACATGCATTATACTTGGAATCCTTAAGAATTCTCCAAGCTGAGATGGCACCTGCGAAGTGGATCCATCAATTGTCTGATTTCCACAGAGGATGAGATCAAAATCCCCTATCTTTTTACACGCAGATGCAATTACTTGTGCGGTAGCAAGGGTATCAGATCCTGCAAATTCAGGGTCAGAGAGCAGATAACCCCTATCAGCTCCCATTGCAAGACCTTCTCTGAGAAGTTCCTTATATCTTTCAGGGGCCATGCTTATTAATACGACCTCTGCCCCTGTCTGCCCCTTTAATTTCAATGCCTCTTCAATGGCATTTCTGTCCAATGGGTTAAGGATATGGGAAACTGCTTCTCTTTTAAGGGTCAGAGTATTTTCATCAAGGGATATATTCTTCCACTCCTTAGGATCAGGAACAGGCTTAACACATACAATAATTCTTTTAAGCATCTCTGGTCTATTTCTGAAAAGGTCTTAGAGCTGCTCTTGCAATCACTATCTTTCCTATCTCAGAGGTTCCCCCTGCTGGAACCGTTACCATGGCATCCCTGAGGAGTCGCTGCACCTTATATTCCTTAAGTATCCCATAGGATCCATGTATCTCAACGGCCCTTTTTGCTGCCATCACCGCAGCTTCACACGTATATTGTTTTGCAAGGGCAGCCTCTGTATCGCACCGCATGTTTTGATCCCTCAGCCAGCTTGCCCTATAGCAGAGCAGTCTTGCAATCTCAAGCTGGCTATAGATCTCTGCAATATAAAACTGGATGGCCTGAAGGGAGCTAATGGGTTTTCCATATAGGGTCCTTTCCGTTGCAAAACGTGCTGCCTCCTCATATGCTGCGGTTAATATACCAAGGGCAGTGGCTGCCATTCCAGTTCTTCCTGTTTCACTTATGGTCTTCATGGCAATGGTGAGTCCCTGACCCTCCTGCCCAATAAGATTTTCCTTTGGGACTTCACATTCTTCAAATACAAGTTCTCCGGTATTTGCACCCCTCAGTCCTACTTTATTCTCTTTTCTGCCTGCCTTTGCACCAGGGAAGTCCTTTTCCACAATAAATGCGCTAAGGCCCTTTACACCTTCCCCGGTCTTTGCAATCACTACCCAGAAATTTGAGGTATGAGAATTGGTTATAAAGCATTTTCTTCCATTTAAGATATACTTATCACCCCTCAGCTCTGCACGGGTCTTCATACCGATTACATCAGATCCACCACTTGGATCAGTAACAGCCACACATCCCATGGTCTCACCCTTTGCAAGGGGGGGAAGATACTTCGCCTTCTGTTCAGGAGATCCAAAATCTGCAATGGCAGCACATGCCATATGGTGCACCTGCATGGCCATGGGAATCGCTGCACACACCCTTCCAAGCTCTTCCAGTGCAATTGTCCTTGCCATATATCCCAACCCCACTCCATCATATTCTGGGGGGGTAATTACTCCTGTTATTCCAATTTCAGCCATACCCTTTAGGAGTTCTATGGGAAATTCACCTGTCTCTTCCATCATATCCATCTTTTTGGGCAATTCACCCTCTGCAAATTCCCTTACACTCTTTCTCAACATCTCTTCTCTTTGAGAAAAGCTAAAATCCATATTTTACCTCCCAATTATATCAGAGTAAGATGAACCCATATTTATGAAATATTTTATCTTTAGTAAAGCCCAAAAACATGTTTTTATCATTTGACTTTGCCTTAAAAATATGAAATAAGGTGCCTGATTAATATGAAATAAATTATTTGGGAGGTTATAAGTGGAGGCCATAAGCATTGAGAGAAAGGAGAGTCAGCTCAGGGTAGCACCTGAGTGGGCAGATGTCTGTTTCACATGTGGCACCTGTGCAAGTGGCTGCCCTGTAACAGGGGTGGATGGAATGGACCCCAGAAAGGCAGTTAGATTGGCAGTGCTTGGTCTTGAACAGGAACTAATAGATTCTCGCTTCCCATGGATCTGCACCTTGTGCGGAAGGTGTGAATATGCATGTCCACAGGGTGTTGAGATAGTTAAACTGCTCAGAAAGGCAAGGGGGCTGAGAGATAGGGATAAGGTGCCTGGCCCCATACACAAAGGGGTGGAGATGTGCCTTAAGACCGGGAATAATCTGGGGATTCCCAGAGATGACTTTCTATTTCTGCTTGCTGATGTGGGAAAGGAGCTGGAGGATGAAGGATTTGAGGGATTCTATGTGCCTGTGGATAAAAAGGGTGCCAATTTATTGGTTACCATAAACAGTAAGGAGCCATTTGGAGAGCCTGATGATATGAAGTTCTGGTGGAAGATATTCTACTGCGCAAAGGAGGACTGGACAGTCTCTTCTGAGAACTGGGAAGGTGTAAATTGGGGTCTTTTCAGTGGCGATGATGAGGCAATGAAGACAATTGTGGGAAGAATAGTCGAAAATATGGAGCGGTTAGAATGTAAGACGCTCCTTTTGCCTGAATGAGGTCATGCATACTATGCAACCAGGTTAGGGTTGCAGATGTGGTTTCCAGAGGTATTTGAAAAATACAGGGTCGTATCTATACACGATCTGTTAAAGGAATATTTAGAAAGTGGAAGGATAAAGGTAGATAAAAACATCCACAAGATGAGAACCACATACCACGATCCTTGCAACTACGGAAGAAAGAGCCAAAAGGCATTTGGACACGGCTATTTTGAAGAGCCCCGCTGGATCACCCAGCAGTGTTGTGAAGACTTTGTGGATATGTATCCAAACAGGATGAATAACTTCTGCTGTGGCGGTGGCGGTGGTGCATGGGCAATGCCCTATACGCAGGAGAGGATATTTTATGGAAGGATAAAGGCCAAGCAGATCAGGGAAACAGGTGCTGAAATGGTGGTAACTCCATGTCATAATTGCAGGGATCAGTTGATGAAATCCTTAGTCAAGGAATACGATCTGGGTGTGGAGATAAAGTATCTATGGGAGCTTGTAGCAGACTCCCTGATTGTTGAGCCTTGGTCTGAGGAAGAGATAAGAAGGGCACATGAGCTCAGGGATCAGCAGTTTGAAAGGGATGGAATAGACCTGGAAGAGGAAGAGTTTTAATTCCATATCGAGAGCTTTGAATTTTTCAAAGCTCTCAGAAAAAACTGTAATTATGGGTTATTTTAAATTAATTTTTGGGGGTCTGGTCTCCGACCGAGAGGGTCATCCGACCCGGAGGGGGGTGTAACCCCCAGTGTAAGAAGGAGTTATGCAAAGCTCTCATATCTATTCTTAATTTAGGGGAGGAGAGTATTTTCTCCTCCCTTTTTTGTCTTTTTAGCGTAATTATATTATTTAGGTAAATGCTCTCTTCTAATAGATATATTAGACTTTATATTTTTTCAAGGCGTTCTGCAATCCATAGCTTAATTAGTGCCTGGCGGGTAAGACCAAGCCTCATTGCCTCTCTGTCAAGGGCATTGACAATCCAGATTGGGAAATCTACATTCACTCTCTTTGTCTTTAGGTTGGGTCTTCTGGCCTTGTTAAGCTCAAGATAATCAATTATAGACTCTCCCCTTTCAAATCTCTTATCAAACTCCTCACTCTTTATAGCTTTCATAAAGAGCCACCTCC
>CBFDUE010000076.1:0-9846 GCA_965613025.1 uncultured bacterium
GGATACAGACATTCAAAAATATAATAGAAGAGGGATATGTGTATGTGGATAAGACCCCTTTTGCCCTGAAGCTGATAGAAAGTGGTGGGAAATACTATTTCTTGTCCCGCCCACGGAGATTTGGAAAGAGTCTGTTTTTGACCACCCTAAAGGAGATATTTGAAGGAAACAGAGATCTATTTAAGGGACTCTATATCTATGAGAGATATGACTTTAAGCCCCATCCAGTGATAAGGATCAGCTTTGGAAGTGGAGATTATTCAAATATAGAGAGTATTTTTAGTGAGATGAGATACATGCTTAAGGAAAATATGGAAGATCTTGGAGTTAGCTGTGAAAATTTAGAAGACTATAAGCTCTGCTTTAAAGAGCTTATAAGAAGGGCTTCTAAAAAGCACAGAGAAAAGGTGGTAATCCTCATAGATGAGTATGACAAGCCCATCTTAGATAATATCTTAAATAAAGACAGAGCCAGAGAGGCAAGGGATATACTTAAGAACTTCTACTCTGTCATAAAGGATATGGATGAATATATAAGATTTGTGTTTATCACGGGGGTAAGCAAATTCTCCAAGCTAAATCTCTTTAGCGGTCTTAACAATCTTGAAGATATAACTGTAGATACGGAGTATGCAGATATATGTGGATATACACAGAGGGACTTAGAGACAGTATTTAGTGATCATTTAAAAGGTGCCAATATGGAGCTTGTAAGCCGCTGGTATAATGGATACAACTATTTTGGGGAGAGGCTCTACAATCCATTTGATATACTTCTATTTATCTCCAAGAAGTTTGAGTTTAGAAATTATTGGTGGAGCACGGGAAGTCCCACATTTTTGATAGATAAGCTCAGAGAGGAGAAATTTTATATCCCTGCCCTGGAAGGTGCCAGGATCTCTGAAGAGGAGCTGGATGCATTTGATGTTGAAAGAATCGGGCTTCTGACTCTTTTCTGGCAGACAGGGTATCTTACATTTAAAGAGAAAGAGGTGGATGAGATCCTTGGAGGGATAAGCTATATTCTTACAGTTCCCAATATAGAGGTTCAAAGGGCCCTGAACTCACTGTTTGTGGATTATCTTACAAGGCAAGAGTATGAAAAACACAATTTCTACAAAGAGATATCAAGGTCTCTTATAAATGGAGATTTTGAATCTCTTATCAATATTCTTAAATCCATCTTTGCATCCATTCCATATCAAAGCTATGCAAATAGTATTATCTCTAAGTATGAGGGTTATTATAGCTCAGTTGTGTATGCATATCTCTGTGCCTTAGGGTATGAGGTTGTGCCAGAGGATAACACAAACAGGGGCAGGATTGATTTAACTATTAAGCTTCCAGATAAGGTGGTTATAATTGAATTCAAGGTGGATTCCGCTGAGGATCCCATAGAGCAGATAGAGAAAAAGAGATACTATGAAAAATATATCTCTATCAATAAGCCTATATACCTGATTGGAATTAAATTTGATAGTAAAGAAAGAAATATATTGGAATGGAATATGGTGAAAAAGGATTGAATGGCTAAGGGCAAGAGACAAAGGGCTACAGGAAAAGGACTAAAGCCTTTAGCCCTTCAATCCTTAATCCTTCAATCCTATACTTTCCTCTGCATTTATCCAGAAGCCCTCACCAGGATTTATTTTATCTAAAACCTCAAATCCCTTTGCATTGGCATAGCTCTGGGTGGCTTCAGCACCAAGGGAAGGCAGATACACAGCCCAGGTATTGTCCTTCCATTTCCAGATGGAGATAACCTCCCCCTCCTTTCCAGCTATAAGTTTTGTAATTTCAACTGACTCCCCACCTTTTAGCCCCACAAGATTCCATCCCTTTGAGAGTTCAATAGAGTCATCTTCTGGATTTTTACCACTTACCTTAAGTGTGAAAGCCTGTTTTGCATTAAGCCAATATCCCTCACCTCCACTAAGGGTTTCAAGCATTAAGAAGCCTTTTGCCTCTATATATGCTGAGGCTGCCTCATCTGAAAGGTCTGGAAGCGAAACTGCCCAGCAATTATCTTTGCTTGACCACTTCCATATGGATATGATGTTATCCATCCAGTCCTTAAATATCTCATTGATATCATTGGGATCAGGCTCAAATGGAAAAGCCATTAGATTCCAGCCTGGTTTAAAATCAAGATACATTCCCTTCTGCCACACAGCCAATGCCATCCAGGTATAGTCTATTTCTGGATCCATATATAAGGCCTTTATCACTGAGCCATCCTCAACCAAAAGGGTATTTTCGGCTTCAGAATCCATACTGAATCCTACTTCACCTTTAAAAATGCCGCTATTAACATCTGTCTCTTTGAGTTGAATGCTCTTTACATAAGCTGGCTTGGCACTCGTAGAGAGATAGATATTAACGGTATCGATCTGATCTTTATTTAAATTAGCCCTGTTATCGTTTAATGTTATTGTTATTTTATCAAAATAACTGTATAGGTATCTGTCTAAGGAAAGAGGCCCTTCAATAAACTGATCATACGTGGCATCAGGACTTACACTACCTCCTTTTGAAAAGTCTGATTGTATAGAGGCATTGGCCTCATCTAATAGCGCTATATTCTTAACAGAATATGGGCCATTGGCCTTTTTATCATTAATAATTCCGCCTGGAAAGATCAAAGTAAAGTCATATTTTCCATCACTATCTGCCTCAAGAGACTGATTTGAAGAAGCTATAAAGTTCCCATCTGCATCATATAATGAGGCTTTCATCTTGTAAGATCCTGCTTTAAGATCAGCTCCAATCACTGCCTTAATGGATTCATATTTGCCATCCTGGTTTTCATCCATAAGTGAAACATTGACATCTCCTGTAAGTTCGCCATTTTTAAGATCTCCAATGGCCATATTTATTCCATTTGAAAATCCCTCTGTGGTTGTGGCCTTTTCTTTTTGAGAGTCTATCTTTTCCCACAAGATCACAGGCTTTCCATTGTTATCAAGTGCCATATCTAAGTTAAAGTCTATGGCCTCATCATAGGTCAACTGAGAGGGGGCAGGAGGCTCTGACACCTCTTTAAGAGATCCCAGATCTATATTTGCTGAAAAGATATCTCCGTCATTTCCTGCATACTTTCTATAGACCACGATTCCAACATTATCCTTTATATCAATCTTTGGATCTTCAATAAAATAATTACTTTCATCAATCTTTGTCTTTGTGGACCATTGAGCCCCATTAAAATAGGAATAATACAGGGTATCCATCTCATCGCCCTTTTTCTCAACCCAAACCACAACCGCCTTTCCAGATCCTGTAAAGGCAATATCAACCATCTGCTCAGTAAATGAATTAGATTCACCAATCTTTCCTGGACTGGACCATTTACCATTTTCAAATATTGAATAATAGATATCACAGTCATTATTGCTGTAGTCCACATTAGAGCCGTTCTGGATTGAATCTAATGCTGTAAAGAGTTTGCCATCTTCGTCCTTTATCCATACAAGCATAAATTTGCCATCTCCATCTGATGCAATTGCAGGCATAAAATCTGCCTTTCCATCATCTGTCCCTGGGACAGCCATCGGTGTTGTCCATTGCTGAGTCTCTTCATCAAATATAGAATAATAGATTGACCATTTGGATCTGTTTTCCAGATCCTCTGAATTGTCTCCATTGTGGACCCACACAGCTATTGCCTTTTTAGAAGAGGGATCATATGCAAGATCAGATAGACCATCAGGGTAGTCATCATCAATTACAAGGGCCTCTTGAGTCCAAGAGCTTCCATTATAGTATGAAAATGCAATGTCCTGATGTGCAAGTATCTCGTTTAGCTTTGAAAGATTTTTATCACCGTCATTTGATGTCCAGATGGCCAGAGCCTTTCCATTGCTCAAAAATACCACCTTTGGATCTGTCTCCCATAGATCATTATCAGTAATCAGAATAGGAGAAGACCATCCACTTCCATTGTTTGTCCTTATAGCAATCTCTGGATTGATATAGTCTTCCTCTTGAGAAGTATCTTTTACCCATACGGCAATCAGTCTTCCCTGATCGTCTGAATCAATACTTCCACTTGTATAAAGTATCTTTTGTGGAGTCTCTTTTGAAAGCGCCTTCTTGAAAATAAAGGGCTTTTCAAGACCACTTACATCACCAAATTGATAGGGGCCTAACTCTGTGCTTGCAAGCTCTCCATCTGTAAAGCCCCAAAAGAGGGAACCAATAACTTTAATTGGAACCACAAGTTCACCTCCAAATGTGGTATCCACAATCCCTTTCTTTGTAACATACACAAGTTTTATCTGAAGTTTTCCTTCAGGCTCTCCTTTTACAGCAAGCTTTGCAAGCCCAAAGACAGCAGAAACTGATGCTGTTATCTCTAAGGTGATATCGGTTCCAGGAATAAATGTGATCTTTTCAGGCCTCACCTTGCTGTCTAAGATCACGCCCCCATGCAGAAAGACTTTCACTTCTCCGCCCAGATCCACTGCAATTGTAACAGGCACGCCACATACCAGAAAGGTCTTAGACGCTCCCTTCTCTGGCAGTTCGAAGGGAATATTCATCTTGATCACACCTTCACCTTTTTGAAATTCAAACTGGGCATTGAATTCCCCTTTTAACCATCCTTCAGCCTTGAACTCATGTCCAAGAATCGTGGTTGAGATATTTCCACTTGCGCCCAGCTCAGCCTTACCACTGATATGATAGTCTGCCCAGGCACTAAAACTCACATTAGCCTCATTATCTTCACCGCCCATAAGCAGGATATCTGAAGGAATCATATCGTTCCAAACAAAATCCCCAGGATAATTAAATGATACCCGATACTTCTCATCCTCCTCGATCCACTCAACATTAAAATAGGTGCTCAATTTTTCTACGATTGGAAACCAAGAAGGGGTCCCTATGCCAGAGAAAGAAAATTCATCTTTCATCTCTGTTCCATCTTTATAATGAACTGTAACATAAAGTGTGGCACCAGAGCCGATCTTGCTCATATCAAATGTCTGCATATATGGTGAGGCGGTAGCTTTTTTCTTTTCCCCCTTTAGCTCAAATTCCACATACTCAACCTCTCCGGCCTTACCGGGAGGTGCAACAAAACTTACTGTGAGATCATTTTCTGCGGATACATTACCTAAGAATATTCCCACCTCATCACCCTCTAATCCATCATGTTCAGCCACAAGATCTATACCTGTTGCATAGGCCTCAAAGGTGGGTGGGGAAACTGTATAATAACATTCGCAGGAATAGGGATAATCGGGTTTCATCTCAAGTGAGGCACTAATCCCATATTTCCCTGTCTTATCTCCCAATGTAAAATCGGTCTCCACAATCTTATTTTGAGGTATTTCAAGATCTATCTGAGTATCGCCATTATTAAACATGTATCCTTTTGCATCCTTTGGCACAAATTGAGAACCTGTCTGAAATCTCACCTTGAAATATTTAAGGCAAGAATCAGGAATATCCTTTACAAACACTCTGAGTGGCTGAGGAAGTGTGTGATTCTTTTCCGCATACTGCTTATTGGTATTTTCATCTATCTCAATATATCCCAACTTAATCTCTATGATCCCGCTTACACCTGCTGGTGGCGGAGGAAGTTTTACATAGTTTTCATAATTCATAGGCTCTGCTCCAATATCACCTACTGTAACATGGGTCTTATAGGTCTTACATGGGCAATTATTTTCCTTTACAAGATCATAGGTCAGCATAAGATTAATGCTGCTACCTTTTGGAATCACTATATTTACACTGAACGAAATGCTTCCATCATCTTGAGAAAAGGTGCCTGAACCTAAGAGCTCGCCTGTCTCATCTCCCTGATACAGATAGACCTTTGAGATATCCTCCTTTTCATTTCCATCTCCAGAGGTATTAAACTTTATGGAATTAAGCTTCCAATCATCAACATCATTGACAGACAAAGTGATATGTATCGCCCTTACATTCTTGGAGCCAGGCGCAACCCCTTCAGAGTAACATGTGGGATTTTTGGGGCCCTGTGAAAGGGTTAAAACAGGCTTTACAAAATTTGCAATGGCCTCTTTATCTGTATCCATCTTAACTGTAGTATTTGGACTTGTCCCGCTCACACTTCCAGTCCATTTCTCAAAATTCCAGGGAGATACAGCAGTGGCAGTAAGATCAACCTGTGTCCCCTTTTCATAGGTATGGACTCCAACAGAAGGATTAGTGGTGCAACCATCATTTGCGGCTTCAGGAGGATTTATAGCCATTGTTAATTTTACATTTTCTCCTTTTTCCGCCAATTCCTGAACATATATCCCAAAAGATATATCATTACCGATAACCACATAATTAGACGCGCTGGATTTATACGTTGCTATACTGTGGGTCTTTGGTGACGGACAATAGGGCCCTTCAATAATCTCTGTGGTCGAATCTTGAGACTTTATACTGTATGTATGGATACTACCACCTGGCATTCCTGCAAGTATCACGGTGTTTCCATTTAGATCAATTACCTGTATGTCTGAAATTGAAAAAGGGGTGTCTATGGATACCTTCTTTTTTAGATTGACAGGATCTGAAACATCATAGACCTCAATATATGATTTATTTTCAGTGGAATCATTACTACCCAAAATTAGGAGTTCACCAAATCCCCAGACACTGACTCCCACATCCCATTCGGACGGCTTCCCCTGTGGCTCTATCGTCCCTTTCTTTATAGGATTTTGAGGATCACTTATATCAAAGATCTGAACCTTATAATTCCCCTGGGAATCCATATATGAGATATAGGCCCTTCCCTGTCCCACATACATATCCTTGGATGTTCCATCTATATCAAGTGAAGAGATCTTAGTGGGGTTAGATTTATCAGATATATTCAGCACTTCAGCACCTCCTGAATATATCAACAGATAGGCATATCCAGAATCTACTACAATATCTATTATGGAATCACCTGCCTGATAGGTGCTGAGTTTCTCTATGATAGGAAGTTTAGAAACATCTAAAATGTAAAATTCCTTATCCTTAGAGCTAAAAAGATAATCTCCATCTCTAAATAATGGCCCTGTCTGTTTTAGATCAGTATAGTATTTAACTAAGGAAGGGCTCTTTATATTAGTTATATCGTAGATCCATAAAAACGCTTCATTTATATAGAGATATTTCCCATCAGTAGCAATATAATTTGCCATATAAGGTGCTTCAAATACCCCTTTTGAACTCAATGAATCTGGATTAGAGACATCCACCTTTAGGATTGACTCATAATTGTTACAAAAGAGATAGGCATAGGGATATGCCATCTCAACACCCATCACATTATAGTTTTCAATCTTTCCGATCACCTGAACATTGTTTAAGTCGTTTAAGTCAAGTATGTAAAAGCCACTGTCTACTCCTGCTACATATGCTTTCTTATTTATTACAACAATATCTTCGGCCTTAAGCCCTGAGATATCAATTGTGGTTTTAAGGGACGGATTGGCAGGATCACTTATGTCAAATACCTGTATTCCAAGGCCATAACATGCTGAATATAGGTAGCTCCCAGATATAAACATTGCCTCAGGGCCTAAGACGTTATCAGTGAGTTCAGCAACTGGATTTTCAAGATCAGAAAGATCATAGACCACAAATTTCTTTGTGGGTTTTCCAAAATTGCCAATTACATAAATCTTTCCAGAGTCCACCACAAATGAAGATGCGTCAATATCATAGACCTTTAAAAGCTTAGGAGAAGACTTATCTGAAACATCCACCTTGTTAAGTTTATATATTATCTTTCCTTCATCAGTCCATTCACTATAATTTATATAGAGATAGTTACCACTAATTCCCATAATAGAGTCCCAGCCGATATTCAATCCACACGAACCCTTAATTACAGGCTCTAAAGGGTTGCTCACATCTATAATGGTCAGTGTCCCGCCCATTGATGAGCCTGCGTATACATAATTTCCATCCACAAACAGAGAACTGATCTCATGGGGGAGGGATATAGAATTTATCAATTTAACCTCTTCACCACTTATATCAAAGATCCTCAATGCAGGCCCTTCATTCAGATATATATAGTTTCCACTTAAGTTCATCACATTTTTCCATCCGCCAATCTGGGATACATTCTGAATGGTCCAGGGAAGCTCTTCACCAAATAGCCTTTGTTGAAACTCAATATCAATGAAGAAGAAAAACAGAGAAAGGATCAGCAATTCACACATTAACATATATTTCCTCTTCATCCTCCCCTCCTCTAATAAAAATTCAATTCATGAACGAAAATAAATAGTTTAGGCAAAAAAATGGCCTTCTAAGGAGCTTTTTCTCCTTAAAAGGCCAGATGAAATCTCTTATCCCTTTTAACATCTCCCCCATTTTTAGCTATTTCTCTAAAGGAAATATTAAAAGTTAAATAATCATCTAATAAAAAGCCTTAATTCTTTTCAACAGTTATTGCATCAAAAATCTGTGAAATCAAATTTCCATACCCACTTAATTCATTCGCAATTACAAGTATAAGTGTCATTAAAGGATCTATTAGAGCTAATGCAATCTCCCCTATTCTGTTATATATTCTGTTATAATTTCAAAGTCTGAATTTGCGTTTATCCAGAATCCTTCACCTGGATCTATGTTTTCCAAGACTATAAATCCCTTTGCATTGGCATAATTCTGGGTGGCTTCTTGGCCATACACTGGT
The DNA here is from genome assembly GCA_965613025.1 of uncultured bacterium. GTDB lineage: Bacteria > Desulfobacterota > DSM-4660 > Desulfatiglandales > JALVMZ01 > CAYTXJ01. The sequence continues at coordinate 8,669 of CBFDUE010000076.1, forward strand.
AAATACACCGCCCAATTGTTACCTGACCACTTCCAGATCGATAAAATCTTTTCCTCATTGCCCTCAATTAAGCTGTCAATTGAAACACTCTCATCTATCTTTAAACCTACAAGATTCCAACCTGTGGCAATATGGATGGATTTATCTGCTGGAACTGCTCCACCGATATTCAATGTATATTCATTCATGGCATTTACCCAGAAGCCTTCACCTACCTTGATCTTATCAAGCAAAATAAATCCCTTTGTCTCTGCATATGCCTTACCTCCATCTTCCATCATGGGTAAATAGACTGCCCAGGTATTGTCAGTCCACTTCCAGACCGATATCACCATCCCTTGAGCACCATAAAACAGTGAGTCAATAGATGAATCCTCAGGTTCAAGCCAGAAGCTTACCAGGTTCCAACCCACATGCATGTCAAGTTCCATGTCTTTAAAATCAGGATAAGTTGTGGTGGTTGTAGTAGTTATGGTGCTGGTTGTGGTAGTTGTCGTAGAGGTAGTAGTAGTTGTTGTTGAACTTGTAGTAGTTGTGGTAGTTGGTGGTAATGTGGTGGTAGTCGTGGTAGTGGTAGTAGTTGTGGTCTCTTCTATACCGACCTTGATAATAACCTCTTTCTTCCCCTTCCCACCAAATCCATCTGTAACTAAGAGGGTGACAGTATATGTTCCTGCTTCAGCATATGCATGTATGGGATTCTGCCCGGTTGACTTTGTTCCATCACCAAAATCCCAGCTCCATGTAAGTTGATCTCCATCAGGATCACTTGATTCATCATTAAATTGAATTTCTTCACCCACTTTTGGTAAATCCGGTGAATACGTAAAATTAGCAGTAGGAAGCTGATTTTCCGACCCTCCAGTTAACTCAACATAATAGATAAGTGATTTAGCAATATTCTTTTCTTTATCCTGTGCATATATAATGACTTCATACTGACCGTTTTTGTTATAATCACCACCCTCCTTAAAACCACTATACACCCCTTCAAATATATCATCATATACAAGATCCTTCTCATCAATTAGCTCAACTGATGGAACCTCAATTGAAGGTGTTTCAAACTCCTCTCCCACTGGCGGCGGCTCATACCCAACAGGCTTTATCCTTGCCCATACCTTACCACCTCCTACTCCCGTTACCTTTGCACTTATCTTCAGATCACTTCCATACTC
>CBFDUE010000077.1:0-9823 GCA_965613025.1 uncultured bacterium
GAACGACAAAATTACCTTCTTTATGACCGCATGGTGGCCTTCCATGTTCAGCGGGGGATAACAGTACCACTCTCTGCTGCAGAATTTTATAAAGGGCTAAACGAACGCTTCCCAGAGCGAGATGGAATGTATTTCCTGCCAGAGCAAGTGGCAGAATATGACAAAAAGCGAATGAAGGTAAAAGAGGTTGCACAACTGGAGCTTTTTGTTAAAGATGAGGCATCTGCCATTCAATGGCTCAAGCAGCAGCTTAGCAAAAAGCCTCAGACATCGCAGGAACTACAACCTGTTTTCATGGATATGCAGAGGCAGTCGGGTGGGTGGCAAAAACATGAAAAGCTACTTGAATTATTAGAATTACTGAAGGATAACTTCCTCAAATACGATGGCAAAGGCCCAATTCCCAAGCAGATTGTCTCCTGGATGAAAAAATCAGAAAGACTCAGGGAAAAAATCAGGAAAATAGAAGTAACACAAGGTGAAACAGATATAGCATCTCTTTCAACCGACGATTCTGAACTCATAAAATCTGCCAAAGACCGCTGGTATTTGCCAGATCCAAACGAAGCTCAGGACTTAGAGAAACTAAGAGAAAAACGACTGTTAAAAGAATTTGAAGATTATAAAAATTTTAAAGGCAAAAGGCTAAAAGTATTCCGTTTGGAGGCAGTCCGAGCTGGCTTTAAAAGGGCATGGCAAGAAAGGGATTATGCAACCATTATCACAGTTGCCCGCAAGATCCCAGAAAATGTCCTCCAAGAGGACCCCAAGTTGCTGATGTGGTATGATCAGGCAATAACAAGAATGGGAGTGGAATTATGACAATTACCAGAATAAGATTTGAAAATTTCACGGCCTTTAAAAAGCTGGACATTAAGCTAAGCCCAGGGATTAATGTATTTGTTGGAGCTAACGGAACAGGCAAAACACACCTTATGAAGGTTGTCTATTCTGCTTGTGATATTAGCAAAACCAAGATGGACTTAGCTGAGAAACTGATCCGTGTTTATCTCCCATCAGGCCGCGCTATTGGGCGATTGGTAAAACGACATAGAACCAGCACCCGTTGTGCAGTAGAAGTGTATCGTGGGAAGACTAAACTGCGGATTTCGTTTTCTAACCATGCAACAGTTCCTGATTCTGCAACCGTTACTGGTGTAAAGGAATGGACATCCAGACCAATTGAAAGTGTGTATATTCCAGTCAAGGAGATGCTTTCTAATGCTCCGGGATTCCACTCCCTCTATTCTCAAAGGGAAATCCATTTTGAGGAAATCTATTCGGATATCTTGAATAGGGCATATCGTCCAGCACTCCGTGGCCCTGTAGATCAGGCCAGAAAGAGGCTACTTAAGAATCTTCAGAAACTTATTGATGGCAAGGTAATAATCAAAGACGAAGAGTTCTTTCTTCGTAACAAGCAAGGAAAACTTGAATTTACCCTACTTGCTGAGGGGATGCGAAAGCTGGGCTTGTTGTGGCTCCTGATCCAGAATGGAACCCTTTTAAACGGCTCTGTGCTGTTTTGGGATGAGCCTGAAGCCAATCTCAATCCAAAGCTATATGGGCCACTTATTGAAACCCTTCTTGAACTTCAAAGAATGGGAGTTCAGGTCTTTCTGGCAACACATAATTATGTGATTTTAAAGGAGATAGATCTTAGGAGGGAAACTAAGGACAAGATAATGTTTCATTCCCTTTATAAGGATGATATTACAGGGGAGATACAGTGTCATTCAGTAAATGAATATCTTCAAATACATCCAAATGCTATTGCTGAAACCTTTGCCAATTTGTATGACCGTGAGATCAAACGTAGTTTAGGAGGGTCAATAAATGACAGTTCTCAGAGAGGGGGCTCTTGAACTTAGGCTACCAGAAGGTGTTCAGGGGAGAAAATTTGATGACAGAGACCATGGTCTTTCACACTGTATGAAGGCCGTTGATTTCATTGTAGAAGATCATGATCAGGTTCTCTTTATTGAGTTTAAGGATCCTGATCATCCGCACGCTACCCCAGACGGACGAGAGGCCTTTCTAAAAGAGCTCTTATCCGGTGGTAAAGATGATGAACTGGTTCTAAAATATCGGGATTCCTTTATTTACAGATGGGCAGAGGGTGCAGCAGAAAAACCAATAACCTATTGTGTGCTCATTGCCACAAGCCGGTTAGATGAAGCTATGCTCTTGGCTCGGACTGAGGAACTGAAACGAAAGCTACCAGTAGAGGGACCAGCATCTGGGGCTTGGAAACGAAGGATTGTCTCTAATTGTGGTGTGTTCAATCTTAAAACATGGGAAAAACATATGACAAGATTTCCTGTTGAAAGAGTAGGTTGATTGAGGAAGTTACATCATATCGTGGGTGGGAGGCGAGTTTTTGTTGAAAAACAAGGGGATCTTGGGAAATGACGCCAAATAACACACACCACTCAAAACTCAATGCTCATCACTCCCTTTCCGTGGGTAAATGGATTTACCTTCCAGCTCATCATACCTATGGTCGTATCGTTGAACGAGCAATATTATGGGGTAATGAGATCCTCCAAGTATGGCTACCTGCCAGCAATGCAATTGTGCGAGTCAAAGCGAGCGAGGTTTCAACTCAAAGCCCAATGCTCAACGCTCAGCACTTAAGCTATGTTGCTTCTGCGGCACGGGTTGCAGATGCCTTGACTCAGGATGTTTTGCTTGCCCCCCTTGAGGCATCTGTAATTCCATTACCGCATCAGATTCAGGTGCTTAAAAGGGCCATTTCCACTGATCGCGTTCGCTTTCTTCTGGCTGATGAGGTTGGTCTGGGAAAGACCATTGAGGCTGGTCTTATTATGCGGGAGCTCAAACTGCGGGGACTGGTTAAGCGGACCCTCATAATTACACCAAGAGGTTTGTTGATGCAGTGGATTGCGGAAATGGATACGCATTTTAATGAGCAATTTTATCCTATTATGTCAGAGGATTATCGTAGCCTAAAGAGGATCTTTTCTTTGAGTATAGGTAATGAAAAGGCAAAAATAGTATTTGGTAAGAATAACTTGAATCCGTTTTGCATGTTTGACCAGGTCATTGTCTCAATGGACTCTGTAAAGCCTTCAGAAGGCAGAGGAGGGGAAGAGAGTAAGGAGCGATTTCAGGATTTGGTTTCTGCAAATTGGGATCTGGTTATTGTTGATGAAGCACATAGATTAGGTGGAAGCACAGATCAAGTCGCTCGCTATAAGCTTGGTAAGGGAGTAGCTGAGGTTGCTCCATACTTACTTTTGCTCTCTGCTACTCCACATCAGGGAAAGACTGATCAGTTCCATCGTTTGATCTCACTGCTTGATCCAGAGGCCTTTCCTGATGAAAATAGCATAAAAAAGGAGCAGGTTCAGCCCTATGTCATCCGCACAGAGAAGCGCCGTGCCATTGATGCAGAAGGTAAACCACTTTTTACTCCTCGGCACACAGAGCTTGTGCCTATCTCATGGAAGGATCACCACAGGGATCAACGGTTGCTTTATGAGATGGTAACTGATTATGTGCGAGAGGGCTATAATCAGGCCATGCGTGAAAAACGCACCTACATTGGATTTCTTATGATCCTGATGCAACGATTAGTGGTTTCCAGCACTCGTGCTATTCGCACAACCTTGGAGAGGCGACTTGAAGCCCTTGAGATGCCACAAGAGCAGCTTACATTATTCCCTCAGCTTGGTGAAGAAGACTGGATTGATCTGGATGGTCAAGAGCAGATGGATACGTTGCTTAAGGCCAGGTTTAATGCCCTAAAGGATGAACAGGCAGAGGTGAAGATACTTTTGGAAATAGCAAAACGCTGCGAAAGCCAGGGTCCAGATGCTAAGGCTGAAGCACTCCTTGACTGGATCTATCAGCTTCAGGCAGAGGAGGAAGATCCAGAGCTCAAGGTGCTGGTATTCACTGAGTTTGTGCCTACTCAGGAAATGCTGTCCGAGTTCTTGACTGAGAGAGGTTTTAAAGTAGTATGCCTTAATGGTTCTATGAGCATGAAAGAGCGTAGGCAGGTCCAAGACGCATTTTCCAAGGATGCCCGTATCCTCATATCAACAGATGCTGGTGGGGAAGGGCTAAATCTTCAGTTTTGTCATGTGGTTATTAATTATGACATCCCTTGGAATCCAATGCGTCTGGAACAGCGTATCGGACGGGTGGACCGCATCGGCCAGACACACCCTGTGCGTGCTATAAACTTTGTGTTCGAAGATTCAGTCGAGCATCGTATCCTACAGGTCTTGGAGGAGAAACTTTCAGTCATTTTTAGGGAATTTGGCATTGATAAGACTGGTGATGTCCTTGATTCTGCTCAAGCTGGAAAGATCTTTGATGATTTGTATATAGAGGCAATCCTTAATCCTGATATAATGGAGAGTAAAATTGATGAAATCCTGAAAAGTATTCAGGTGCAAGCACGAGAATCCCGGCAGAGAACATCTCTCTTTGGTGAGACGCAGAAACTGGATCCTAAAGAGGCAAAACGGCTTTTAGCTTATCCATTTCCTCATTGGGTAGAGCGGATGACAATAAGCTACCTGCAGGCTCACGGCGGAAAGGCAGAGAGGAAAAATGGCGTTTGGGAGCTTACTTGGCCTGATAGCGAGCGACTGACTAATGTTGTCTTTACCAGTAAGGAGGCTGAAAAAGATCCTTTGAGTCATCTTCTTACACTTGAGGATCCCAGGGTGCGAAATTTAGCGATGAATATTCCTATTTTTGCGCAAGGACAACCTGTCCCTGTGATCACGCTTCCTGGTCTTGCAAAAGAGATAAAGGGTTTTTGGTCTCTTTGGAGAATATCAATTTCATCTGAAGGCTGGAATCAATATCGGATTATGCCCTTGTTCTTAGATGACAATGGTAAGATACTTGCACCTACCGCACGCTATATCTGGGATCAACTGCTAACTACTTTCCCTACGATCCTTGGTTATTTGGACTATGATACCTCGCATCAAGCATTTGAACAAGTTAGGAAAGTAGCAGAACAATATGGAAGAACAATCTATGATGAACTTGTATTGGTTCATAAAGAGCGCCTTACTCAGGAGCGTAAAAAGGCTGAATATGCCTTTGCTTCACGCAGAAAGGCCATCCTGCGAATTGGACTACCTCAGGTCCGTAACTATCGCCTGCATCTCTTGGGGCAGGAGGAACACCTTTTCAAAGAACAGCTTGAACGCAGGGCTCAGATATTGCCGGAAATGATACCATTGCTTTTGGTTCGTGTGGAAGGAGCTACTCATGGGTAGCTGGCGTGATCAGATACTGAAAGAGTTTACACCCCGAGTTGCACGACTTACCCTGGTTGCAGATCCAGATGGTCTGCTCCTTGAAGAGAAAATACTTGAAGGGATCAGGGAACGGGGTTTTGAGATGATCCCTTTTGAGGATCATGTTGAATTTCGCTATGCCTTTGAGTCAAAATTCCGTTCTTATTGGGACAAGGGTGAGGAAACTGATCTGGTAGTAGTGCTAAGATCATCTTCAAGTGATCTGGATACCTTACCTTATGACCTACTTCAGGTTGGTCGCAAACTTTCATTCAACCTGGGGGATCTTTTCCCAAATCTCAGCTATCCTGTGGTAGCTGCACTTGATAGGGCTGATCTTGATGTCTTGTTTGAGGCGCAGGAAAAATATGCACCAGGGCAGCTTGGAGACAATGCCACCAAGGATTTTATTCTTCGGCATGTGTTTGAGATTGCTCCTGAACTCATCAAGCAACCATCTGATCTACTCAGGGTCTTGTTACGCCGCCATTACCGTGGCAGACGTCTTCCAGCCATCCTTGATGAGCGTCTTATTCATGTGCTTCGTCAAAATAGCCTATTTGAGGATTGGCCTCTTGAGACTATTATTCCTGATCGTGAGGCATTTTTTGCCTTCCTGCAAGAACGATGGTCAGTGTTTCTGGATTGGCTTGTTCAACAAAAAGGCGGATCTATCCATGATAAGACCGAGAATTATGGATTGAAATTTTCAGGTCCATTGCTTTTACCTTTTGATCATAATGATGTCCGCATCTACATTGATAATCTTTTCTTAGAGGGCTTTCTCAAACCTGTTCATCACGAGCATATTGAGGAGCTTGCCAATACCTGGGTGGGATATGGCATCAAAGTCTCTCCTATTGAAAACCGTATCCGTCGCATTGAAGGTTTACTTAATTCCGTTGCGAAAACAATCCCTTCAATTGATGCCCGATATTGGGAGTGGTTTAATTTTGCCTATAGGTGGTCAGAACTTATTACCTTAACACTGGAGGCAAATGCTTCTTTGCCAGAAAAATATTTGAAACGCATTAAAGAGTTTAGAGACAGCATTGATTCGGCACTTATCAGATGGGTGCTGAAACGATATGCCAGCCTGATTAATCTTCCCCCTATACCGCCTGTGATGCTACATCATATACCGCGTTATCTTGCTCGAAGCATTGAAAACGAACAGTGTGTAAAGATGGCTCTTTTACTATTGGATGGGCTCTCAATAGACCAATGGATCGCTATACGTGAAGTGCTCAAAGGGCTGGAACCCAGTCTGTGTCTTCGTGAAGATGCGGTCTTTGCATGGGTTCCAACTATTACCCCTGTTTCCCGACAGGCTGTTTTTGCTGGAAAACCGCCGATTTACTTTCCAACAAGTATTCATACAACAGATAAGGAATCCGCTCTTTGGACTCAGTTTTGGATAGATCAGGGTCTTAGAGGGCAGGAGGTAGCTTATTTAAATGTATTGGGGGATAAAAACAATACAAAACTAATAGTAGAAAACATTGTGAATCCTAAATTGCGTGTATTCGGTATTGTAATCAGGAAAATAGATCGTATAATGCACGGTATGGAACTGGGTTCAGCAGGTATGCATAATCAGGTCAGGCAATGGGTCAAGCAGGGCTTTCTTCTGAAACTAATTGCACTTCTTCATAGTAGCGGTTTTCAGGTCTACCTTACCTCAGATCATGGCAATATTCAGGCACATGGTATGGGAAGACCAGCTGAAGGGGCTATTGCAGAATTAAAAGGAGAGCGCGTGCGTGTTTACTCAGATGCCAGACTTAGAAGTCAAATCAAAAAGCAATTCCCTGAATCCTTTGAATGGCCATCAATCGGTCTTCCAGGTGACTATCTGGTTCTAATTGCTTCAAACCGTAATGCTTTTGTTAAGGTGGGAGAAACCCTTATTGCTCATGGCGGGATTAGTGTTGAAGAGCTAATTGTTCCGTTTGTCCAGATCAAAAGGAGGAACTAATAAGTATGTTTAAAGATCCAAGATACAGCCAGATTGGAATAGACCGCATCATTCGTCTTAACTGGATGGAGCGAACAGCATATCTTGTTTTGGCTGGAGACAAGGTGCCTGAGGCAAAGAAAATATTGAAAGAGTATCTTCAAGGATGGTTTCGTTCTAAAAATGCAAATAAGCGTAGCTCACTTGACAAAACCATCACAATTCTATTAAGAATCTGGGTGCGACCTCCGGATGAGCTTTATCTTCTTCAGCAGAAAGGTCTCAGATTTCTTTCATGTCCGCCACAAGAAAACCATATTGCAGTCCATTGGGGCATGACCATGGCAGTCTATCCTTTCTGGGGGGTTGTAGCGACCCAGGTAGGAAGGCTTCTCAGACTCCAGGGGACAGCAACAGTTAGTCAAGTGCAACGTAGGCTGAAAGAGCAATATGGAGAGCGCGAAACAGTATCCAGGGCAGCACAGCGGGTGCTGCGAAGCTTTACTGATTGGGGAGTTCTGAAGGAAACATCAGAAAAAGGTATATATACCAAAGGCAACTCCTTCGAAATAGCCCATGAAGAACTTATTGCTTGGTTGGTCGAGGCCTTTTTGTATGCTAATCCCAATGGAACCGCTACCTTGGAAACAGTCCTTAACTCTCCAAGTCTATTCCCATTTAATCTCAGAGCTATTTCAGCTGATAGCTTGGTAGCAATTTCCGAGCAGCTTACTATGTTAAGACATGGCTTGGATCAGGAATTACTCATGTTAAACAGGCGTATGAAAAAATAGGTGTTTCCCTATCAATTACATTGACCATCTATCTTGTAAAATCCATCTTGACCCAAATTTGGCAAAATTTTTTGTAACATATTGAGAGCTTTGAATTATTCAAAGCTCTCATAAAAAAGCTGTAAATGGAATCTGTCATTGTGAGGGTCTTAAAAGACCCATTACACCGTCATTGCGAGGAGCGTTAGCGACGAAGCAATCTCATCCATCAGCGAAGGTTCTTAGATTGCTTCAGCTCCTTCGGAGCTTCGCAATGACAGGGATCTGGTCTCCGACCCGGAGGGTCATCCGACCCGAAGGGGGGTGTAACCCCCAGTGTAAAAGGGGTTATGCAAAGTTCTTAACACATTATGCAAGGAGCCTTTATAAAAATGGGTCAAGCTGTGGGTCGGAAGATAAACCGAAAAATAAGAACCTTTAAGGGGAGGTCATTTTTATCTTCTTTATCTTCCGATAGGGGGTCAAATGTCTTGACAATCAACATTAGACTTAAAAAGAGAGGTAATTCCCATTGAAGTCAAATTTAAGAGTCTTAGTAACACTCAAATAAGTCGTTCTTTGAGAAATTACATAAAGAGATATCATCCTAAAGAGGCAGGGATAATTAACTTTACTTTTAAAGATGAAGATAAGATAGATAATACTCTTATAAGAATTATACCTTTTACTTCCCTTATCGGAATGAGACTCTGATAACAAAAGCAGCTAACTAATTAAAATTATTATCGGCTGGCTATTTGCCAAGTATGGTTGTCTATAAAAAATTTATAGCAGAATGCCTTCTTAGAAATATGTAGGGACTCGAAAAATGCTATATTAATGGAGACTGACTATCCTTCTGACACTTTAATTTTAAAAAGGTGTGGTATGGAGCGGTAAAATTATTGGAAAGGAAAGAAAAAATATTAAAAGTTCAAGGACTTGAAGCAATCGACGGAAGTGCAATTATTGACATAAGACCCTACAATCCCTACTATTATCAAGTAAGGAATATAAAAAGTTACCCACCTCGATGAAAAAGATTCAAAAAGAGTTTGCTGAAAAAGAACAGAAAAAATCTACTCCAGTTCATATGACCAGTAATACCTGATTTTCGTCCCTTTGAGATACTCTTCTATTTCAGGAGGGAAATCATGTGCCACAACAATGGGAACCACATCTCTTCCCTTAATCTGAGATAATTGTTTTACACGTGAAAGAAATCTTCTAAGCTCTTTCTTAGACGGTCTTACCTTACACTCCCCCAAGATGATAATCTCTTTACCATCTCTTCGGGCAAGACCATATATATTTGCCTGAAACTTTTTACCCTTAGGTAGGTTAAGATACTTGCGTATAAGAGGAGTAATAAGTTCAAGCCCCAAATCCTTTTTAAGAAGAGAGGGTAGAGCCTTATAGGTCTTATTTTCCAAGCTATATCCCACTGAATTAGATACCCCTTCAAGCCTCTCCTTAACTAAGATAAGCTCTTTTGAAAGCTTCTGGATCTCTATCTCTGTCTTTCTCTGGGCTTCGGCCAATTCCTCTACCCTCTGTTCTGTCCTCTTTTGAGCCTCTGCTAATCTCTCTACCACCTCCTCCAACCTGCTAACACGCTGTTCAGTCTTCTCTTGCGCCTTGGCAAGCCTCTCTACCACCTCCTCTAACCTGCTAACACGCTGCTCAGTCTTCTCTTGCGCCTTGGCAAGCCTCTCTACCACCTCCTCTAACCTGCTAACACGCTGTTCAGTCTTCTCTTGCGCCTTGGCAAGCCTCTCTACCACCTCCTCTAACCTGCTAACACG
>CBFDUE010000078.1:0-9661 GCA_965613025.1 uncultured bacterium
ATCTCATCCTCACTGTATCCCAAAAAATCTGCATACTCAGGTTCCATACTGATGTCCTGAAGATTATTCCACTCAGAAAATATGGATACCTTTGTGAATCTACTTACCCCTGTTACAAAGACAAACTTTAAGAGATCAACTACCCTTTTTTCCTTTAAAACCCCAAAAAAGGACTTAAGTATCTCCCTGTTCTCATACGCTATCTTTAACCTCTCTTTGCCTAAACCCAAATGATCCAGTATGGGCTTATCATATTCATCTATTAATATCACCACATTTTCTTTGAATTGCTCCCAAAGAGACACTATGGCACCTTGAAAATAATCATGTAGATCCCCTGAAGGTTCAAGATCTATCCTATATCCCCTTAATATATCCTTAATTTTAAGTAAAAGCCCTCTTTTTAAAGATTCAGGGTCTTCATGGGAAATCCCATTAAAATCAAATATAAGCACAGGATACTCCTTAAACTCCCACCTATCCTCAATCCAGAGGCCCTTAAAAAGCTCTTTTCTTCCTCTAAACAGCTCATCCAGGGTGGCAATGGTAAGGGATTTTCCAAACCTTCTGGGGCGGGATAGAAAATAGCAGATCCCTTCATCTATCATCCTGTAGATCCAACGGGTCTTATCTATATACAAAAAATCCCTCTCCCTTATCTGCCTAAAGGAGGAGGTGTCAAGTGGTAGCCTTTTCATAAAATCACCCAAGTTGTTAAATATCTTAATAAATTTTACTAATTAAAATTGGAAGTGTCAAAATGAATTAATCTTTGTTGAGCCAATTTAAGAGAGGGCGTCTTTTTGTGCGGTTCTTTTTTCCTTTCTTTTTGATCTTCTGATCATACATCCTGCTGTCTGCAATCTTAAATAGATCTTTTAGATCCCTTCCAGGAGATGCACTGGATATGCCATAGGAGATCTCTATCTCAAAGCCTAATCTCGCTTTACTGATATCTTTAAGTCTTTTTACAAACCCTTCCATCCTCTCTTCCAAAACCGCCTCTGGAATACCTTCCACCACGATCGCAAATTCATCTCCTCCTATTCTGGATATGAAATCGTTTTTTCTAAAAACCTCTTTGATTACAGAAACCATCTCTTTTATGGCCTTATCTCCTGTATCATGGCCAAAGCTATCGTTTATATCTTTAAGGTTATCCATATCCAAGATGATAAGAGAGAAAGGAGGGCCACCACCTCTGAATCTTTCCATGTCTTCCTCTAATCTCTTTTCAAAGGCTGTTCTGTTAAATACACCGGTCAGGGGATCTGTCATTGCGATCTTTTCTAACTCCTCGGCCTCCCTTTTCATCTCATGTGCTTTCTTTTCTGCCTCATCCACTCTCTTTTTAAGCTCTCCAATAACCTTCTCTGCTTCATTGAGTCTTTTAAGCTCTCTCTGCCTCTTCTCCTCCACTATCTTTTTGATTCGTGAAATTTGTACCTTGATGACTTTACTTATCTGCTCTAAATTATTGCCCTTGAGAGAATCTTCCACTTCCTTTATGGAACTGCTTAATTTATCTTCAAAATGGGTTATATCCTGAGAGATCTTTTTCCTTTCAAATATCTTATTTATACTCTCTTCCAGTTCCCTTACCTCTTTTAAAAAATTTAGTAAGGCATCTCTGTATCTATTTCCATCTCGAACTATCTTGTCCCTTAAGGTGGTTATAAATCTGTATATATTTTCCTTTAAAAGCCTAAGATCCTTCCCCAAGATCTCCTCTGAACAATTCACATCTATCTTTTCTGAAATATGCCTTAGCCTTTCATCCAAAGGATAAAAGTCATTTAAAAGGAAAAAGATCACACCCCTTGTGATATTACACATCTCAAGTAATTCGTTATAAAAAGAATCATCCGTCTCGCTTCCTCTTTCTATCTCTTTGAATATGGTATCGCGAATGGCGTCAAATTTCTCCCTTATGGAATCCAATGGAAGATCATCTGAATCTTCTATCTTATCTATTATATCTGAAAGTATCTTGGCCTTATCTTCAGAGCTTATCACCCCTCTGAGCATCCGGATCATATATATAAATAACTCCCTTTCTTGCCTTCTTTTAAGCTCCTCCTTTATCAATTGATCCTTCAGGGATCTCAATCTGTCTTCTAAGCTATCTCTTATCTCCATACATCTTCACTTCTACTTTTCGGTCTCATCCTCTTCCTGAGAAAGGTATATCTTCTTTTCAAATTCCTCCCAGAATTCTCTGTCTCTCTCTTTCCAATCTTTACCGAATCTGCTTTCAAAAAAGGCACTCAACCTCTTAAACCACTCAACAGGGATATCCATACCCTTTTCTTTTGCCACTAAGAGCTCTCTCACATATTGATCAATTTCATGCATCCTGTCCTTTGGTATAAACATCTTGGCACCCATCTTAAGAGAATTGGAAAGCGCATCTAAGCTCATTCCATGTGCTGTAAGCATTAGCGAAGGGATCTTTCTCTTTGTTGCGATCTCAAGAAGTTCCATCCCTTTTACCCCCATTATATCCAAGACAGTTGCATCATAACGGTTCTTTAAGAGCAGATCCTTTGCCTCATCATATGATGTGGCTATATCAACTTCACACATATCAAATATCTCTTTTAGACTTTCCACTATATCCACCTCATCATCCACCACTAATATTCTTTTTCCTTCCAGAATGTCTTCCATCTCTCTCACTCCTATAAAATATATATGAATATATCTATGGAAACCTTATAAGGGATGGATCATAGTCTTCAACCTTTTCAAATCCTAAAAGGTTCAATATGGTGGATGCCACATTGGAAAGCCCCCTCTTTTCAAAATCAGCCAAGACATATTCATTTTTATATTCTGGATCAAAGATCACAAAAGGAACAGGATTAAGAGTGTGAGATGTCTTAACCTTTTTTTTACCGTCTTCTCCAATTGTCCACATCTCATCCACATTTCCATGGTCTGCAGTAACTATGGCAATCCCTCTAAGCCGTTTTATCTCCTCCAAGAGCTCACCCACACATCTATCTACTGTCTCAACCGCAACTATGGCTGCCTCCATTACTCCGGTATGACCTACCATATCACCATTTGCAAAATTTACCCTTCCAAACTCATATATCCCCTCCCTTAGAAGCTCTATAACCCTTTCCTTTATCTCAAAGGCCTTCATCTTGGGGGCCTTATCAAATTCGATCCTATCTGAAGGTATCTCCTCATACCTTTCAAGTTCTGGGCACATGTATCCTGATCTATTACCATTCCAAAAATAGGTGACATGGCCATATTTCTGGGTCTCAGAAATGGCAAACATCCTTATTCCCTCTGTGCAGAGATATTCACTTACTGTCCTCTCTATCTCAGGAGGGGAGACAAGGTATAGAGGTGGGATATGGAGATCTCCATCATACTCCATCATGCCTGCATAGAGGATATCAGGAAGAGGCCCCCTTTCAAACTCATTGAAATCCTTCTCTGTAAATGCCCTTGATATCTCTATTGCCCTATCGCCACGGAAGTTAAAAAATATAACCGAATCCCCGTCCATAATCCTACCCACTGGATTACCTTCTTCATCACATATGACAAATGCATCCAGATATTGATCTGTGATTTCAGGATCTTCTCTATAAAATGTCTCAATAGCCTCCTTAGCACTCTTAAAGCATCTTCCTATTCCGCGGACATGCGCATCCCATCCCCTTTTAACTATATTCCAATCCGCATTATATCTATCCATTGTAACCTTCATCCTCCCCCCACCAGATGCTATCTTATAATCATAACCAGTGCTCTTTCGTATATCTTCCAGCTTCTTCTCTGTTGGAATAACATAATTTAGGGCAGATCTTTCACCCACATCCCTTCCATCTAATAGAGGATGAACCCTTACCTTCTGTATCCCCTCCTTTACACACTGATCAATCAGCAAAAAGAGATGATCAATATGGGAGTGCACATTTCCATCTGAAAGGAGTCCTATGAAATGTATGGTCCCTCCCCTCTTCCCTCTCTCCATTATCTGTCCCCATAGTTCACTCTTAAATATCTTTCCGCTTTTAATGGCCTCATTTACAAGCCTTGCCCCTTGAGGATAGACCCTTCCAGCACCAAGTGCATTATGCCCTACCTCGCTATTTCCCATATCCCTGTCTGTAGGAAGCCCAACTGCTGTCCCATGGGCCTGCAAAGTGGTAAAAAGGGGTGAGGAAAATAGGGCATCCAGGGTGGGGGTGTGGGCAAGATGGACAGCGTTGCTTTCATCCTCTCTTCCCATTCCAATACCATCCATTATGATAAGAAGCAGTGGACCCTCCCTGCCCCTAAATCTATCCATCCTCCTCAATGAAAGTTTCATCTTAACTTCCAGGATTTATAATCCTATCTCTTATTGCCATTGATATACTAATATTATAGATCCTCTCTTCTGGGGGAGAATACCTCTATTACCTCACACTCTTCCAACGCCACTGCACCGTGAGGAACATCAGATGGGATATGATAGATATTTCCTCCAATTACCTCCTGCTCCTCCCCTTGCACTTTTAATCTAAGTTTCCCTCTTATCACCATTCCGATCTGCTCATGGGGATGAGAATGTTCCGGGACTTGGGAGCCTTTGGCAAGTTTAAAATATGCAAAGGTCATCCTCTCCCCATTAAGCGAACACATCTCCACGCCTTTAGCAGGGCTTTTCTTTTCCATCTTATCTATATGAAAAAGGTTCATATCCACCCTCCAAGAAGTTTCCCTTTAACCTATTCCACACCTGATCCTCACCTCTTCATTATCCTTCATATCCTCTATATCGCCCTCATAGTATATCCTTCCATTTTCAATTATATATCCATAATCGCTCAATGAAAACGTAAACTTCACATTCTGCTCTGCAAGAAGCACTGTGAGGCCCATCTCTTTCAGGGTATGGATCCTCTCTTCAAACTCCTTTACTAGTAGAGGAGCTAAACCTTCGGTTGGCTCATCTAAGAGCAAGAGCTTGGGATTTCCCATAAGAGCTCTACCGATTGCAAGCATCTTCTGTTCCCCTCCACTTAAAAAGCCTGCCCTTCTCTTTGAAAATCTCCTAAGAGACGGAAAGAGCTCATATACCCTATCCATTGTCCATTGAATCTTTTCAGCCCTTCTTCTCTCTGCTATCTCCAGGTTTTCTTCAACAGTTAGATCTGCAAATATCCTCCTTTCATCTGGCACGTAACCTATCCCCCTTCTTGCTCTCTGATAGGGCTTTTTTTTAGTTATATCCTCACCCTTATATATGATTTTGCCCTCTCTTGGAGGATTTAAACCTATAATAGATTTCATGGTTGTGCTCTTTCCAGCCCCATTCCTTCCCAAAAGGCATACCACCTGTCCCTCTCTTACCTCTACTGAAACACCAAAAAGTATATGGCTTAAGCCATAGAAGGTATGAATATCCTTTACCTCAAGCATTATTATTCACCTCCAAGATAGGCCTCCTGGACCCTTCTATCTGCCTTTACTCTTTCAGGTATATCCTGAATAAGGGTCTCACCATGGTGCATAACCATAATCTGATCTGCCACATTGAATACCACATCCATATCGTGTTCACAGAAGAGTATGGTAAGCCCTCTGGCCTCAGAAAGCTCTTTGATCAGCCCCATTGTCCTCTTTGTCTCATCGGGGGACATCCCGGCAGTGGGCTCATCTAAGATCAATAGTTCCGGTTCATTTCCAAGGGCAATTGCAATCTCCAATATTCGCTGTTCACCATGGGAAAGGGTTCCAGCGATTCTATCCCTTATCTCGTAAAGCCCTACGCTTCTGAGTATGGCCTCTGTCTCTACCCTTGCATATTCATCAATGGATTTAAAGAGCCTCTTTTCCTTCTTTTGCCTTGAGATGATAGCAACCTGAACATTTCTAAAAACAGTGAGTCTATGGAAGATATTGGCTATCTGAAATGATCGGGCTATCCCCTGTCTGCATATCTTATGTGGAGGAAGACCGGTGATATCTCTGTCCTTAAATAAGATCTTACCCCTGTCAGGTCTAAGCTGACCAGAGATAAGATTAAATAGCGTGGTCTTACCTGCTCCATTAGGGCCAATAACTGCCACAAGCTCCCCCTTTCCCACCCTGAGCTCTGCTCCCTTTACAGCTGTAAAATCTCCAAAGGACTTATACACACTCTCTACCCTTAGCATGGGCTAAGTCCTCTCTTTGACCACATTTTCCTCTTTTTTAAATAGATGCTGAAAAAATCCCATAACACCTTCTGGAAGATAGAATATGAGGATGATAAGAATTATCCCTAAGATAAGCGTCCAGTATTCAGTATAGATTCCGACAAATGTCCTGAGAGATACCATTATAGCAGCACCGATAATTGGGCCTGCAAATGTAAACCACCCACCCAGAAGGCACATAATGAATATCTCTAAGGAAAAGACCCAGAACAGGAGATCTGGGAATACCGACCTCTCCAGCACCACAAACAGGACCCCGGCAATCCCTGCAAACAGAGTGGCAATAACAATGGCATATAGCTGGTGTCTTCTCACATTTATCCCTATTGCCTCACATCTTTCTGGATTGTCTCTTATGGCCTGAAGCGTTACACCAAAAGGGGAATTTAGGATCTTATATATAAAAAAGAGGGAGACCAAAAATACAAGCAAGATGAAATAATAGGAATGCCTCAAAGGGGAGATGAGTTCAGGAACATCAATTCCATGAATTCCATCATCTCCATGGGTCAGACTATACCATCTAAATGCAATGGCCCATATAAGTGAACCTAAGGATATCTGAAGCATTCCAAAATAGAGCCTTATTAATCTTACGCAGAACCACCCAATCAATACCCCAACTATCATTGCAGCAATGGGGCCTGCCACAAATGCAAGCCATGGAGATATAGAGGTCTTCACTATAAGTAATGCCACTGTATATGCTGAAACTCCATAAAATACCGCATGGTGGAACTGAAAAAGCCCGCCAAAACCAACCAGTATATTAAGACTCATTGCAAGCAGTGAGGTTACATATATTACCGCCAGGATATATACATAAAATCTTGGAAGAAACAGAGGCAACAAAAACAGTATTACAATAAGACCACAGAGAGCCAATATGAATCTCTTATCATATCTCTTCATCCATAGGCCTCTACCAGACAGATTTTAAAAGCCCCATGGGTCTCCATAGCAATACTATAACCACGGCCACATAGGGAAAAACGATTCCAAACTGGGGCCAAAACAGTATACCCAAGGATTGAGTGATCCCAAATATAAGGGAGCCCACCATGGCACCCCACATATTTCCAAGCCCACCGATAGTGACAATAAGAAATGCCTCTATGATGATATCATGATCCATACCAAGAGTGATACTTATGGTAGGTGCTACCAATGCACCACCAATTCCAGCAAGAAAGCAGCCTAAGACAAAAGCAAAACAGAATACCCAGCTTACATTTATCCCCAAGGCATCTACCATAAATCTATCCACTGCTGCAGCACGGGCAATCTTTCCTATCTTGGTCCTATTGGTAAATAACCAGAGAGCCAATGCCACAAGGGGGCCCACTATGAGCAGAAATAGATTGTATTTGGGAAAAGAAAATCCAAAGATCTTTAATGACCCCCTAAGCATTGGTGGTGCCATAATTGACCTGTACTCTGCACCCCATACAATCTTTACAAGATCGCCCAGGATAAGCATTAATGCAAAAGTAAACAGAAGTAGCATAAGATGTTCCCGCTCATATAGATGGCAGAAAAGACCCCTTTCAATTATCAGACTCACCACTGCAACCACAAAGGGAGAGATAAGGAGTGCTAACCAGAATCCCATTGCCCCCCCACCAAATGCCTTGGAGATGGTAAAGGCACTGAAAGCGCCTATCATGTAGAGTGAGCCATGGGCCACATTGGGAACCCTCAATACCCCTAATACAAAGCTGAGCCCAGCAGTGACAATGAATAGGATCATTGACCTGCTGAGCCCAACAAAGAACTGTGAGATTATGGCAGATATATCCATCTTCTCTTCTTATTATTTGCCTCTTGCCTTCATGATCTCATCACATGTGGGCATTACCTCATCGCCACTCAGTGTTACTATATTAGAGGAGATAACAAACCCATACTTGGGAGACTTCTTTGTAACCCCTAAGAATATAGGAAGCACCACCTGGTGATCACATGCCCTCATCTTTATCTTTCCAACCGGGCTGTCTATCTCCAAGCCCTCTATGGCATCAATAAATTTTTCCGTATCTGTGGTGCCTGCCTTTCTGTATGCAGCTGCTATAAACTTTGCTGTAATATATCCATGAAATGCGGGAAATCCTGGGGGAGAGCCATATGCTGCCTTAAAAGCGCTAACAAATGCACGGTTCTGAGGGATATCAGGATAGTAGAAGTGATAATCCATTGTTCCCATAACCCCTTCTGGTGCCTCCGGGCCCAGAGGTTTTAAGACCGCATGATCTGTTGCAGTATGTATCCAGATAGGAACCTTCTGTGCCATTCCTGTTGCCTTAATGGCCTTCATGATATTTGTCATGCTTCTTCCACCTGTGCAAAAGATAACCGCATCGGGCTTTGCAGCTAAGATGGAAGTGATATATGGGACAAGGTCTGGTTCACCAGGCTTCCACCATGACTTCCCTATGATCTTTACATCTGGCTTTAACCGTTTTAGATTCCTCCATGCAGCATCAGCAATTGCATGGCCATATTCATAGTCATCTCCTGCAATCCAGTATCTCTTATAGGGCTTTCTGGATAAGGCCACACCACCTGCCTTTCCTGCCATTGCAGTATTTTCACCAGTTGAAAATACATACCTGTGCCCCTTTTCACCGGTTATCCTCTCACTCTTTGATATCCATACAAAGAAAGGCACTCTCTCCTTCTTGGCCACTGCTTCAGAGACCGCCAGTGCTGCACCGCTGTTTATGGTTCCAACCAGGATATCCACACCCTCACGCATAACCAGCTCTTTGGCCATGTTGAGCGCAATATCTACCTTAAACTTGGTATCCCTTGTGGTAAACTCTATCTTTTTACCCAAGACCCCTTCCCTGTTTATATCCTTAAGTGCCAGCTTAAATCCATTTAGTGCATCTTTTGCATATACCGCAGGGGGGCCGCTGTAGCAGTCAATGATCCCGATCTTTATATTGCGTGCATCTGCATTAACAGTAAAAGCCAATAAAACCGCCAGTAAAATAGTCGGAAGGGAAAGCCACTTAAAAAATAATCTCATACCCCATCCCTCCTTTTTAAAATTTTTATTAAAAATTAACCTACTGCCAAAAAGTATCAATAAATAGCTATTATTATGTTTTATTCTGCATTTAAATTCTTAAGTATCTTTTTTGCTAAAGGCTCTTTAATCTCACTATGTCGGGGTACTGCTTCAATTACTCCGGTCTTAGGGTTAATCCAAAGAGAATGTGATTTACCTTCCCGTTTTAAATAACAACCAGCGATTCTTAATTTCCGCTCTAACTCACTCCGTTTCATCCAATCACTACCTTCTCCCGTATTACATCTTTTGGTAATCCCCGTAGAATATCTTGCCTACGATCTTCTAAAATAAGTTCAATCGCTTTTTGTAAGCTATTCTTTGCCTCTTCTATTGTTTCACCTTGTCCATTAGCTCCGGGAACCTCTGGGCAGATAGC
>CBFDUE010000079.1:0-9566 GCA_965613025.1 uncultured bacterium
CTCTTAGCATATTCTGGATCTCTATAAAGCGGATTTGAATCACCTATTCCATTAGAAAAATTCCTTATGGCCTCATAAGATGCGTTTTGATTAAAAACATTACCAATCCTTAAGTCCAAGCCTATCCTGTCCTCCCACTCTGTAATCCACTCATCAGTTAGAATAGCCTCTGCCAATTGGGCCATCTTTTCCTCTGGTTTTTCTGTCATGGTAAATTATAATCTCCTTTCTAAATTAATCATATTTAGTTTTGAAATTTTCTGATCCTGGGCATAAAATCCCCTTCCTCCATAAGATAGGCTGCCAGCACCTTACCACATTTGCTGCACCTCCTCTCCCTTACGTTTCCATGCGTCTTTTTTAGGATATTCATCTTAGGCAGCGTCTGCTCACCACACCAGGGACAGATAACTTCTTTTTCCTTATTCATATTTACCTCTCTATCAGTTCTCTCTTTTAATAATCATGGCACAGGCAACACCTGTACCACCACAGATACTTGCTATCCCCAACTCCTTATCCATCCTCTTCAATGCATAATAAAGGGTGACCAATATCCTGGCACCGCTTTCACCGGTAGGATGACCCAGGGCGATTGCCCCGCCATGCACGTTTAGCCTTGAGCGATCCCACCGTAAGACCCTCTCATTTGCTAAAATCTGAGCTGCAAAGGCTTCATTAACCTCAATTAGATCCATATCACCAAGCTCCATACCTGCCTTTGCCAGGGCCTTTGGTATGGCTACTGCCGGTCCTTCTCCCATATAGGCGTTTTCAACACCCACCGTGGCATAGGACACTATAGAGAAAAGCGGTCTTAAACCCAGTGCCCTTGCCTTATCGCGCGACATCAGAATTAGACTGCTTGCCCCATCGCTCAATCCACAGGAGTTTCCAGCAGTAACTGAGCCCCCCTCTTTGAAAGCAGGCTTCAATTTGGCAAGCTTTTCTAAGGACGTATCTCTACGCACTGGTTCGTCCTTATCAAATACTTCTTCAGGTTGCTTTTTGGTTGCAGGAATAATTATCGGAATGATCTCTTCATCAAACCATCCTTCATCCTGGGCCTTTGCCGCCTTTTGATGGCTACTTAAAGCAAATTCATCCTGTTCCTCCCTGGAGATCTTATATCTTTCCACCAGATTTTCTGCGGTCTGTCCCATAAGCATATCGCAGATAGGATCACGTGTATCATACCAACCATCCTGCAAGACCTGATCGCCCATCCTAAAACCCTCCCATCTACCCGTCTTCAGAAGATAGGGAATGGTTCTCATACTCTCCATACCAGCAATCATAGCCGTAGTGATTTCTCCCAAAAGGATATTCTGAGCGCCCAGAATAGCCGCTTTCATTCCAGAAGGACAGGCACTGTTTATAGTAAACTGCAGGAACATCCTGTGGAATACCTCCCCACATAGAGGAAATCTTAGCAGGATTTGGGCAATTTCCCGCCTGACGACAATGTCCCACCAAAACTTCATCTACCTCACTTCCATCAATCCCTGCCCCTTTGAGGGCACCAGAAATAACCAGTGCCCCCAATTTGCGAACATCAAAGCTCTTTAATTTACCCCCGAATTTTCCCATCGCTGTTCTGCATGCGCTTACACATAATTTATATCCATTTCATTCCTCCCTAAATAGCAAAATTATTGATCAATTAACCTATATAACCACCATCAACACCCAAAATCTGACCCGTAATATATCCGGCCTCGTCAGACGCAAGAAAGACAAAAGCCGGGGCAATCTCTTCAGGCTTTGCAATGCGCCCCAACTGAATCCTAGAAAGATAAATTTTCTTGAGTTTCTCATCAGTTCGTACCCTCTTGGTCATCTCTGTGCTCGTGAAACCAGGACAGATGGCATTAACATTAATTCCATACCTTGCAAGTTCCCTTGAAGCGGATTTTGTAAAACCAATAATGCCTGCCTTAGCCGAAGCATAATTAATTTGACCAACGGTCCCAAATATGCCCGCAGTAGATATAACATTAATGATCCTCCCCCATCCTTTCTCTTTCATGTGTTTGGCAGCAGCCTGGGTGCAGTTGAAAGTCCCCTTGAGGTGAATATTAATGACCCTATCCCAAGACTCTTCACTCATTTTTAGAAGCATGGAAGGTTGAGAAATTCCTGCATTGTTAACTAAAATATCCACTCCCCCCAACTCTTCCACAGCCCGTTCAATCATGTCCCTTACGTCCTGATATTTACTCACATCGGTTTTCACAGCAATGGCATTCCTGCCCAGCTTCTGTATACTCTCAACCACTTCTTGGGCAGCAGCATCATTTTTGTAATAATTAACTAACACATCAGCTCCTTCTCGCGCAAACGCTAGGGCCACTGCCCTCCCAATACCCCTTCCTGCACCAGTGACAATAGCTTTTCTCCCTTTCAATCTCATATCACTACCTCTTAAACATTTTAAACATTATTTATCAGAAGGTATCAGAAACCTAGGTTCCTTAGAACTTCGGCTTCCTTTTCTCCACAAAGGCACGCACCCCCTCTTTGAAATCCTCAGTTCCCATACATATGGAGGCTAAATCCACGTCCAATTGACATGCAGAATCCAGATCCATTTCTGATCCCTTGTTTATTGATATGATAGAGGCCCATAAGGCTACAAGAGGCTTTTTGAAGAGCGTATTTTTAAGAAAATCCTTGCACGCACTCAAAACCTGATCATTAGGTTTCCTTGGTCTAATCTACCAACCTCTTTAGGCCTTGTGCTTCTAAAAATGCATCGATACGCGCAAAGGTTTTAGCCTCATCAAAATCACGCGGATCTGCTACATTCCCTTCATAGGTAAGAACACTAAAGCCCTCTTCAACTAAGGCTCTTCTCACCTCTAACTGACCTACTGCCCACCCTTCACAGCCTCGATTAAGATGCATTATTGCACCCTGACAGTTCCAGTCTCTGGCTATAGAAGGATCAATATTCCGTCTTTCAATCATCGGGAAGCGAATGCTCCTCCCCTGCAACCCATAATCAAGAAACCAGGTAGCTAATGCCCTGAGCGCTCCATCTCTGGTCTTGATCTGATCCTTGAGGTCTGGAGGTGGCTCAGCGGCTCTTATATGCGGAACATCATCTTCGTCATAGTAATAATCCCATCCACCTGAGAGCATAAAATCATACTGACTACCCACACATACAACGCCAAATTTCTCCAGATACCTGAAAATATGCAGTGCATACCAGGGTGGTTGACTGTTGTGAATCATCCGATACCTTTCGAACTCAACCCCTGCAATCCCCTTTTCGACTCTATCCTTGAGCTCATCATATAGAATATTAAAAAATTCAAGCGCCTCCTTTGTATGGCGCCGTAATACATGAATTACATAAAAGGCATACATCGATTTTTCATCCATTGGTGCAGGAATATTTTTGTTAAGCTCACAGCACTTGGCCCATTTAGATGTGGACATTATCTCGTTATAGACTGCATCCGCCAGTTTTTCATCATCATATCTTCTTCCTGTCACCTTTTCCATCCACTCGATTGAATCGTGCATCTGTGATACCAGATAATTAAGTTTATTTCTCTTTCTCTCTTCACTTTCATTCCATTTTGGCCATCTATACATGGCCCCCCCATCAATCACAAAATAGGGTCTATTAGTATATTCTGCAGCAGGTTGATACCATTTGCCGTGAGTATCACATAGGTGGAGCTGGAAATAGAAATCAGGATGGGGATACTTGCCACCAAAAGAAAATTTGTCCCCAAACATAGAGCCAAGATAGTTACGGCAATATCCACAAAGATCCCTTGCATACCCCCTTTTTTCACAGTAGGACATCATTTCTTCAGATTTTCCCATAGCAGCGGTAGAGGCACCATAAGGCTCACCCCCAAACGGAACATAATCATCTCCAAGCCCTGCTGGTAAAGCAATGAAGCCCTCAGTTCCACCACTGGCAACAAGCCAATCTTTTTCACCCGATGCCTTCTGTGCAAGTTTCCTATAAATATCCATTCTCAGCTCTTTAGCCATACCCCAGCAGTCAAAGGGTTTAGTAGGATATCTCTTTAAATCTGTCATTTTCCTCCTCCTAAATTACTTTCCTACACAATATCCATCATTAGCGACTCTATAAAGGCCTCGATCCTGGTTGAAAATTGTCCCGCTGGAACAGTGACATCAAGCTCAAGGAAATAGGTTGGCACACCATTTTCCTCAAGATACTTCATCAATGAAGGAATATCTGTTTCATGTGGGTCACAAAACTTTTGCTGTAAAATTATAGCACCCTCAGCGTTCCACTCCTTTGCTAATTTTAATGCATGAGGAAAACGCCTCCGCTGAGGCCAGTCCTTAGCAGGACATGGGGGGCGATCTATATATCTGGAAGCTATTGCCTGTAACCTATCCTTATCTGGCACAACTTCACCCCAGAAATATCTTGAACCTGTACAATGTTCATCTATTACAACAGTAGCTGGCAGGGTCAGACCCTGCTCTATCATAGTTATAAATTCTACATCATCATTTTCGCTCCCAATAAGCATCAACCTGGTCCCTGTCTCTCTTTCTAATTTACGATTCTTAAGCTCCTCCAATGCCTCTTTAAGGAGCTTATTGTGTTCCTCTTTGTCCATAAGTTGTCCTGATACAACCATATACATGCTCTCAAGACCAGTAATAGGAGGATCATCTGCCTTTCTTAATTCATAAATCTGCTTCATTAAGCGGCGATTTTCGTTAAAAACCTCTATGGCATGGTCGAGATCATCATCGGTTATCTCCCTCCCTACCCACTCCTCAATATCCCTCTTAAATTCCTGAAGCTCTCCCCTTAGATAATGTTTGCATCGGGGATTTTGAGTGGAGCAGGGAAAATCTACCCGAAAAATTCTGGGCTGGGGGTTTACATTGAGGTACCAGGCCTCAAAGGACTGAAGCAGGTGCATACAGCAATTGCCATCACATATGCCATCAAGATAATCGGCTCTTCCTTTTAGGCCCTGGGCTAAAACATCACGGCAGAATGGACAGAACATTCCAAAAAGATGTGGAGCGCTTTCATCTTCTATCTCATGGCTTCCTAATAGACGAGTTGTTAAGATGCCCCCAGCATAAGCAATTTCTTCAGGCACATAGGTGCAGAAACAACCTAATACCTTACCATGAGGATTCCTTGACTTCCAGTCCTTCACATAGTCATGCCTGTTATCATATATCTCCTTAAACTTTTCAATTGCTCCCATTTCCTGTTCAAACTCCTTTCTTTTTATTTTCAGAAATCAATAGAGGTCATCTAACTCAGAGTTCCCCTCTGGTAATCTACCATGTTGCTGCACAAACTGCTGCAGCAACTCACTTTCCCTTTTAGAAAACATGGGATCCTCTTCCCACATAAAGTATCTTGCCTTTTTATAATTTCTCAATTGCTCATTCAGCTCCTGGAACAGATTCATTGTTCCCTTGATGTAAATCAGATTCTTTTTACCATCAAATAGCTGAAAAACACCCTCTGTCTCTGGAACATCTTCGAGATTCTTGGCATTAAACTCAATCAATTCCTCTGGTGGCATAATAGGATGGGAGATTTGCAATCGGAGGTCACACCTTAAACAGCGCTTTGCTTCCTCAATTGCTTGTTCCTCTGTATAGCCGAGTATTACCTCTTTAAAGCCAGAGCTTCTCTCCTCTGCTTGCAAAATCGGAACTTCAACCCTCTTCAATGAAGCAAAGCCTTCATCCCTGCCCAAATAGGGATCTGGCCTTTCTGTCTCAATTAATTTTTCCTCGATCATCCCCTGTCCGCCCAGATATTGGTCTATAGCTTGAGCTACCCTTTTACCCATAGCTATAGCTTCAATAACCGTAGCTGGGCCGCTCACCATATCCCCACCTGCAAAGACACCTTTTCTTGAGGTGGTAAAGGTATTGCTATCTACTTCCAGGGTGCCAAAAGGGCTAAGTGATAAATCAAATCTTTCAGGAATGTCTAACCTCTGCCCAATAGCTACGATTACATTGTCAAAGTCCATACTAAAATTTTTGTCTTTGATAGGGATAGGTTGTCTTCTTCCACTAAGATCTGGCTTGCCAAGTTCCATATGAAAACATTCCAGACTGAGTTTTCCATTCTTTTTAGAAATCTTATATGGCATCACCAGAAAATTAATATTCACGCCTTCATCCAATGCCTGTTCAACCTCTTCGGCATAGGCCGGCATCTCAGCGCGACTACGCCGGTAAAGGATGTGCACATCTTTGGCTCCAAGGCGAAGAGCAGTCCTTGCAGCATCTATAGCTACATTCCCACCTCCAATTACTGCCACCTTCTGTCCCAGCTTTATCATTTTGCCCTGTTTTACATCCCTTAGAAACGATATTCCGTCTATCACTCCGAGGCTGTCTTCACCTTCAATACCCAGCTTTTTTCCTTTTGACATTCCCATAGCGAGGAAAATAGCATCAAATCCTTGCTCGAAAATTTCATCTAAGGACTCCACCTTAGTATTTGTCTTAATATTCACACCTACTTTTCTTATCTCTTCAATCTCTCTTTCTATTACTTCCTTAGGAAGCCGGTAATCCGGAATACCATATCGCAGCATTCCACCAGGTTCTGGTAATGCCTCAAAAATGGTAACTTGATGTCCCAATTTTGAAAGATAATAGCCACAAGTCATCCCCGCAGGTCCTGAACCTACAATAGCTACGCTCTTTCCTGTTTTAGGAGGAATTTCAGTAAGTTCCCCTTCCAAACCCCTATCATGCTCAGCAGCAAAGCGTTTTAGCTCCTTTATGTTTATAGCATCATCTAAATCGGCTCGCCGACAGACATCTTCACAAGGGTGAGGGCAGACTCGTCCCAAAGTAGCGGGGAAAGGAACCTCTTCTCGTATTATTTCTATAGCTTCAGCAAATTTCCCTTCGGCAATTAACCTTATATATCTAGGAACATCCACCCCTGCTGGGCAGGCATTTTTGCAAGGAATAAGGTGAGTTTCACGCTCCGCCCAGGTTATCCCTTTATCAAGCAAGGCACCTGTAGGACAGACTTCAACACAAGCTCCACAAAACCTACATCCTGAATCTTTTAGTGTAGGAGCAATCGTGCCAACAATTATTTCACCATTTGATCTGGTGAAGCTCAGGGCACCGACTCCTCGTATGTCATTACAGACCCGAACACACCGAGTACAGCCGATACAAAGATTATAATCACGTATAAATAGGGGTTCATCTTGCACCACCGGCAAATCTTTCAAAGTATAACGGGGAATTTGGTCTCCTATTCCTACGTACTCAGCTACTTTTCTCAGTTCACAATTGTTAAACTTAGAACAACACCGTTCATCTTCTGGCACATTGCTAATACAATGCTTTAAATCACATCCTTCCTTCTGGGGGCAGAGTAAGCATGCATGAGGATGTTTAGATAAGATCTTGGCTAAAATTTTTTGCCGCCTCTCCACGATCTCCTGTGTTTTGGTATGGACAATCATACCCTCCTTAACAGGTGTGTTACAAGAAGTCTTAATTCCATCCCCTTCCACCTCAACCAAGCAAAGCTGACAACCCTCATAACCTTCAGATGTTCCCTCGATTCGAAATGAACCTTGATAAACTATATTAGAGGGAATTACAGAATCAAACGGCGGCAAATCAGGATGATAACAAAGAGCAGGGATATAAATACCTGCTCTTTGAGCCGCTTCTAAAATGGTCAGCCCTTCCTCTACCTCTAATTTTAGCCCATCAATTGTCAAACTAATCTGCATCATCCTACCAAGAATGAGTAATTGCATCTCTTTCGCAGGCTGCTATACAGGGCAAATTCTTTAGCTCACGAGCTAAGACATCAGGATCCGGCCTTGTCGATTCACTTCCCCTCTGCGCAGTCAGGTATGTCTTACAAGGGGAACACGTAAACCTCAATTTTCTTCTCTGTTCTTCGGTAACAAAGGCTACTGGTTCATCGCGTAATGGATCTGTGGGATCCTCACCCACCTCAAGAACATTTTGAGGACAAGCTTCCACACATTTTCCGCATCCGTTACACTTTTCTGTGTCAATAGTAATGAAATACTTCCCTGATCCATCTTGATAACCCCAATTGGCCAACATAATCCTATTTACCCTTTCCCCTCTCCGCCAATACTTTGGCAAAAAGAGCGGCGCCAATAGCACCTGCTATTTGTGTATCAAAGGGATAATTGCGGCTTGCATATTCGGACTTGTGCCAACTTTTCTTACTGAATTTCATCCCTATTTCTCTTTCTATCCTCTCAACCACACCTCGGTTTTTAGCGATACCTCCAGTGATAGCAAGTTCCGGCTCCAAACCAACACGTTCCATTAACTCTACCACTCGATGTGCTGTTGCAGAACAATATGCTGCCAAGACCTTATTTACATTCCAACCCTCCCTAAGGAGACTGGCGGCTTCTGACTTAGCAAATACCACACACGTGCTGGAAACTGGCTTAGGTTCTTCATCAATATCAAAAGAACGTTCACCAACCTCTGTTATCGGAATGCCTACAAAATCGGCAAAAACTTCCATCCCGCGGCCTGCGCCAGCAGCACATTTATCATTCATTGCAAAATTAATTACCTTACCTCTCTCATCGACGAGGATAACTTTGCAGTCTTGCCCTCCCATATCAAGGATGGTCCTAATACTGGGGCCATACATCCAGTTTGCACCCCTTCCATGACAAGCGATTTCTGTTATTGCCCTTTGCGACATAGGCACATATACCCTTCCATAACCAGTTCCCACACAGTAATCCCAATTATCCACTGACATTCCTGTTCCCTCTAAGGCCTTATTTACTCCTTTCCAGGCGCTATCTTCACTACCTGATCCGCTTCGGATGTTACTAAAAGCATAAAGCTCACCATCAACCATAATAACGCACTGGGTGCTAACTGAACCCACATCTATACCCGCACTAATAATTTTTCCCTTTCTCCAGTCTATATCTGGATTGGTCCACCTTGTTTCTTCCCATCGCCAGAATTCTCTACCCTCTTCTTGCCCTTCAAGGCCTAATACCTCTTCATGTTCCATTGCCTTAAAGCTCCTTCCTAATTTTTTTCTCTTGCGGCTAAGGCAGCCCCCAAGGCGCCAATATATTCAGGAAATTCCGGCACAATCACATCTGTGCCAAAGCCTTGTTTTAATCCCTCCACAAAGCCAATATTTTTGGCCATACCACCCACAACGACAATATCTTCTTCATGTCCGACCCTTTTTACCATAGCAACAACCCTCTCAGCTAAGGCTTCATTGACAGCCCGAGCAATATCTTCCTTAGGTGTCTTAGAATTTATTAGCGAAACCACCTCTGACTCAGCAAATACTACACATTGCGCATTTATGGGCACCTTTTTTGTAGAATTAAGTGAAATCTTACCAAAATCCTCCAAACTCACCTCAAGGGCTCGTGCCATTGCCTCGCAAAAGGCGCCTGCACCTGCAGCGCATTTATCATTAGTGGCAAAATCCTTTGCCTGTCTCTTATACACATCTGACGCTGCCGACGAAGGCTTAGGTGTAGATCTCGGTGGTCGCCGTATCA
>CBFDUE010000080.1:0-9395 GCA_965613025.1 uncultured bacterium
TTTTCTATCAAAAAATGATGATCTAAAATTTTAAAAGGCATTAATATCATGGTCTTATTTTTGGTTGAGAAATAGAGATTGAATTTTTGATTTTAGTATAGATTGTGAAATATTGACTTATGAGATATTTTATTTTAGATCTAATCTAAAAAATTATTTGAGAGGGGGAGTCTATGTTAAAAGTTGGATTTGTTGGTTGGAGAGGGATGGTAGGGTCTGTTCTTATGCAGAGGATGAAGGAAGAAAATGACTTTAACGGATTTGAACCTATCTTTTTTAGTACTACAACTATTGGTAAAAAGGGTCCAGACATTGGTTTGGGCATTCCTCCTGTTCAAGACTCATACGATTTATCTCTTCTTAAGAATATGGATATTATTGTAACATGTCAAGGAGGAGATTATACAAAAAAGATCTATTATGAATTAAAAAGAGATGGATGGAAAGGTTATTGGATTGATTCGGCCTCCACACTCAGAATGGAAGATGACAGCATTATTGTCCTGGATCCAGTAAATAGAGCTGTGATTGATTCAGCCTTAAATTCCGGTATAAAGACATATGTGGGAGGAAACTGCACGGTGAGTCTTATGCTTATGGCCTTAAATGGTCTGTTTAAAGAAGGGCTAATTGAGTGGATAACATCCATGACATATCAGGCAGCTTCTGGAGCAGGTGCAAAGAATATGATAGAACTAATAAAGCAGATGCACGTTATTGGAAAAGAAGTAGATGACTTAATCAAACAACCTTCAGTAACTGCACTTGAAATAGATAAGAGGGTTACTGAAATCATACGAAATCAAAATTTCCCCACTGATAACTTTGGAGCTCCTCTTGCAGCAAGCCTTATTCCTTGGATAGATAGACTTATGGAAAATGGTCAAACACGAGAGGAGTGGAAAGGATATGCAGAAACTAATAAGATCTTAAATCTTAAAGATCCCATTCCTATAGATGGTATCTGTGTAAGAGTAGGTGCCATGAGATGCCATAGTCAGGCGTTTACAATAAAGTTAAATAGAGATGTGGGATTAGAAGAGATAATAGAGATTATAAGAAATGGAAACAGTTGGGTTAAGATCATTCCCAATGAAAAAGAAGCCACAGTAAAATATCTTACTCCAGCGGCTGTAAGTGGAAACCTTGATATTCCAGTAGGAAGGATTAGAAAGATGGTTCATGGCCCCCGTTTCCTTACAGCATTTTCATGTGGTGATCAATTACTTTGGGGAGCGGCAGAACCAATACGAAGGATTTTAAAGATTATTCTGGAATATATCTCTTAGCTTGACATGACCCCTGAATTTAATATTATGTATTGTATCTTATTGGTGGAAGTGGATAGTTCCCTGGTGGGGCTCCCGGACTTCAAATCCGGTGTGGGGCACTGAGGGGTGTCCCAGGTGGGTTCGATTCCCATACACTTCCGCCAAATAGATGCCTGGGTGGCGGAATAGGCAGACGCACGGGACTTAAAATCCCGTGGGGGTTCGCCCCCGTGCGGGTTCGATTCCCGCCCCAGGCATTTTTTTATAGGCTCTACTTGACAACCAGATAATTCTTAACTACTAAAAACTTAAAATGATTATTATAAGGCACTATTAATATGAGCATTTATAAAGATGAAAAGGTATATGTGGCAGGTCATAGGGGGCTTGTGGGATCTGCCATATTGAGAAAATTAAAGGATGAGGGATACAGTAACTTAGTCTATAGATCCCATTCTGAACTTGATCTTACAAGGCAATCAGATACTGAAGATTTTTTCAAAAATGAAAAACCCCAATATGTATATATGGCAGCGGCAAAAGTAGGAGGAATCCTTGCCAATAACACATATCGAGCAGAGTTTATATATGAAAACTTGGCAATTGCATTAAATGTAATCCAATCTGCATATAAGTTTGGAGTAAAAAGGCTTTTAAATCTTGGATCTTCCTGCATTTATCCAAGGCTGTGTCCTCAGCCTATGAAGGAGGAATATCTATTAAGCGATTCTCTTGAACCTACAAATGAACCATATGCAATAGCAAAGATCTCTGCTATAAAGCTATGTAGATATTATAATGAACAGTATGGAACAGATTTTATCTCTGTTATGCCCACCAATCTCTATGGGCCAAACGATAATTTTAATTTAGAGACAGCTCATGTACTGCCTGCATTGATTAGGAAATTTCATCTTGCAAAGATGCTTAAGGAAGGAAATCTTGATAATATTAAAAGGGATCTTCAGACCTTTCCACTTGGTTTTGGATTAGACAAAAAGATCAATTGTGATGACGAAAAATCCATAGGTAATGTGCTTCAAAATGTGGGTATAGGGAAAGATCAGGTTATCTTATGGGGAAGTGGTGAGGTATTTAGAGAATTTTTATA
Source organism: uncultured bacterium (assembly GCA_965613025.1). Classification (GTDB taxonomy): domain Bacteria; phylum Desulfobacterota; class DSM-4660; order Desulfatiglandales; family JALVMZ01; genus CAYTXJ01. The sequence goes on from CBFDUE010000080.1 coordinate 2,383, forward strand.
TGTAGATGATCTTGCCTCTGCATGCATATTTTTAATGGAAAATTACTCATATAAGGATATTGGAGAATTGATAAATATCGGAGCTGGAAAGGATATTAAAGTAAGAGATCTTGGAGAATTAATAAGGGATATAGTTAATTTTAAAGGTGATATCTTATATGATAAGACTAAGCCAGATGGGACTCCCAGAAAGCTTCTTGATATATCCAAGATAAAAAGACTGGGGTGGGAACCATCAATTTCTTTAAGAGATGGTATTGAGATGACATACAGATGGTATAGAGAAACTATCAAATAAAAGGCTGCAAAAAATTTATCAAATCGCTTTTAAAGATAGTTTGCATCATATATATAAGGATAAATGTGGAGATAGATAATGAAAAGAGCACTTATTACAGGTATTACTGGTCAAGATGGCTCTTATCTTGCAGAATTTTTGCTATCAAAGGGATACGAGGTTCATGGACTCATCAGAAGAGCATCCACTTTCAATACCCATAGGATAGACCATCTCTATATGGATCCTCATGAAAAAGGGGTAAGACTTTTTTTACATTACACTGATCTATCAGATCCAGGCGTATTAACCGATATAGTCTACAATCTTATGCCCCAGGAGATATATCATCTTGCAGCTCAGAGTCATGTGCGTGTTTCATTCGATATGCCCGAATACACAGGAGATATTACTGCCCTTGGAACCACAAGGATTCTTGATGCCATCAGAAGAAGCGGCATTAAAACCACATTTTATCAGGCATCATCAAGTGAGATGTTTGGGAATGCCCCCCCTCCACAAAATGAAAAGACCCCTTTTTATCCAAGAAGCCCTTATGCCGTGGCAAAGGTCTATGCCTTTTGGATTACAGTAAATTATAGAGAGGCCTATGGAATCTTTGCCTCTAATGGAATCCTGTTTAATCATGAAAGCCCAAGAAGGGGGGAAACATTTGTTACCAGAAAGATCACAAGAGCCATTGCAAGTATCCTTTCAGGTCGGCAGCAAAGGCTGTATCTCGGAAACCTTAATGCCAAGAGGGATTGGGGGTTTGCCCCAGAATATGTGGAGATGATGTGGATGATGTTGCAACAGGATCAACCTGGAGATTATGTGATTGGGACTGGAGAAAGTCATAGTGTTAGGGAATTTGTGGAAAAGGCCTTTTCTTATGCAGGACTTGAGATTGAATGGAAAGGGGAGGGTATTGGAGAGAAAGGTATTGTAAAGAGTATGGTTTACAGATGGAAAGAGTTTCTAAATCAGGGTGATGTGATCATAGAGATTGATCCCCGATATTTTAGACCCACAGAGGTGGAACATCTGCTTGCAGATCCATCTAAGGCAAAGAGAGAGCTTAAATGGGAGCCCAGAACCAGTTTTGATGATCTTATTAAGATAATGGTAGACTATGATATGAGACTTCAGGGGCTGGAACCCATTGGAGAGGGGATAAGTATATGCAATGAAAAGGGCTTTACATATACAGATCATCAATATTCACTTTACAGGAAGATATCTGAAAGGGATTAAACTCCGCAATCTGGGAAAAGATTCTCTATCTCGCTTAATGTGGGAATGCCTGCTCTTGCCCCAATCTTTTTACATTTGATAGCTGCAACTGCTGAGGCAAAGTTCATACATTGTCTCATGCCCCACCCTTTTAGAATTCCATAGATATAGGCCCCATGATATACATCACCTGCACCAGTAGTATCAATTGCTTTTACCTTATATGCCTTTTGATATATGAATTCACCTTCCTCCATTCCCACACTACCTCTGGAACCTAAGGTAATAATCACATCCTTTGCACCCATCTTTTTTAATATCTCAATTGCACTTTCAGGAGTTATGCTGTTCTCTATAAGAGGGCGAGCGAATTCCTCTGATGCGATTAGCACATCTACTAGAGGAATAAGCTCTGGGGTCTTTTCTCTAAATGTCCCTGCATCCATGACCACTTTCATACCCATTGATCTTGCCTGCCTTGCCGCCTCAATTGCAGCATCTAACATAAGGCCGTCCACATGCAGAATCTTTGCCCCAGAAAAACAGGATAAATCCACCTCTTCAGGCAAAAGATGGGGTGCGCTTCCTCTATACCAAAATATGGTCCTGTTTCCACTTTCCATATCTATTGCAATAAATGCAAATTGAGATGTATGCCCTGATCTGATCCTTAGGTGTGATGTGTCAATACTTTCTTCCTTTAACCCCTTTAAAATCTTTTTTCCAAATTCATCATCTCCTATAGCACCTAAAAAAGAGCATCTTATCCCTAATCTTGAAAGTGTAACTAATGCAGTGGATGCAGGGCCACCGCATTGGATATGAAACTCTGATATCTCTACTTTCCCATCCATATTGGGATACCAAGGGATTCTGCCTAAGAAATCCACACATGCCTGTCCCAGACCCACAACTTCAACCTCTTTTAACGGAGGGGTCATACAATTTCTCCCTTTAAAAGTTTTTCCCTTAATATGGATTTAAGGTTTAGTCCTTTTAACATTAGCCCCTTTCTACCATATTTCATATTGGCCTCAATCAGATACCATCTTCCTTTAGATCTTATTAGATCAAGCCCCACATCATTGAACTTACATCTCTTGGCAAATTGATATGCCAGATATACTGCCTCTTTTGGTATATCATCAAAACATATCTTTCCACCCCTGGATATGTTGGTTCTAAAATCTCCCTTACTTCGCACTCTCCAATATGCAAGCACTGGATCATAATTAATAAGTATTACTCTGAGGTCTCTTTCATGAGGGAGGTATTCCTGTATATAGGCTACCTTTGTCATTTTAAGATAATCACTAAGCTCTTTTTCATTATGGATCTTAAAGACTCCCCTTCCTTGAGAAGATGCCCTTGGAAGTTTTGCAATAAATGGAAAGCTAAAATCCTTTAGTATATCCCTATAATGCCTGGGATAGTAAATACGGGTTTTAGGATGGGGAATATTCAACATATAAAACAGTGTGGTCTGTTTAATCTTTTCATCAGCGTAGAGATAGGTCTCAAGGCTTGGAAAGATCCTCTTTCCAATTGTGGTAAAGAACTGTGAATAGTTCAAAGTAGGGTAAAGGATAACAGGGGAGTCAAAAATAAGCTCTCTTTCTTTATCAGTGTAATCCCTAAAATTAGGCTTTACTCCCAGAGTTATAATTTCAGGTATTCCTTTTAACCGAGCCCCCAGCGCTACAAATCTCTTTCCTCTCATTACTATTGACCATTTAAGGATATTCTAATAATTAACTAATTCTAATGGAGAATGATCAAAGGTAAAGACAAATTATATGGCTGAACTTAAAGGGATAAGAGGAGTATATTTAGGGCATGCCCATGATATTGAGATAGTTACTGGTGTTACAGTGATATTATGCCCAGCCGGGTTATCAGCAGGTATAGATATAAGAGGTTCAGCAACAAGCACAAGACAGATTGATTCACTTTCAGCAAATCATCTCATTTCAAAGATACATGCAGTTTGTCTGAGCGGGGGAAGCGCATATGGTCTTGGTGCGGGAAGCGGTGTTATGAAATTTTTAAAAGATAATGGATATGGGTTTGGAATGAAGGAGCTTCCTGTCCCCATAGTTCCAACAGGGGTTATATTTGATCTTGCAATTGGCAAGAGAGAGATATGTGATTATGAGACACTGGGATATAAGGCCTGTATTGATGCGATGGATGGAAAAAGAATATTGGAAGGCTCTGTTGGCGCAGGGACGGGGGCAACAGTTGGTAAATTCTTTGGTATAGAACATGCGATGAAAGGTGGCATGGGAATATCCAAAAGATCTTTAAGTGATGGTCTTTGTGTCTATGCAATTGCAGTTGTAAATTGTTTTGGAGATGTGGTTGATCCAGATACAAAAAGGATTATTGCTGGAGCAAGGAAGACAAAGAGTGGTAAAAGATTTGCTAATACTTATAGACTCTATCTTCGTGGTAAAGAGAGGGCTATACCTCCATTTTCCCATACTAATACTAATACCACTTTGGGTGCCATAATTACAAATGCAAAGTTAGATAAACAGCAGGCCACATTGGTTTCCAGAATGGCCCAGGCAGCTGTTGTTAAAACCATTAGCCCAGCTCACACCATATATGATGGCGATATGATATTTACAATAGCTTCAGGAGAGATTGAAACAGACCCCCATATTGTTGGTGTATTGGGAGAAGAGGCTCTAAAAGCGGCCATTTTAAGGGCTATCAATAAGGCCGCTTCTATAGGTAATATCCCCTCTATTAGATCTCTTTAATTATCTCTTTCCAAAGACCACATAGTTTTGGAGCAGTCTCTTGAGCAGTCTTCAACACATCTTCAAGGGTCAATTCCTGCATATTATCTGGATCTATCACATCTGTTATAACCACAATGACCAGTATCTTCATTCCACAATGAATCCCTACGATCACATCTACCACAGTGGACATACCAACAGCATCTGCACCTATCATTCTCAAAAAACGGCTCTCTGCCGCTGTCTCTAAGCTTGGGCCTAATACCTGTACATATACCCCTTCTTTTATGTCAATACCCAGATCATTGGCCTTTTTTTTTGCAATCTCTATAAGCCGTAGGTCATACGGTCTTGACATATCAGGGAATCTTGGACCAAATTCATCAACATTGGGACCTACCAGTGGATTATGCCCGGTGAGATTGATATGATCCCGCAAAATCATTAGATCGCCAGGGACATATTTAGGATTCAGCCCTCCTGCGGCACTTGATATCATAAGATATTCAACCCCTAAGCTCTTCATAGCCCTGATGGGAAGTGCTATATCAAATCCGCTATATCCTTCATATAGGTGAAATCTCCCATCCATAGCCACTATGGATTTTCCATAACTGCTTCCAAATACAAGTCTTCCTCTGTGACCTTCTACTGTGGATACAGGAAAATTGGGGATCTCTTCATAGGAAATTTCATCTTCTATATCCATAATATCTGTTATCTGCCCTAATCCTGTACCCAGGATAAATCCAAAACCATATCGCTTTCTTACCCTTTTCTTTAAAAATTCAAGTGTTTCACTAATATTGGCCATCATAATGATCCACCTCCATGACTTAGTACTTAATCAAAGTATCCCAAAATTCCTTATCCTTTTCTCTCCATCTCTCCCCAAATCTTCTATCCCAAAAAGAGGCAAGTCTTTCATACCATTTAAGCCAGACATTCTTCTTTTTCTCCTTAGCCTCAAGGACATCCTGTATAAATAGATGTATCTTATCAATCTCATCCTTTGGTGCGAAATAGGAAGCCCCTTCCTTTATGGATCTTTTAAGATCTTCCTCTGTCAGTGCATGAGCCGTAAGCATGAGAGCAGGGATATTCCTATCCTTAGCTATCTCAAGCAGATCATATCCTTTAACTCCCATTATATCTAATATGGCAATATCATAATAATTTCTCTCTAAAAGCTCTTTTGCCTTTTCAAAGCTATCCGCAGTATCTACATTACATATATCCAAGAGTTCTAATAGGGTATCGAGTATATCCTGCTCATCATCAACAACCAATATCTTTTTTCCTTTTAATAGATCTTTTGTGCCCATAAAACCCTTCTCCTTATCTCTTATATCCTTTTATATTCCATCCTATAGATCTCTACCATTGTAAGAAATATGGTAAGAATAAGAGGGCCATAGATAACCCCCAGGATTCCAAAGAGTTTGATTCCCCCAAAGACACCTATAAAGATTAAAACAGGATTCATTTTCATCTCTTTTCCTATTATACGAGGTTTTATTATATATTCTGTAATTGAACTATATATAAGATTATATATCAGAAAACCTATTGCCTTGCCAGTGGAACCCTGAATAAATATGAAAATGGATGCCGGGAAATAGACCATCCCTGCGCCAATTATAGGGAGAAATGCCAACACCCCTATCAGGGTTCCCCAAAGCAGAGGAGCTCCCAGGCCAAAGATAACAAATCCAATTCCACCAAATACCCCCTGTATAATACCTGAAATACCATTTCCAACAATCACTGCCCTGGCCATCTCTCTAAATTTATCTATCACCATCTCCTGCTGATCCTCTGGAAGAGGTATAATCTGCATAATATATCTTTTTAGATTAGGCCCATCACGCAGGATATAATAGATTATCAAAATCATTATAAAGAACTGGATAACAAGGTTAAATACATTTGAGGCAATGGATCTAATCTGTCTGGAGATAAAGAGTCCTATATTTTTGCCAATGGAAGTGGCAAACCTCTCTACACTCTTTTCATCAATATCTATGTTAAAAAGGGTTGTAAGCCTCTTTATCCTATTTCCCAATCTGCCTTTACCCTCAAGAATATCCTGGAACTTTTTAAGGGATACTGACTCCCTACTTTTTCTATAAAAGTCAAATGCCTCATTGGAAAGGGAACCTATAAAGCCGCTTACTGGGATAATAAAGATTATGGAAATCAATATTGTCATAAGAAGTGCTATCAATGATTCTTTTACCTTTAACCTCTTTTTAAGAAATGAATACAGAGGATAGAAGACACTTGCAATAAAGAGGGCCAAAATTATTGAAGAGATATAGGTCCACAGAAGCCTAAAAAGCAGTAGGGTAGATATAAGAAAGGCAATTAAAAAGGTCTTAACTATTAGATTCCTATCTTCCATACCGGGAAATATCTTCTATCCTTGCTTACTATGTCAATCGGTATCTTCATAGACATTGGCAATACAGCATAGAAATGTGGCAGGCTCACTGCCGATATTTTTCATACCATGGGGTTCCATACTGGGAATATATATAAAATCCCCTGGTCCTACTATCTTAGTTTCAACAGCCTCTTCGGTTTCCATGTCAAACCTATAACATTCAAATCTTCCACTAAGAATATACATGGTCTGATGATAAAAATGATTATGTATGGGAATTTCCCCTCCTGGTTGCCTGTCTCTTATACACATCTCCGAGCCCACGAGACTAGGCATGATCTCGTATGCCGTCTTCTGCTTGAAAAAA
>CBFDUE010000081.1:0-9308 GCA_965613025.1 uncultured bacterium
TCCAGCTGTTCTCCTCTGCCAAGCTCAACCATATAGAAAAAGATGTTGGCTATTATAATGGAATAGTTAATCACAGGATATCTTTTGGACTCTATGGTATCTCTTATGGGAATCATATATTTTTAAAACTCCTATATATGGGAAGCTCTTCCTCATTTATATCTCTGAGGAAAGGAAGATACCGATCCTTTTCAGATAATATGGGATCTGAGACAGGCCAAGGGATACTTAGATCCGGATCTTTCCAGGAGATTCCATATTCATCTTCTGGACGATAAAAATCTGTGCATTTATACATAATAAGGGCATATTCAGAGATCACACAGAATCCATGTGCAAATCCTTCAGGGATAAATATTCCATCTGTTGAAGAATCCCTTAACAGATGACCTTCCCATCTCAAAAAGGTGGGAGAACCCCTTCTAATATCTACAGCCACATCAAATATCTCTCCTTTAATTACATACACCAATTTGGCCTGAGGATATCTCAGTTGATAGTGCAACCCCCTTATGACACCCTTTATGGAATATGAGAGGTTGTCCTGGACAAATCCAATGTCAGATAGAAGCTCTTTGAACTCCCTTTGATGAAATAGCTCCCTGAAATGCCCTCTTATGTCCTTAAATATAGTAGATCTAATCAGAAATATACCTTCCATCTCACCTTTTATAAATTCAAAAGGCATGAACTTTAGCCTTCCTCCAGAATTCTAAGGAGATATCTTCCATACTCATTATGGCTCATATCCTCAGCAAGGGATTTCAATTGAGCCCTGTCAATATATCCCAACCTGTAGGCAATCTCCTCAATACACGAGATCTTAAGTCCTTGCCTCTCTTGAATGGACTGGACAAAGGTGGTTGCCTGATAGAGGGACTCATAGGTTCCCATATCCAACCATGCAAAACCCCTACCCAATATCTCAACCCTCAATCTTCCCATATCCAGATATCTCATATTTATATCAGATATCTCAAGCTCTCCCCTGCAAGATGGCCTCAGTCCCTTTGCTATCTCCACCACCCTGCTATCGTAAAAATAAATACCGGGTATTGCATAATAGGATCTTGGCTTTTGGGGCTTTTCTTCAATGCTCAATACCGTCCCATCTGAATCTATCTCCACGATCCCATATCTTGTAGGATCTTTAACCATATATGCAAATATTATGGCTCCTTCCCTTAAGCTGGCACATCGTCTTAATACCTCTGGAAGGCCGTGACCATAAAATAGGTTATCCCCCAAGACCAAACAGACGCTTTGTGTTCCAATAAACTCTTCTCCCAGGATAAATGCCTCTCCGATCCCCTTAGGGCTTTCTTGTACTTTATAAGAAAATCTCAGTCCAAGCTGACTTCCATCTCCCAAAAGCTCCTTAAATTTGGAAATGTCTTTGGGAGTAGATATGATCAATATGTCCCTTATTCCAGCAAGCATAAGCACTGAGAGAGGATAATAGATCATGGGCTTATCATATACTGGTAGAAGCTGCTTACTTATTGCCTTAGTTAGGGGGAAGAGCCTTGTCCCATGCCCCCCTGCTAAGATAATCCCTTTCATATCGGCTTTCCTCTATAAAAACTCCTTTCCATAATGGCTCTTAATCCATCCATTCAGCCTCTTTTTCATCATATCCACCCATCTTAGATTTTCCAGATACCATCTGATGGTTAGATCCAGTGCCTCCTCTATACCGTATTTGGGGCTCCAGCCCAATTCTCTCTTGATCTTTGAACAATCCATTGCATAGCGTCTATCATGCCCTGGCCTATCTTTTATAAATCTAATTAGCTCCCTTCTCTGCCTTATTCCTTTTGGCCTCCTTATACTGTCCATAATATCACATAAAAGACTAACCAATTCCAGGTTCTCGGTCTCCCTTTCACTTCCTACATTATAATTTTGCCCCCTTTTTCCTTCACACATTATCATCCATATGGCCCTGCAGTTATCCTCCACATATAGCCAATCCCTTATGTTTTTTCCGTCTCCATATATGGGGATGGGCCTTTCTTCTAAGGCATTTAGGATTGTAAGGGGAACAAGCTTTTCAGGAAACTGATATGGCCCAAGATTATTGGAGCTGTGAGATATGGTAATGGGCAGTCCATAGGTATTTGCATATGATCTTACCAGATGGTCTGCAGAGGCCTTGGAGGCAGAATAGGGATTTGTGGGTCTAAATGGGGCATCTTCTTTAACCCTTCCCATCTCAATACTTCCATAGACTTCATCTGTGCTTACCTGATGAAATAGGAAAAACTTGGATAACTTCCTTACACATTCTAAAAGACAATATGTGCCCAAAATATTTGTAGAGATAAATTCAGATGGATCAACTATTGCCCTGTCCACATGGCTTTGAGCTGCAAAATTACAGACCGCATCTATCTCATATCTTTTAAATACTTCTTCCATAAATTCATGATCAGCAATATCACCCCTTATAAAATGGTATCTATCAGGATATCTTTCTTCTATGGTATTTAATGAGTCAGGATCTGCACAATAGGTAAGTTTATCCACATTTATAACCTTTCCATCAAAATCTGTCTTATAAAATAGGAATCTTATAAAATTGGATCCTATAAACCCGCACCCACCTGTGATAAGCAGATTTTTCATGCCCTATCCATGTCCTTTTCATTAAAGTGATCAACTGCAAAGACAATGGATATACCCAAAGAGAGCATTAACAGACAGAAAAGCAACTCTCCATCGATCTTACCGGGAAGTACATTTATATAAAACCCATTTGTTACCACCTTCCATGGCCATATCTTTCTAAGGGATCCAAGCATAAGCCCACTTAACAAAAATATGGTATGTCTTCTGTATCTTTGAAGCATAAAATTTAATATCCTGCTAAATAGCACAATACCTGTAGCTGCACCCATCAAAAAGACAAATACAATATCAACTCTGCCATAATTTATGGCATTTAGCATATAGTGGTATTTACCGAGTATTACCAATATAAAGGCACCTGATATCCCGGGTAATATCATGGCACAGATGGAAAGGGCACCACAAAAAAAGATAAAATATAGGGAATCTGGACTGGAAACAGGCATAAAGCCCACCAGAACATATCCTATAATTGTGCCAGCCAATAGCACAGACACCACATCGGCACTAATGGGAGATACCCTTTTGGTGATACTAAATGCAGATGCCACAATGAGACCAAAGAAAAAGGACCATACAATATATGGATATTTAAAAAGCAGAAAGGAGATGATCCTTGAAAGGGTTAGTATAGCGATAGCTATTCCAGATAATACCGGTAGGAGGATTCCCAATGGGACATGTTCAAAGGCATCCCTTATCTTAAAAGAAAAGATAGAACGTATAAATCGGCTATCAAATGATCTTATCGCCTTAATTAAATCTTCATAGATACCCAAAATCAGTGCCATAGTTCCACCCGATACCCCAGGTATTATATCGGCACTGCCCATACATACGCCTTTTAAAAATAGGATCAGATATTCCCTCTTATCTGTAAGCTTCATTATCCCTTCTTTTGATGAAGTGGTCTTAGAAGATCCAGGACCTTTTTTACAGGACAGAAGGTATCAGATGGAACCTCCACAAATACACTATTCCAGTATGCCATTGAGCCATTCCATAGGCCTGGCCTCTCTATTGCCTTAATATCCACCCCATCTTTTGATTTTATAGTAACAAACCATGCGTATCTGTCGCAGAACTTTCTTAGATCATATGGCCTTCCATCCATATCTCTTAGGGCACAGACAATATCAACGGGATTGAAATGGGTTGAACTTTCCCATATCCTTTTCTGCTCTGGCATCTCCATATTGATCTGGGCCGATTCCACAATCTGAACAGACATGGAACCATCATCTTCTTCAATCCAGAAAGGCCCACCTCCTGGCTCTCCCACATTCTTTACCATTCCACATACCCTAAGTGGCCTATTTAGGATACTAAGTAAGTATTCTCTCTTTTTTTCAGGGGATAGCTCCTCAATCTTAGATGCAGGGATAACATTGAGCCTCTTTTTAGTAAAATCGGTTACCTGATCCAAGAGTTCAACTGAAGTCTCTCTATTTAGCTTTGAGATATAGGAGTGAATCTCTTCTTGAACCTCAAGTAGTATTCCACCCAAGATCTTTTTATACCTTGCCACATGGGGCCAACTGTCTTCTGATAGCACATTGTCAATATTTTTGATAAATACAATATCTCCACCAATACTATTTAAGTTTTCAAGGAGTGCACCATGCCCACCAGGTCTAAATGCCAGATTCCCCTCTTCATCCCTTAAAAGATTCCCCTGCATATCCATGGAAACGGTATCTGTGGAAGGGGCTTGAAAGGAAAATGTCACATGGAATTTTGCCTTTTCGCCAAATCTCTTTAAGGCCTCCTCTATATGTCTTTTAATTCTGTCTTCGTGCTCTTTTAATATGGTAAAGTGGACCCGCACATTCCCATCTCTATCCATCACGTAATGTGCTGCCTCAAGAAGATGCTCTTCAAAGGGAGTTCTTGCGATATTTCCATATCTATGGAACTTGATAAGCCCCTTAGGAAGATGGGAAAGGCCAAGCCCCTTTTCTTTTAGTAAAAATTCAAGGACTGTCTTATAGTCTCTCTTTTGAATCAGGGATCTGAGCTCCAAAGAATTTCTCTCTAATACTTTTAAAAGATCATCAAAGAAGGCGAATTTTTCAATATTTTTAAAGAAATCTTCCACCTCCTCTCTGCCATCTTCTCCTTTAAGATATGCCATAAGGGATTTAAACATTCGGGTGGCTGCACCAGATGCAGGAACGAATTTCATACATCTTCCTCTACAGGCCGCATCCTCATATCTGCTGATAAGTGCATCTACTCTTGATTCATCAATTCTCTGGATTCCATCTCCAAGGGTGCACGGCCTCTTTAGATTGAGAATCCTACCTCCCTCCCTTAGTATCTTAATCTGGAACCTTACATCCTCTATATCCATACCTTTCTGCTTTAAAAATCTAATATCCCTCTCTTTAAGATCTACCATAAGCTTCCCCTTTCTATCTATTTTCACACACTTAATAAAAGGGAAATTTACTCACTTGTAAAGTAATTACTGAACCTTTTAATTTTGCGAGGGAGTGAGTGTAGTAGTATTTCATTTCCAAAATAACATATCATATTTCATTTAACTTATATTTCCACTTAAATATAACTGGTTGTTTATTTAATTCTTCAATATAGCTTAAAATACGTTCTTTTAATTCCTCTTTTGACTCTACTCTAATATGTCTTAACAATGAGCGTGTCATCTTGCTAAAAAATACCTCTATTATATTTAACCACGAGCCATGTTTCGGAGTAAAAACAAACTCAAACCTTCCAATCTTATTCTTTAAATAGCTTCTTGTCTTTTTAGATGTATGAGAGGAATGATTATCTAATATTATCTTTATCCTTATCTTCTGAGGGTATGCTTTATCTAAGAGCTCCAAAAATTCTATAAATTCTTCACTCCTATGTCGATCCCTTACTATACCATGTATCTGTCCTGTTAACAGATCTATTCCACCAAGAAACGATATAGTTCCATATCTTTTATAATTACTATCTCTTAAAATACTGCCACCCTTATCTGGATCTATCCGTATATCTTCCCCTAAGTTGCCTATCGCCTGGATGCCTGGCTTTTCATCATATGAAACTATAACAAGTTCTCTTTCCCCTTTTTTCTTTAATAATTCCACTTCCTTGTAGACACAAAGCACCTGAACCATCTTCTCTTCAAAATCTTTATCACGCCTTTCCTGATAATACTTTACTTTAAAAGGCTTAATATTACTTTTAGATAATAATTTGCTCACCGTGCCTTTGCTTAACTTCTCAAAACAATTAAAACCTAATTCTTGCCCCTTCTCCCTTATATACTTTGCTAATTTACTCAGCGTCCATACTTCATAAGGTAAGCCTAAATCCTTAGGCTTTTGACACGCTATATTTAAAAACCATATCCTCGCCTCTTCGCTTATTACTGGCTTCCTGCCCCTGCCAGGAAGATCATCAAGAGCTGATTCTGCTCCATATATAATCGCTTTATCAATCGTCCTTTGAACTTTTGGCCTGTTCGTTTTGTATTTCTTGGCTATGCTATATATGCTTTCTCCATTATAATAATCAAGAATATACTTCGCCCTCTCTACCCTTGTTAACTTCTCTGTCCTCCTCCTGATAACCCTCTCTAACATTATCTTCTCTTCTTCCCTTAACCTTAACTCCTTACCCCTCCTCCTCATAGAAGCACCTCCATTTGATCTTAGGTGCCTCTATCATAACAATAATAAGCTCCCTATGCAATATTAATTTGGAAACGAAATACTAGAGGGGACTCCGCCCCGGCAGGGAGGGTCTCCGACCCGGAGGGGGGTGTAACCCCCAGTGTAAAAAGGGATTATGCAAAGCTCTCATTATGGAATGTCATGTTTCCATACAAAATAGAGGATCTTGGGGATGGTCTATTCGCTTACTATGATCTTTTGTGCCACACCCCAGCCAAGGGCAAGCCTGGTGTCCTTAACCGAGATTCTAATAGGGCCCGGGCGGGAATTACTGAGCACCTTTATGGTAACTCCTGGAATGAGCCCCAGGCTAAATAGTCTTGCCTGTAACCCTCTGCCTGCATTTATTGAAACTATTGTAACCTCTTTACCAGGAACTGTCATGGCAAGTGGAATCAGCACAGCACCTCTCCCATCTTAAAATAATTATTAAGCTTAGATTAAGAAAAAAAACTTGTCAATAATTCTTGACAAACAATCCTTTTTACATTAGAAATGTTTTAAAAATTAACATTGTTAAATTTATGATATCTAAAATTAAGACAGGGAGATTTCTTGCCAATCAAGATCTTAGATAAGAATTATTCATTGGGGTCCTTTGTTAATAAAAGCAAGGATGGAATTACCTCCACCAGATGATTTAAAGGATAGATGTCTTGGTATTCCCTAAAAATAAATTTTATTTTTGTTTGATAAGTAAACATTTTTAAAAAATTTTACAAAATTCTCTTGACAAAGAAAGTTATATTAATAAAATTCCCTGATAGTATGAGATTAGGGGTTAAATTTATTAACAGCTATGACATTAGATGAGATAAAGACTGGGCGAGAATGCCGGATTATAAGGGTAAATATAGGCGGTGCTATAGGGCAGCGCCTAATGGATATGGGCTTTGTGCCTGGGACAAAGGTAAAGGTGGTGCGTAATGCACCACTTGTAGACCCGGTTGATTTTTCTATTAGAGGATATCATGTAAGCCTCCGTCATTCAGAGGCTAAGTGTATTGAGGTGGAGCCATTATGAAAAAGGAAAAGATTATAGTGGCAGTTGCGGGACAGCCCAATTCTGGCAAGTCCACTATCTTTAACCTCCTTACTGGGGCCAGGCAGCATGTGGCCAATTACCCTGGTGTAACTGTAGAGAAGAAGACCGGGGTATTTAAGTTTCAGGGAGATAGTATTGAACTGATTGATTTGCCTGGCACCTATAGCCTTACTTCTTACACATTAGAGGAGCGAATAGCAAGGGATTTTATCCTCCATGAAAGACCGAAATTGGTGGTTGATATAGTGGATGCATCAAATCTTGAAAGGAATCTCTATCTTACATTTCAGCTTGGTGAGATGGGAATCCCATTGGTAATTGATTTAAACATGATGGATGTAGCAAAAAGCAGGGGAATTGAAATAGATATAGATGAATTGAGCAAAAAGTTAGGGGTTCCGGTAATTCCGACAATTGGCAATAGAGGGAGAGGGAAAAAAGAGCTTCAGAAGGCAATATGGGATGTTGCCAATGGGGATATCCAGTCTAACCCTATATGCATTGATTATGGTGATGCCTTAGAGCCTGTGCTTTCCTCCTTAGAAGAGAGGCTTTCAGAAGAATCTGCATTCTCTCAAGACTATCCCTTAAGGTGGCTTGCGGTAAAGCTTATGGAAGGTGATAGTGAGGCAGAGAGGCTTGTTAAAGAGCGGTCAAAAGATGGAAGGGAAATCTTAGATTATGTAGAAAAAGAGAGGGAAAGGTTTATATCCAAATATAAAGAGGCCCCAGAGAAGGTCATTGCTCAGAGGCGTTATCTTGCGGCAGAGAAGATCGCAGAAAGTGCCATTAAGAGAAAAAAGGAGATAACCTTAGCCCTATCTGATAAGATTGATAAGGTTGTATGCCATAGGGTCTTTGGCTTTATTATCCTGGCTGCTGTCATCTATGGTCTATATGAGCTCTCTATAGTCCAGGGCTACAATATCACCAATTATACTTGGCCCATCTTGGCCTCCTTTAGAAAGTTTATTGCAAACATCCTTCCTCCTGAAGGATTCATCTTTGACCCACTCCTTCGTTCAGTTCCCTTAGGGGTCATTGATGGGATTGTGGCAGTCCTAAATTATGTCCCTATCTTTCTCATCCTCTTTGCCTTAATAGCCATACTGGAAGATACAGGCTATATGGCGCGTATGGCATTTATCTTAGACCGTATCCTTAGGCATTTTGGCCTCCATGGACAATCCACTCTGCCCTATATATTGGGTGGTGTATATGTGGGTGGGTGAGCTATACCAGGTGTCATGGCGTGCCGTGGCATAAAGGATGAAAGGGCCCGTATGGCAACCATACTTACTACACCTCTTATGAATTGTATGGCCAAGGTTCCACTCTATGTGCTCTTAATTGGTATGTTCTTTACTGAATATAAGGCTATTGCCATGTTTTTTATAGCCACAATTACACTGATCATAGCACTTGGTGTAGCTAAGGCCTTAAACCTTACTGTGCTTAAGGGAAAGGAGAGTGCTCCATTTGTAATGGAGCTTCCTCCTTATCATATCCCTACAGTCTCTGGTGTCCTGCGTCGTTGCTTAGAGAGGACATGGCTATTTGTAAAAAAGGTTATAACCATCATTATCGCAGTGGCCATCATTGTCTATGTACTCATCAGCATGCCTGGAATAGGTAAAGAGAGGAAACTCTATTATGAAATGAGGGCAAATCAGGCAATCGAGAAGTTTTATAGGGAGATAGGTAAAGACAATCCATATGCCAGGATCCTGGCTGGTAATGGGCTTATGGAATTTGCCAGATATTGGGACTCATATAAGGCTGCTATTATGGGGGCAAAGGGAAAGGAGTCAAAGAGGGATATTGATGAAAAGTTTAGGATCAAAAATATGGAATTCTACAAGGTAGTTAAAAGGGGAAAGTATGAACTTGGAGGGAAAAAGATAAAGGATAAGGATGCAAAAAAGGTCTATAAGGCATACAAG
>CBFDUE010000082.1:0-8825 GCA_965613025.1 uncultured bacterium
TGGGTTATTTTAAGTTAATTTTTGGGGGTCTGGGGGTGTAACCCCCAGTGTAAAAAGGGGTTATGCAAAGCTCTCAAGATTTAATGATTTTATGGAGGGGAAGATATGGAAATCATTGAGGAAGTAATGGGAAGGGAGATATTGGACTCCCGTGGCAATCCCACCGTTGAGGTGGATGTGGTTCTAAGTGATGGCACAGTGGGAAGAGCGGCGGTTCCATCAGGTGCTTCAACTGGCAGATATGAGGCCTTGGAACTAAGGGACAAAAGGAAAAAGAGGTATAAAGGGAAGGGAGTGGAAAGGGCTGTCCAGAATATTAATAATATAATTGCTCCTGAAATAAGGGGCATGGATCCTTTTGAGCAGAGATCCATTGATAGAACCCTGATAGAGCTTGATGGGACATCAAATAAGAGCAGACTGGGAGCAAATGCCATATTGGGTGTTTCATTAGGGGTTGCAAGGGCAGCTGCAGGTTCTTTGAATATGCCCCTTTATAGATATCTTGGAGGAGTAAATGCAAGCCACCTTCCCATTCCTATGATGAATATACTAAACGGTGGAGTTCATGCGGATAACAATGTGGATATACAGGAATTTATGATAGTTCCTGCAGGAGCTGAAAGTTTTAGGGAATCTCTCAGAATAGGGGCAGAGGTATTTCATACTCTGTCAGGAGTATTAAGATCCAAAG
The DNA here is from genome assembly GCA_965613025.1 of uncultured bacterium. Taxonomy (GTDB): domain Bacteria; phylum Desulfobacterota; class DSM-4660; order Desulfatiglandales; family JALVMZ01; genus CAYTXJ01. The sequence continues at coordinate 695 of CBFDUE010000082.1, forward strand.
GTCTTTCCACCTCAGTGGGTGATGAGGGAGGATTTGCCCCTAATCTCAAGTCCAATGAAGAGGCAATTGAATTGATAATAGATGCAATTATAAAGGCAGGTTATAAGCCGGGTAAGGATGTCTTTTTGGCAATAGATGCGGCCGCATCTTCCTTTTATAAAGAGGGTAAATATGTGTTTTTTAAATCTGATAACTCCTCTTACTCAAGTGAAAGTCTCATAGATCTCTATGAAAAATGGATAGACAGATATCCCATTGTATCCATTGAAGATGGACTATCTGAAAATGACTGGAAGGGATGGAAGGAGATGACTCATAGGCTTGGAGGTAAGATTCAGATCGTAGGTGATGATCTGTTTGTTACAAATTCAAAGAGGATCTCCAAAGGGATTGAACAGGGCTCAGCAAATGCTGTGCTTATCAAATTAAATCAGATAGGCACTCTGACTGAGACAATGGATGCCATAGAGATGACGCTTTCCCACGGATGGAATGCCATTGTATCCCATAGATCAGGAGAGACAGAGGATCACTTTATTGCGGATCTATCTGTTGCATCTGGAGTAGGTCAGATAAAGACAGGGAGTGTTTGCAGATCAGAAAGAATTGCTAAATACAATCAATTGCTTAGAATTGAAGAGGAGCTTGGAGATGCCGCAATATTCCATTGGCCTTTGCAGAAATTAATCTGATAGATCACCCCATTCATACTGTAATATGGAGGAAATAACAAGGGAGGCGGTCTCTGAACGAAGTATCCTTTGCCCCACTGCAGTAATCATAAATCCCGCCTCCTTTGCCATCTCTATCTCACCTTCTGAAAAACCCCCCTCAGGTCCAACTACTACAACAGCTTTATTCTGCAGAGGGGAGGATCTAAGAACCTGCTTTAATAAATTCTTTTCTTCTCCTTCCCAAAGAAGTAGTTTAAATATCTCTTCATATTTAAATCTTTTTAGCATATCAGCAAATCTTAAAGGCTTATTCAGATTAAGAAGTGGGGCCCTCCCAGACTGTTTTGCACTTTGTATGGCAATCTCCTTCCAATGTCTTACCTTCTGTGCCTCCCTTTCCTTAGAAAGCTTCAATACGGTCCTTTCAGAATAAAATGGAATGATTTCATAAACTCCCAGCTCAGAGGCCTTCTGAATAACAAGATCCATATTTTTAGCTCTAATGATCGCCTGGCAGAGTATTATCTTTAATGGAGAAGGAGGGATAGGAGGATATTTCCTCCCTATCTTTACCACTATATCATTACCTTCAAACCTATAAATACTTGCCTTATATCTATTACCTCCACTATCTATAAGGAGAAGTTCATCACCCTGTCTTAGCCGTAAAACCACCTTTATATGCCTTGCTTCAGCTCCTCCTATTCTTGCAAACTCATCCCTTACCTCCTCTACAAAGAATCTTCTCATACTAAACCTTTTATCCTTCCAATACTATACTTGCCCATTCATCCATACATATAATGTCTCTGCATTTAAACCCCTTGAGGTTGAATCTGGAATATAAATCTTTAAGTTCAACTTTAAGTATTCCAGATAATATCAGGAAACCTCTACCATTTATTTTTTCTTTAAAATCGGCACAGAGCCCTATAAGGCTCCTTGTATCCAGATTTGCACAGATCATATCATATTTAGATCTGATGGAATCGGTGCTACCGCATATCAGATTAACCCTATCTTTTACACCATTGATACACAGATTTCTCTTTGCAACTTTTAGAGCCTCCTGGTCAATATCTATTGCCACTATACTATCTGCACCAAGGTATGCGGCATATATGGCAAGGATTCCACTTCCTGTTCCCACATCAAGCATTCTCCAGCTAAAAGATGGCCTATAGATTTCCATTGCCTTAAGACACATCTGGGTGGTGGGATGCATTCCTGTTCCAAATGCAATGCCAGGGTCAATGCGGATAATGTATTCTGTATTAATATCTCCTATATCTTCCCAGGCAGGGATAATTGTAAGACTATTTGATACCTTCTGAGGCCTAAAAAATTCTTTCCACCTATCTTCCCACCTCTCTTCTTCTACCTTTAGGGATTTAATCTTAAAGGGGATGGGGATATTTAGTCCCTTTTCCATCCCTTTAATATAATTTTCTATTTTCTGAATCAGGAGGGGATCAAGACCAGATTTTTTAAAATAGGCCTTGATCTCCCCATCTAAGATTTCTATGCCGGAGGTTCCAAGATCAAATAGAAATGAGCAAAGAGGGTCATGGAATCTACTGTCTATCTGGATATGGATCTCTTTCCATAAGCCATTCACTTATTCTGACTTTACAAAGGCATAACTTAATTGACCATTGGGAAGCGATCTTACCACTGTCTTCATATCCATGCCTATCTTTATCTCCTCTTCTGGAACATCCGGGGATATCCTTCCAAAGACCTTGTAGTCTCCATAGTCAAGAAGTGCGATATAATATGGAAGATCATTTTCAAATCCAACTGGTGCATACTGAAGTTTACTATAGGTGATGAGCTTTCCATTTCCTTCCACCTCAAACCACTCCATCTCACTTGAAAGGCACTGAAAACAGTCTGCACGGGGTGGAAAATAGCGTTTTCCACAATTCTTGCATCTTGTGCCCATCACCTTACCCTTCTCTAAGTAGTCAATAAAGTCATTTACTTTGGTTGTGGCAGTAAAGCTCACGCTTCCAAATTTCTTAAATCTCACGTCCAGCTCTTTCTTTTGTTTTGCCATCATCTACCTCCCAAGGATGGTTACATTTCCATAAAGGCCGACTCCGCCTATATTATGCACAAGCCCAATTTCAGGATCTTTTACCTGCATGGGACCTGCCTCCCCCCTCAGTTGCAGCACGATGGTGCGGATCTGGGACCCCCCTGTTGCTCCTATGGGATGCCCCTTAGACAGCAGACCTCCGTCCACATTTACCGGAATAGAGCCCTCCTTATAGGTCTCTTTTGATCTGATAAGTTCCTTTCCTTCTCCTGGTTCTGCAAATCCCAGATCCTCATATGCCATTATCTCAGCAATGGTGAAGCAGTCATGCACCTCTGCCACATCCACATCTTTTGGGCCAATGCCTGCCATCTCATATGCCTGTCTGGCCGCCTCCCTTGCAACACTCAGACCAGTAAAGAGATTGCGGGATGCCAGATTAACACTTTCAGATGCTGCACCCACCCCCAATATCCAGACAGGCTTATCAGAGATGGCCTTTGCCTTCTCTTCACTTGCAACAACTATGCAAGAACTGCCATCTGCATTCGCACAGCAATCCCCAACTCTAAGTGGGCTTGAAACAGGGCCAGATAACGGATTTTCAGGATCTGAAAACATATCCATACTGACAGGCTTTCTATAGACCGCCTTTTCATTTATCTGACCATAGACAGAGGATTTAATCCTAACAAGGGCAAGATCCTCTAAGGTGGTCCCATACTTTTCCATATGTGCCTTTGCATACATGGCATAATATGCAGGCATCATAGTCCCAAAAGGGCTTTCCCACTGTATATCTGCCCCCCTTCCCATACGTTCTTGTGACTCCGAAGAGGTCAGCTCCGACATCTTCTGAAATCCGATAACAGCCACAATATCATGTAGTCCTGATTTTACCATTGAATATGCGACTCTAAGCCCCATACTGCTGGATGAACACAGTGACTCTAAGTAAAAAGTGGGCTTGGGAGTAAGTCCCAAATATTCTGCAAATACTCCGGCAGGGGATCTCTGTTTGTCATATTCAGGAGCAGAGCATATTATGGATGCATCAATATCATTAACAGACAAGTTTGCATCTTTTAATGCCTCTCTGAATCCCTCAAATGCAAGCTCTCTTATGCTTCCATCATATCTTCTTACAAATGCACTCTGTCCCACACCAATTATTGCAACCTTACCCATATAAGAACCTCCTTTAAGGACAAATAAAAAAGTTTAAAGATTTATAATTTACCTTATAATTTCAGTCAAGGAAAAGGTGATTATTGTCTTTTTATGGATTTTATCTTATAAGGATTTAATATAATTCATTAAATAAAACGAGGAAGGAGATATTGGAGCTAAGGGAAGATTCTTTTTATAGATTTTCAGAAGATGGAGACCTAATAAGACTGAAAAATGAACTGATCTTAGAGATGCCCTTAGATATCTTAATAGGGGGAAGACATCTTACAACGGTCATGTTTACTCCCTCTATGATAAGAGAAACAGTTATAGGATTACTCTTTTGTAAGGGTTATATACAGAGAGTAACCGACATTGAAAGATTGGACATTGAAGAAGATCAGAATCTATTTAAGGCCCATGTAAACATAAAGAATAACGTGCATATTGGTAAAAATTGTAATATTTTTAGAATAATAGAAGATAAATGTAAATTTTCACTTTCAATTATTGTAAAAGTTCCACATATTATAAAAAAATTTCAACCTCTTTATATGAGAACAGAGGCGGCCCATGCGGGAATCTTGCTGGATAAGGATGGCAAAAATATAATATGTGCAGAAGATATTGGTAGGCATAATACTCTGGACAAGGTAATAGGCTATTGTCTGCTTAACCAGATACCTTTTAAGGATAAGATATTGGTCTCCACTGGAAGGGCAAATCTGGACTCCGTCTCTAAGGCGATAAAGGCAGGGATTGCTGTATTTGTCTGCATATCAAGACCCTCTGCAATGGCGGTAGATATGGCAAGAAGATATAATATGACACTGGTGGACGTTGGAAGAGGAAGTTACAGGATCTATAGCGTTCCAGAGAGGATTATATTAGATTAAGGATATGGAAGGTAATGATATAACAGGCATTATACTTGCTGGTGGAAAGAGTAATAGATATGGTAAAAATAAGGCCTTTGAGCTTGTTGAGGGAATCCCTATAATTGAAAGGATCATAAGGGTATTAAAAGAGGTATTTTCAGATATTATAATCATTACCAACTCAAAGGAAGAATATCGCAAATTTAATCTAAGACTTTATGAAGACATAATTAAGGGTCTTGGTCCCATTGGTGGAATATATACAGGGCTTAAAAGAATAGATTGTAGGGGAGGATTCTTTGTGGCCTGTGATATGCCATATCTCAATGTGGCTTTTATAAGGTATATGGTAAGTATTTGGAATGATGAGGATGTGGTTATTCCCAGATTTGGATGGAAGATTGAGCCATTACATGCCATATATTCAAAGGCCTGCATTCCATATATTGAAGAGCTTATAAGAAAAGAGAGATATCAGGTAAGATCCTTTTTTAATAGGGCAAAGATCAGATATGTGGAAGAGGAGGAGATATCCCTATTTGATCCTACCTTCTCGTTTATCCTGAATATAAATAGGCCCGAAGATCTGGACTGCATAAATAAGAAAGGCCCTGTATCTGGCAAATAAGATAATTATGCTTCCTCAAACAGCTATTATTCAAAGAGGGGGATTAGAGAAATGACAGAACTTATTGTGGCTGTCTTCTTAGCTTTAATCATATCCTCAATGTGTTCCCTATTTGAAGCAGTGCTCTATTCTGTTCCCATACGGCATATTGAATCATTGATTGCAAAGGGGAGAAGATCTGGAATAATCCTTAAAAATCTCAGATTAAATATTCAAAGACCCATAACCGCTATTCTGACCCTGAATACCATTGCAAATACCGCGGGGGCTGCAGTAGCAGGAGCAGCGTTTGCTTCTGTCTTTGGACATCATAACTTAGGATATTTTTCTGCACTATTTACGCTCGCAATTCTCATATTTTCTGAACTTTTACCAAAAACTGCTGGGGTTATCTATAATGCAAAGATAGCACCCACAATTGCATATCCTATGAAGATACTGGTATGGCTATTTAGTCCATTTATTTGGCTTAGCTCTTTAATTACCGGAATATTTAAGAAGGAACATATGGAAGATATTATCACTGGAGAGGAGTTGAGAATACTCTCTTCCCTAAGCCTCCGATCTGGCCAGATAAAGCCTTATCAACAGAAAGTGATAGAAAATATACTTTTGCTTGAATCCAGACGAATTAAAGAGATCATGACCCCAAGAACCGTGGTCTTATCTTTAAATAAAGGAATGACAGTAGAGGAGGCCTCAAAGGCATTTGAACACTGGGAGCACAGCCGCTATCCAGTGTATGATAAGAATAAGGAAGATATCGTAGGAGTGGTGCTCACTAAGGAGCTCTTTATAAATCTTTCACGAGGGATGAAAGATAAAAGGATTGGTGAAATAATGCGGCCTGTGCATTTTGTGGTTGAAAGTGCAAGAGCAAGCTCAGTTCTATTTGAATTTATCGGTTCAAGGCAAAAACTGTTTGTAGTATTGGATGAATATGGCGGAATGTCTGGAGTGGTTACCTTAGAAGATATACTTGAAGACATCCTGGGAAGGGAGATCATTGATGAATCTGACCGTATAATAGACAAGCAGGAATTTGCAAGACAGAGGGTGAGGAGACCTTAGTGGAAGATAGGATATTGGAGATACTTGAAAGGTATGGGCCCCTTACAGGCTCACAACTTAAAAAGAAGATAGATGTAAGCGATGGATTCATGCTTTGGAAAACATGCTATCAATCTTCTCATATAATCATTCATAAGATCGGAAGGAGATACCTTAGGCTTGATAAGCATTTAAACGGCTATTTCAGACTTTCACCATCCATATTTAGAGAGTTTTTAGACTACTCTGTTATAGGGCTTGTTCAAGATAGAGAAAAGATTCTGGAAAAGGCCCTCTTTATATCCAACCATATGGAGATCATAAGCAGATATAAATCATCTCTTGCATATAGGCTTATTAAAGGAATAGTGGAGAATATGGCACAAGGGGATATACTGTTAGAGAGATGTTGTTTTATGATAGCTGGAGATACTGTCTATAACATGGCACATGATGTTCCAAGGCCAGAGAAGAGCACAGGGATATTGGTCAGAGGATCTGATATAGATCTTGTGGTGGTGGGAAATGAGGAGATTTCACCAGGAATACTAAAGAGATTGGATGATGCTATCCTTAGAGAAAAGATGAATCTTCTTAGAAATCCCCATATACGGGAAGAATTGGACTATGTGGTAAAAGATATGGAAAAGGTGCACTTACAGCTCCGCTGCAAAAATTTTTCTGATCTTGTGGCCTGTAAGATCCTATATGAGGCAGAGTTCTTATATGGGAGTAATGATCTATTCTATTCCATAAAGAGACTCTTGAAGCAGAAAGGTCTGATACAGAGATTCAAAGAGATGGAAGAGAAGGCAGAAAAGAGGAGGAAAGACTATGAAAGGCTTTTACTTAAAGGTGAAGGTGGAGAGATGACATCAGAGTGTATCCATATGTTTTATCCCTCAGAGGAGCTTGAGGAATTTGAATATTAGCCTTTTCCGTATCCTCCTCCACCAGGGGTTTCAATCCTCAATATATCACCGCTTCTTAGGGATTCATGAAACTTACCTGGCATGATACGGGATCTTCCATCCCTTGTTATTATTATGTTCAGCCCTGGCTTTCCATTTTCACCCCCCTCAAGTCCATAGGGAGGAAATCTTCTCCTTTCACTTAGAACTGTTACCTCTGCGTCACACAAAAGCTGAATCTCTCTTATAATTCCATCTCCTCCTCTGGATCTTCCTCTGCCCCCTGATCCCCTTCTTATGGAATAGCTCCTGACCATAAAAGGATAGGCATATTCCAGTGCCTCAATGGGTGTATTCATGGTGTTGGTCATATGGCAGTGGATTGCACTTTCTCCATCAAGTCCATCTGAGGCCCCCATTCCCCCACCTATGGTCTCATAATATGCAAAGACCTTTCCATCTCTTGGATCAATGCCACCTATAGTGATATTATTCATGGTTCCTTGACTTGCTGCAGGAATTCCGCGTGGAATTGCCTTAGAAAGAGCTCCCAGCACCACATCTACCACTCTCTGAGATAGTTCCACATTTCCACCTGCAACCGCAGAAGGAAATTCGGCATCCAGTATACTGCCTTTTTGAGTTTTAAGATGTATGGGTTTTAGGCATCCTGAGTTGGTGGGTATATCCTCCTCACACAGAGCCCTAAATACATAGAGCACAGAAGAAAGGGTTATGGCATAGACTCCATTAATACTTCCGCTTACCTGTCTTGAGGA
>CBFDUE010000083.1:0-8767 GCA_965613025.1 uncultured bacterium
ATTTTAGATTGTATAATGCAATTATCTAAGTTGATTAAGTCCTGTAAATACAATGATGTATATTTAGTCTATAAGATAGGGGAATTATTTAAAAATTTTGGAAACTTAAGAGAAGCTGTTGAACTATTTAAAATAGCCTATGATCAATCCACAAACTTAGATGATAAGGCAATTATAAAATTTAAAATTGCAAGATGTTATAAAGAGATGGGTAAGTTAAAAGAATATTTAAAGATCTTTAATCAATTGGCTAACATGAATGCAGGTATCTGGACTAAGATAGCAAGGGAAAAGATTGAAGATATCTATTTTGAACAGGAGCTCAGAAAAAGAAGAGGTATATAAATGAAAAGAAAAGAAATCTTATTCATAAAGATGAATAATAGTTCAAGAGATAGTTTAATCTCTTCTCTTAGAGATCTAAACTACTCTATTGTGGAAGTTAATGATGAAACAAGTGCTTTGACTATATTAAAAGATACCAACTTTAAAGTCATTATTGTGGATTCTAATACAAAGATTTTAAAGATATATGAGTTTGTAAAACAGATTAAGGAAGTTGGAAAAGATTTCAAGATCATTGTCTTATCAAATAAAGCAGATATTAATGATGCCATCTCCTCTATAAAGATGGGGGCTTATGACTATTTGATAGATCCTATTGATGAAAACAGATTTAGTTCTTTATTAAAGAGCTTATTAAAAGAGGAGGAATTTAGTTCAATAAATTTAGATAATAAATATAGAATTATTACACAAAATAAAAAGATGAAAGAGATTCTGGATCAGGCAAAGAGGGTGGCTGATAGTGACGCCTCAGTTTTAATAACTGGTGAGTCAGGAACAGGAAAAGAGCTTTTAGCAAGATTTATTCATATTAACAGTAATAGATCATCTAAACCCTTCATAGCTATTAATTGTAGTGCTTTACCTGAAACGCTGCTTGAAAGCGAACTTTTTGGCTTTGAAAGGGGGGCTTTTACAGGGGCGATCTCACAAAAGAAGGGAAAGTTTGAATTAGCAGATGGAGGGACAATATTGCTGGATGAGATTACTGAGATTCCCCTTCAGCTTCAATCTAAGTTATTAAGGGTTATACAGGAAAAGGAGATAGACAGAATAGGAGGGAAGTATTCAATCCCTGTTGATATAAGGATAATATCTACAAGCAACAGAGATATTGAAATAGAGGTAGAGAAAGGGAATTTTAGAGAGGACCTGTTTTATAGAATAAATGTTATCCCTTTTTACATTCCACCCTTAAGAGAGAGAAAGGAAGATATCCCATTGTTAGTAAGGTATTTTATCAAGAAATACAATGAAAAGAACAGAAGGAATATTAAAGGGATAACAGATGATGCTATAAACAGATTAATAGAATGGCCCTGGAAAGGGAATATAAGGGAGCTTCAAAATGTGATTGAAAGAGCTATCCTGCTTTGTAAAACAGATATTATCTCCTCAGATGACCTTCATATGAGCAGTAAGCCATACCAAACTCTTAGGCCAACTGAAGATTCATATCTATCAACCCTGAATCTCAAGGAGATAGAAAAAATGGCCATATTAAGAGCACTGGATAAGACAAATGGGAACAGGACTCATGCGGCTGAGATCTTAGGCATAAGTGTCAGGACATTGAGGAATAAGCTGAATGAATATAAAAAGACCATGAATTTTGAGCTGAGTAAGGCATAAAATTTGCATCCTTATTATATTAAGGAGAGAGCATGGCAGAAGGAATATTCAATAGGGTATTTAATATATTAGAGAAGATGATAGGGGTATCCAGAATTAGACATTCTTATATTGTTAGTAATATAGCTAACCTGGAGACCCCAAGATATAAGCCTAAGGATGTAGATTTTAAACAGACCCTTATTGGCATATTACAGGATCAGAAAGATATAGATTTAAGAAGGACTGATTCAGCACATTTTGAATTATCTAATAGCTCAGTTCCTATTAGATTATCTGAAGATAAAGGTAAGTGGAATGGCTATAATTGGATTAATATAGATAAAGAGATTTCTCGCCTAATAGAGAATAACTTAAACTATAGAATATATGTGGATACCTTATTGAAAAAGATAACACTTATTAAAGAGGTGATTAAAGAAGGAGGAAGATAGATGAATTATATGGATCTATTAAAGGTCATAAATTCTGGTATGTATGCTCAACGAAAAAGGATTGATCTTATTGCCACAAATCTTGCAAATATGGAAACCTTAAAGACTGAGAAGGGCATGCCTTATAGAAGAAAGATGATGATAATGAAAAGTGAACCAATGGATGATTTTGACTCAATATTATCTCTTGAGATGGTTAAGATAGATGAGATAGTGGAAGATAAGACCCCATTTAAAAGGGTATATCAGCCTTCTCATCCCTATGCTGATAAAGATGGTTATGTATTAAAACCAAATGTAGACCCTATAGTAGAAATCACTAACCTGATGATATCAAGAACTGCCTATGAAGCCAATGTAACAGCTTTTAAGATAACTAAGGAGATGATTTTAAAGGCCTTAGAGATAGGGAGTAAGTAAATGGGAGATATTAAATTAGATAAGTTAAATTCTTATCTGTTATACCATATTAAAACAAGAGGTGAAGAAACAAAAAAAATAACAGATAAGGGCTTTAAGGATCTAATAAAAGAGGCCATTTATAAAGTAAGCAATAGGGAAAGAGAAGCAGATAAAAAGATCATTGAGATGTTAAAAGGGAAGGCCTCTGTGCATGAAACAATGATTGCCCTACAAAAGGCAGAAATTTCAATGAGAATATTATTATCTGTCAGGAATAAGTTATTGGAGGCATATAAAGAGATTATGCATATGCAGTTTTGATTAAAGGGATAGTGTGAGGTATGAATTTTTCATTTAAAAATATACAAAATTTCCTTAAAGAGATGCCAAAATCAAAAAAGATCCTATTCTTTTCTATTATATTATCAATCTTTTTATCAATCTCGCTATTATTTTATTTAATAAATAAGACAGAATATCAGGTGCTTTTTAGCAATCTCAGCCCGGAAGATGGAGGAGAGATAATTGCAGAATTAAAAGAAAGAAAGATTCCTTATAAGATTGAAAGAAATGGCACAGTTATCTTAGTTCCTTCTGATATGGTCTATGAGTTAAGGCTTACCCTTGCAAGTGAATCTCTTCCTTCATCCAGTACAGTTGGCTTTGAACTCTTTAATAATATTGACTTTAAGACTACCCGATTTGTCCAGGAGATAAATTATAGAAGAGCTCTTCAAGGGGAGTTGGCAAGGACCATTAATAAATTTAAAGAAGTAAGGTCATCTCGTGTATTTATTGTTCTTCCCAAGGACTCTTTATTTCTTGAAAAGGAAAGGCCTGCCTCTGCTTCAATCCAGTTAGATCTTAAAAAAGAACTTCCATCCAAAAAACTTGCAGCTATTGTGCATCTGGTTGCAAGTGCTGTTGAAGGTTTAACCCCAGATAGAGTGACTGTTGTTGATACAAATGGTAGATTAATCTTTAAAGGTGGTGGAGAGACTGATAAGGACCAGTTGCTTGATGCTGATCAGTTAGAATACAAGAGCAGATTGGAAAATAATATCCAAAAAGAGATCCAAAGTATGCTTGAAGCTATTGTTGGTGTAGGTAATGCAATTGTTAGGGTTTCAGTAGATATGGATTTTACAAGTATCACCATGGATCAAGAGGAATATGATCCCACATCCTTAGTTCCAAGAAGTGAAAAGAAGATTCAAGAGACAGAGGAGATTCAAAATAATGTTCAAAAGGCAACTTCAATAGATAACCAGAGAGGGATATTACCTCCTGATCAAGGGACTGCTAAAAAGAGAACTAAAAGTAATGTGATTACTAATTATGAGATAAATAAGATAAGAAAGACAATAGTTCAGCCCTATGGACAAATAAAAAGGATATCAGTGGCAGCAGTTATCAATGGAGTGTGGAAGACTCAAAAAGGAAAAGACGGAAAGATAGTAAAGACATATATCCCAAGGAAAGAAGAAGAGCTTAAAAAATTTGAGGATCTTATAAAAAAGGCAGTGGGATATAATGAAGACAGAGGTGATCAGATAAGTGTAAGTTCCATACCCTTTAATGAACCTCTTTACCAGAGTGGAGATATGATAGGGGAAGAGGAGGGAATATTAACGATGATTAAGGAACAAAAGAAGACCATAATAAATATTGGATTAATTATGTTTATTGTAATTTTTATATTAAGGCCTCTCTTTAAGGCCCTTAAAGCCATTACAGTTCCAGAAAAGAGTGAACAGATGGAGTTACCACCTTCTCATTCTGAAGAAAGGCCAAAGATCTCAGAGTCTGCTGAAACCCTTAGAGGAAAAGAAAGAGTGCTTGAAATAGCAGAAAAAGAGCCTAAAAAGGCGGTTTCCCTTATCAAATTGTGGTTGCAGGAAGAGGGTTAGACATGAAAGAAGAGGCCTTAAATCAAGAGAGTTTAAGTGGCCCTCAAAAAGCCGCTATCTTACTCCTTGCAATGGGTGAAGAATTTTCTTCAAAGATAATTAGAGAACTTGATGAAGATGATATAAAAAAGCTTGGGAAATATATGTCCCAGATTACCTTTATCCCTTCAGATGTATTAAATAGAGTGGTTAATGAATTTGTTGATAAGATAACAAACGATATAAATGTAGCTGTATCAGGCAAAGAGTTTTTAAAACAGATAATCTCAAAGACACTTGATGATGAAACAGCTAATGAGATCTTAAAACTCTTAGGCAATAAGGAAAATTATGTTCCATTTGAAGATCTTAATCATATTCCCGCTGATCAGGTATATAAACTTATTAAGAATGAACATCCTCAGACAATTGCCTTAATACTTTCCTATATTAATCAAGATAAAGCGGCTCAGGTTTTACGACTATTTCCAGATGAGCTTAAATATGACATTATCCTTAGAATTGTAAAGATGGATCAAGTTCAAGATGATATTATAAGGGAGTTGGATGAGACATTGAAGCAGGATCTTACAAATGTAAAAGTATCAAGGAAGAATTTTGATGGGATTGAAGCGGTGGCCAATATTCTCAATGGAGTTGATAGAGAGACAGAGGAGAAGCTTTTATCCAAAATGGATGAGGAATATGCAGATTTAGCTGAGAAGATCAGACAAAAGATGTTTGTATTTGAAGATCTTCTCTATACTGATGATAGAAGTTTCAGAACAATTCTTCAAAATGTTGACAATCAGACAGTTGCAAAGGCCTTAAAGACAGCCTCTGAAGAGATGGTTCAAAAGGTCTTTAGTAACCTTTCTGAAAGGGCAGCCGAGATGCTAAAAGAAGATATGGAAGTAATGGGGCCTGTTAGAATTTCTGAGGTGGAGCAGGCACAGCAGACTATAGTTAAGATTGCCAAAAAATTAGAAGATGAAGGTAAGATTGTGCTTGGTGGTAAAGGTAAGGAGGGAGATTTCGTCTAATGGAATTTTTCTTCAGTAAAGAAAGAGATGAACCAGAGGAAGATATATTTATACCTCTTGAAGCTGAAGAGTGTAACAGAAATAATGGAATCCCTATAGAAGAAAGATTATTCCCTAAATTCAATAGGGAAACTGAAAGCGCACAAGATGGAAAAGATAAGAAAGAAAGAGATATTGATGTTGAAAGATTGAAAGATGAGATAATAAAAGAGGCTAAGAAAAAGGCTGAGATATTAGAAAGGGAAGGATATGAAAAAGGGTTTGTGCAGGGTGAAAAAGATGGATATGAGATAGGAATTAAAAAGGCGGAACAGATAATAAATAGATTAAATAACCTTTTAAACGAAATGGAAGGATTTAAAAGAGAGATAGTTAAAAGATTCGAAAAAGAGATATTAGATCTTATATTTGAAATTTCAAAAAAGATCATCAATTTCAAGATAGAAAATGATGCAGACTCTTTAAAATATACGATATTAAAGACAATCAAATACTGCTCAGATGAATATAAAATAAAGATAAAGATTAATCCGGAAGATTATGAAATTTTAAAAGGATTTAATATAAATTATATCACTAATAAACAAGATAATAGAAAGATTGAACTCATTGCAGATGATAATGTGGATAGAGGAGGCTGCATTATAAGCACATCCAGTGGAGATTTAGATGCAAGAATAAAGAGTCAATTAGACCAAATACATAGAGCGTTAGTAGACACATATAATAGGGTGTGGAATAAAGATGCTTAATACATTAAAAAAAAATTGGGAAGAATATCTAAGAGCAGTTCAAGAGTGTGAAGAGATTCAGACCATTGGCCATATAATAAAGATAAGAGGTATCATTGCAGAAGCTGATGGGCCTAAATTGAGTGTGGGATCCATATGTAATATTATTAATAATAAGGGCAAATTAATTCCAGCTGAAGTGGTTGGGTTTAAAGAGAGAAAGATAATTGTTATGCCATATGGCGATATGGAAGGGATTGAGCCTGGAAGCCCTTTAATATTTGTAAAAGAAAGCCCCTCCATTATGGTAGGCTATCAATACCTTGGAAGGGTTATTGATGGACTGGGTAACCCCTTAGATGGGAAAGGTCCCTTATGGGGAGATAAGGAGTATCCACTATACAGTAATTCTATAAACCCGCTTAAAAGGGCTATTATCAGAGAATATCTGGATGTAGGTATACGCTCAATCAATTCCCTTTTTACAATAGGTAAAGGACAGAGGATAGCAATAATGGCAGGATCTGGTGTAGGGAAAAGTGTACTTATGGGGATGATGGTTAGAAACACAAAGGCAGATGTGCGAGTTGTGGCACTTATTGGTGAGAGAGGCAGAGAGGTAAAGGAATTTTTAGAAAATAATCTTAATGATGAGACAAGGGCAAAGAGTGTTTTGGTAGTTGCAACCTCAGATAGCCCCGCACTTATCAGGATAAGAGCTGCATATCTTGCTACTGCAATCTCTGAGTATTTTAGGGATATGGGAAAAGATGTTCTTTTAATAATGGATTCCATTACCAGATTTGCTATGGCGCTGAGAGAAGTAGGCCTTGCAATAGGAGAACCCCCCTCCAGTAAGGGATACACTCCTTCAGTCTTTAGCATACTTCCTAAGATATTAGAGAGAGCGGGGAGTATAGAAGGAAAGGGAAGTATAACAGGAATTTACAATGTGCTTATTGAGGCAGATGATATAAATGATCCTATTGGGGATGCAATTAGATCAATTGTAGATGGTCATATTGTACTATCAAGAGAATTGGCAAATAGAGGACATTATCCTGCAGTTGATATTCTTAAAAGTATAAGCAGACTTATGCCACTTATAGTAGATAAAGAGCATAGAGAATATGCTAAAAGATTGATAAATATTGTATCAATATATAAGGATGCGGAAGATCTTATAAATATAGGGGCATATAAAGAGGGGAGTAACCCAGAGATAGATTATGCAATTAAGATGATGAATAAGATAGAGGAATTTTTAAAACAGAATATGGAAGAGAGCTCTGATATGAAAGATTCAATTACCAAACTTAAATCTCTATTTAAAGATTGATGTTGATGAAAAGAGGGCAAAGATTCAAAAAGATACTCAGATATAGACGATTTCAAGAGATGATGGCCTTGAAGAGATTAAAAGAAAAGGACGAAGAATATAAAGAAATTCATAAACTTAGAGAGGAAAACAGTAAAAAAATACTGACTTATAGGATTATCTTAAAAGACAGGCTTTATGACGGTATAGAAGGTAATAAACTTGTCATATATAATCAATATATTGAAGCCTTAAAAAATGATTTAGAAGACTTAAATAGGCAATTGTTGATCATACAGGAGCAGTTGAGAAAGTTGGAAAGAGACTGGATTTCAAAATCAATAGAAAAGAAAGTAATGGAAAAGTTGATTGAAAGAATAAGGGATAAGGAGAATAGAGAATTTGAAAAGATGCTCCAAAAGCTAAATGATGAATTAGTGATAATTAATAGGGAAAAAGTTGTATGAAAAGATCATTAACTACAGTAATAATATTACTCATAATAGTTAAGATATTGATTCTATCTACTACCATATTTAATTACCTTAGTTGTCCTTTTCCAAAGGATAAAACCGCAATCGCATCTGATAGACAGATTCAGAAAAAGATACAGGTAAAAAATACCCAAAAAGCTGAAGATGTGGAGATTGATAAACTAAGAGATATACAGAAAATGATAGATATAAAAAAAGCTGAGCTCCTTTTAATAGAAAAAGAGATCGACAGGAAATTGCAGGAGTTAAAGAGATTACGTGATGAGATTAGGGCTGAATGGGAAAGAAGGGATAGGATCGATGCCAATAACCTAAAACACCTTGTCAAGATATATTCATCTATGAAGCCACAAAAGGCTGCAACATTACTTGAAAAGGTAGATCTTGATCTTTCAGTTGAACTTTTATCTCATATGAGAGGGGAGACGGTGGGAAGAATACTATCCTTTATGGATGAACAAAGAGCAGCAAAGATTTGTGAACTCTTGAGAAAGGCAAAGAGGTAATATTATACATATATATCTATGTATCTTCCTTTTTTAGCGTTTTTTAAGATTGAAGTTTTGGAAGGAGAAGAAGGTGGTTTAGGTATAATAAAAAGATTGTTAGAATTTAAATCCCTTAAATTTAGACTACTTCCCAATTTTAAAAATCTATCTCGTTGATATGGAATAAGAGCCCAATTTTGAACTTTTGTACCCATCCCTTAATAAAAAATGAGAGCTTTGCATAACCCCGTTTTACACTGGGGGTTACAC
>CBFDUE010000084.1:0-8761 GCA_965613025.1 uncultured bacterium
ATTATATATGTTTAAAAAGAAGAAAGGGGGTGAGGAATTCAAAAAAATAAATTTATGGAAAGATGGTTATTTATTCAAAAACTTTTTAAAGAGGAGGAGGGTATGAAGTCAATAAAATTACCTTTTGTTGTTTTGTTATTATTGTTTTTAATTGCTTTTGGAGCGCAGGTTCAGGCAGCTACCAAAAGTATTCAATTAGCTCCGGGATGGAATCTTATTAATTTTCCTATTCAACCTACCAACACCCAGGTTTCTCAACTGTTCAATGGGATAGACTATATAAGTGTATGGAGTTGGGACGGAGAAAATAGCAAATGGAATGTCTACCTTGCATCTGGTGATGATGCTACTCAGACATATGCCAATTTGAAAGGGTTTAATGTATTACAGAACATAAATGCCGGTGAAGGATTCTGGATAAATTCAGGTATTGAACAGGCATTATCTGTGGAAGGGTCTTCACCAAGTGATGCAACTCATGCCTTAGTGAAGGGATGGAATCTTATTGGGGCTAAGACTGATGAAGTAAAGACAGTATCAGCAATCCTGAACATGTTAAATAAAGAAGGGGTTAATGCCATATCCATCTGGGCATGGAATGCCGATACAATGACATGGAAGGTATTTCTGCCATCCTTTCCTGAAGACCAATTCAAGGCTTATATTCAAGCCAAAGGTTTTGAAGAACTATCACAGGTTGCTTCCACTGAAGGTTTCTGGATCAACACTGACGAGAGTGCCAATCCAACAGAGACACCACCTATGGTTGGTAAGGTCTATAAGACCACAGGTGAAAATGCATATATACCACTACCCGATGTTGATGTATTCCTAAATGGAACGAAGATTGGAACAACTGATCCAAGTGGTAATTTTGAACTCCCATCAGATATTCAGATCGGCCCTGATGATGTAATAACCATAGGGTCAGGCGATCAGTTTACCATCTCTGGCTCCCAGCTTATGGGAAATGGGTTGTATCTATTTGCACAGGATCAGGATAAAAACAAGGTAACCTTGGAAGCAACGCCTGAAGGGCAAGAAAAACCCACTCCCAAAAAGGTAACCAGCTCTGATGGAAATGCCTCCATCACTATAACCAATATGAAGCTTACAAAAGATATAACTGTAGCTGTTACTCCATATAAGACCGCTATATCTGCACCAAATGTAGCTTCTATTAAGGAGTTAGATCCTAATTTCATGGTGGTTGCAGGGGCTGATGTCATCTTTGTGGACTCTGAAGGGAATAATATTAGTTTACAGGATGCAGGGTTTCAGGGTGATGTCTATCCTCAGGCAAAGAACTTCTTAGGTGAATTTACAGGTGAAGCCATTTATAACTACATGGGTGCCGGTGATTCCTCTAAGGCCATAGGTGAACTATGGTTACTTGCCTATCAAAATGGTGAATATACAATCGTTGGTCAGGCAGAACTTGGGGAAGAGACTACTTATGCTAAGCCCTCTGAAGGCCAGGAGGCGGTTGCGGGAGAAAAGGCCTATTATCTGAAGGCAGCATCAGGTGTAAAGATGGATGGTCTCTATCCATTTGTATTTGTTTTCAAGCAGAAATATCTGATCGGAGAGATTGAAGTCACTGTAACTAATAATGGAATCCTTTATAAGAGTGACCAGGGAGAGGTCCTTGTTCAAGATGATACAGAGGGGAAAGGAGTTGTTATTGATGAGAGTTATCAGGATCCTGTAAAGGGTGCAATGGTAACCACCGATAATTCTGACGAATTTGCAGTAACTGATGAAAATGGAAAGGCAACAATTAAATATATACTTCCGCCTGACAACCCAAATCTGGCCATCTTAGTGAAGAAGGATGGCTATTTTGATGCTAATATTACGGTGAATGTATTGGATGAAGATAAGAAGAGTGTGCTTATGGCAGAGCTTCCTGATACCGCAGCAGTTGGTGGAAAGGTGTATGATAAGGAAACAGAGGAAGGGATAGCAGGTGCTAAGGTAACACTTAAGAATCCCATTGTGCTGGATAAGATTGTGGATGATGGTGAAACGATTACTGTTGGAAAAGATGCCTCTGCTACCTATAAGTGGGAGATCAGAAAGCAGGGAACAGATACATGGTTTACAATTGCTGAAGAGAAAGGTAAAAACAAGATAACAAGGACAGAGATTAAACAGACTCTTATTGATGGATGGAATAATCTTTCTGATACTCAGAAACAGGCATTCGGTGGTAATCCTGTTGGCACTTATGATGTAAAGATAACCGTTACCCATCCATTTGAAAATATTAACTATGTAGAATCTGCAACAGGATATCTGGATATAACCATTGATTTAGATAAATTTGAAGAGACAGCCTCATTATCACAGGCACTTCTGGGATTAGCTACGGTCTTTGGAGGGAAAGATTTGGGGTTCTATTATGCTACCGGTATTATTTCTGATAATTATACTTATACATGGACTGTAGACATTAATTCATGGGATGATGCTGATTCAGATAACGAAGTAGATCCTGGAGAAGTTACTACTATAGCTTCAATGGATCCGATTGTTAAGGTGCCATATCTTCCTTTTATTGAAACTACAAATCTGATTCAGGATAATTACATGACCCTTATTTCCGGCCCAGAAAGTTGGAATGATCAAAATGTTCCAGAGGGTGCTACATATCTATCAGAGGGTGTTTCTATCCATATTCAGTTTACATTGACAGTTTTTGATTGGCCGGGAGAAGATGGACCTGTAAAGACAGTTTCAACATATGCTGAATATGATCTTAGTGGAGATCCTGTAAAAACTCTTATTATTGGTAAGCTCCAGATCATTCCCAATACCACTATGGCATTTGAGGAGAAGAAGGTGACAGATGAAAATGGAGAATTCCTGTTTGCATATCTTGATCCACAGTTAAGTGGCCTTCTTGGTCTCTATGGCTCAGCCGATGGCTATAAGCCCAATGCTATCTTCTTAACTGAAGATGACTATCCATTGATAAAAGGTTGGGTTACCACTGTAAATCTTGGTTTAGATCCTATTGAACCACCTCCTGGACTGCCAAAAGTGCCTGACTGGGTAGAGACCTGGGAAAATGCAACTGAGGTATCTGGCTCCTATATGATCTCTTCGACTGTTGGACAGTGGGAAGTAACCGGAAATGATATGGAAGATATTCAATGGTGGTTGCTTGAGAATCCTGAAAATTATGGTCCTGCCGCACAGCAAGGAATTGATTATCCTCTGCCTGACTCTGATGGAGATGGAACTCCCGATGAGGGTGCTCAGGCCAATCTACTCCCTGCATTTGAAGGTGATAATGTTGCATGGTTCGGTAGCAAGGAAACTTACACATTTAGTGATACCACCGGAAACACCTCTGATGGTTATAAGTGGGGCAAGCTGACTTCACCTGTGATTGATCTTACCAACTTCTCTTATGCAACTTTGGAATTTGCAACCTGGTGGGAAGTGGAAAGTGTGGATGTTGCAAAGTGGCAGTATGATCAGATGCAAGTGCTGGTCTCCATTCCTGATGCTACTGAAGATACTCCTGTAACTATTGGAGATTACACCTTCACAGGGCCTGATGATTGGAAGATAGTATCATTTCTTAATCCTGATGAGGAGGTTCCTGTGCAGAGTCCGGCCATAAATTACAGTTCTGGTGGAAATGATGTAGTTCCTATCTGGATTAAGATTGTGGCAAATCTGAATCCTTTTGTTGGTCATAAGATAAGGCTCCAGTTCTACTTTAATACGGTTGATTCTCTCTATAATGGCTTCAGAGGCTGGGCAGTGGATGAGATCAAGATTAAGAATGAGGATAGCGGATTACCATTTAATATTTATGAACAGGGTGGCTGGTGGTGGAAGAAAGCTCCAGTGAGAACACCTATTGAATAATAAATTATGGGGGGCTTTTGCCCCCCTCTTTTTTCTTGACAGTATATTTTTATCAAGTTATTAAATTAAAATATTTAATTGGGTAAAAAAGGAAATGAAAAATTTAAGATTTTTTATTCTTTTACTAACAATAATATTTATAGCTAAGTTATCTTTCGCTGAAATACCAACTCAATTTAATGAAATTGAAATGCCTCCTATGCCAGGAGAGGTGTATAATAAAAAAGGAACTACTCCTGATGAAAGAGCTTTACCTCCTCAGGTCAAAGAGATAGATAGAATGATAAAACAGCAGACAGAGATACTTAGAAAAGATTCTTCTGTTAGACGTAATTTTATAAAAAAGAAAGAAGAAAAAGAAAAAGTTGTTAAAAATATATATAAAAAGAAAAAATTACAAAAAAAATTACAAAAAAATTCTTCAAAGATTGATGAAAGAGTAGTAGAAATGAGGCCCGAAGTTGATTTAAAAAAAATAGAATTAAGAAAAAAAGTAAAAAAAGTGAAACAACTATCCAACCAACGAGCTAATTCATCTATTACTGATATAAAAAAAGTTCAAATTTCATCAAAAGTCAAAAAGATAAAAAATAATGCTAATATTATAAATAATGAAGAAAATCTAATGGTTAATTATTCCACAAGTAATCATTCAGCCTCTAAAAGGAATATTGCAAAAGAATTTATTCCTAAAGTGACATTATTGGTCTTTCTATTAGGGGGAATACTTATTGTATTAAAGAGATATGTGTTTAAATAATTTTAAAATTTCAAAAATAGATGTTAAAGGGTAGGATATTAAAAATAATAAAAATTAATAGGAGGTATAAGATGAAGAGGACGGTTATTTTTTCGTTATTTTTGGTCTTAGCGGTAGTCTTGGTTTCCCCATTAGCAAAAGCGGAAGTTTGTCAGTATTGGTCAACTATGATCATTTCTCCTCCTGCAGCAGGTCAAGAAGGGCCGGCAACAGAGCCTTCTAATGTTCAGGCGACTACTGGAGATAAAAAGGTAACTCTTACCTGGGATGCTATGGAAGGAGTGAGTAAGTATAGAGTATATTATACTGATTGTTCTTCAGCATTTTTTGGTTTTGATGATCTAAGTTCTAAAGATGTAACCACAAATAGTGCCGAAATCACTGGTCTTACAAATGGCACAACCTATGATTTTTATGTGGTTTCAATTCAGACATCAAATTATATAAGTGCTATTGATACCTCTAAAATCGTCCAGGCAACACCATCAGCAGAAGCAACTACCACAACCACAACTACCACCACCACAACCACCACAACCACCACCACAACCACCACAACGACTACAGTACCACCAACAACTACAACGACTACAGTACCACCAACAACAACGACTACCAAACCACCGCTACCTACTTGTGAGACCCTTAAGACTTACAATCTGGATGTAAATGGTGATGGAGAAGTCAATGCAACTGATGCGGCATTAATTATAAGATACCTTAAAGAGGGATGTGCAGGTAAGTAAGATTAAAGAGACGAAATATTAATTTAGTTAAGGAGGAGAGATAAATGGTAAAGAAAATATTGCTATTTACAATGGTTATGTTGATAGTTACCGTCTCTGTAGGCTTTACTGCGGTTACGGTAACTATTGACGACCAGACAAAAGCGGTGGGTGAAGATATAACTATTCCAATTAATATAACAGGTTTTGATGAGTATATTGCGGGTGAATTTATATTAAATTCAGGCGGAGTCTCCTTTACAAATGTTAGCATTGAGGCCGGTGATGGAACTGTTTATACAAATGGATTAGCCGATTATAGCCAGATAACGAAAGAGGCTGATTATGAGAATTTATTAGGATGGTATAATACAAAGGATGCTGCTATTGATTATAAAGTTTTGGGTTCAAAGATTAAAATCTTTTTATGGGCACCTAAGGCATTAAAAGAGTTAGGAAATGCTTCTGGAGATGGTATTCTCTTTAATATTAAGGCCAAGGTTGGCGTAGGAGCTACCTCTGATATCATTACTTTTGGCGGGAAAGTGTTTAATGCAAATTTAAGCACAAGAAAATTGGCTAAACTTGTTAGTGATTTTGCTAAATTAAATATTACTGGGACAACTCCTATACAAGTCTTTGAGAATATTGAGGATATCCCAGACATAACCAATGTGACTCAGGTGATTAATGTGGGAACTCTGCCTACCCCTGGAAAGATACCTGTTCAATTAACACTAAAGACACCTGCTACTGCAAAACAGAAAGCTGAGGTCACCATAAAAAAAGATACTTTAATTACTAAAGAGGATGGAACTACATACCAGGGTGTAATAAAACCTCCTGAAATCAAAGAGCCTGAAGAATTGACCGACGAGGAGGTAGAGGAATTGCCTGAAACTTGGAAGGAGGAGAATAATTTTGTAAAAGTGATTGTGGGTAATCCAGCTGAAAAGTTGTTACTTGATAAACCTGCTTTAGTCATTTTGGAAGTCTCTTTAAAATCCTCTAGTGCAAAGGTATATTACCTTGATCCAATAGAAGGTCCTCAGCTTGCAGGCGTAGCTGGTAAAGATACGATTGAGGGCCAAGAGGTGGAAATTCCTAAGGGTGGAAAGATTATTGAAGGTCCAACACTAAATGAAACCACTGAAAAATATGATATGAAGATAGCTGTCTTATTTGACCATATGTCTGAATATGTGGTTGGCCCTGAATTGCCAGCTGAAGAAGCTGCGGTTACAGTTGGTGGAGGAGGAGACACATGTTTTATTGCTACCGCTGCATATGGATCTCCAATGGAAAAGCATGTAAAGTTATTAAAGAAGTTTAGAGATGTATATCTAATGCCACACAGAGTAGGAAGATATATAGTAGATCTCTATTATCATTATTCACCACCAGTTGCCAAATTTATTGAAAGACATGAAACTGTAAAGGATGTGGTAAGAATTACGCTTATGCCTGTTATAGGATTTAGTTATCTGATGCTTTCATATGGTATAAGCTGGTATATGGTGTTTGGCCTTGTAGCTGCTATGATAATTATGATAATAGGGTTTGGATTTTATCTTTGGAGATTTAGGATGTTTAAGGAATAAATAGATGTTATAAAAGTTAGAAAAAGGGCAGGGAGAATATTTTCTCGCTGCCCTTTTCTTTTTGATTATAGTTACTATGATACAATATATCATTACATCCATGAGGCCCAAACAATGGATAAAGAATGGTTTTGTTCTAATACCTATTATATTTGATAAAAAACTTTTCATATTTTCAGAGTTTTTAAAGTCTGTTTATGCTGTTTCCCTTTTCTGTATTTTGGCTGGAGGTATATATATATTAAATGACATATTTGATATTGAAAAAGACAGAATCCATCCTAAAAAAAGATTTAGACCAATTGCTGCTGGACTTATTCCTCTCCCCATTGCATGGATTATATCTATATCTTTTATAGTTATTTCACTTTTGTGGGCATATATAATAAAATTAAAATTTTTTTATGTTATCCTTGTATATGTTATTGTTCAATTTCTCTACAATATCTCATTAAAAGATAAAGTAATCCTTGATGTATTCTGTATATCTTTAGGATTTTTCCTTCGGGTTATATCAGGTGCATTGATTATTGATGCTAAGATCTCCCATTGGCTAATTATATGCACGATACTGCTATCAATGTTTCTTGCGCTTTCAAAAAGAAGGCAAGAAATAATCACCATGGGTAAAACGATATCTGACCAACATAGATCTGTTCTTAAGAAATATAATATAGAACTACTTGATCAAATGATCTCCGTCATCACTGGAAGCGTTCTTTTAAGTTATATGCTTTACTGTGTTTCAGATAAAACCATTAAAAATTTTAATACTGATAAGCTTATATATACATTTCCGTTTGTGTTATATGGAATATTTAGATATCTTTATTTAATATATAAAAGAAATTTAGGTGATCAACCTGAAAAAGCTCTTTTTATGGATCCCCCTATCATAATTAACGTTCTATTGTGGGTAATTGCATGTGTCATTATAATATATTGATTTAAAATGAGAGGAATATTTAATAAAAGAAGGAACCTAAATTCTCTTTTTACCATTTTTATAATCCTATCATTGACAATTTTCCTTTTAAGCTATTTTGATCTAAGATTGATCTTTTTAAATACCATTCCTGTGGGTGGAGATACACCTGCTCATAATTACTTAGTAAGACATCTAAAAAAGACCCTGTTAAATAATTTTTCAATAATCAGTTGGGCAAAGGGATGGTGGTGTGGCTTCCCTATGTATCAATACTATTTTTTTCTGCCTTATTTTATAATGATTCTGTTGAATCTGTTTCTCCCGCTTAATGTGGCATTTAAGATTGTGTCCATTTCAGGAATTATTTCTCTTCCCTTTGCAGTGTATCTATCCCTAAGATGGATGAAGTTTAATCAGAATATCTGTCTTATTGGTTCCATATTAATGCTTCCCTTTCTATTTGTTGATAAGCACACTATGTGGGGAGTGAATATCTATAGTACTTTGGCAGGAGAAATATCAAATAGTATAAGTTTTGTTTTATTTGTGCTCTTTGTTGGTTCCATTTATAATGATATGACTGAAAAGAAATTTTCATTGAGATCTGTTATCCTTATAACACTTCTATTTTATAGCCATTTTTTTACTACAGTAATTGCTTGTGCTGTTGTTGTGTCTTTTTTGTTCCTCTTTTTAAAAGATAGATTTATTGACCGTTTGAAAGTAATTTTTAAATTAGGAATATTAACATTTTTACTTGTATCTTGGTGGCTTATACCATTGATATTTAAGATGGAATATACTGTGGAGTTGGGGCTGTCTCTTATACACATCTCCGAGCCCACGAGACTAGGCATGATCT
>CBFDUE010000085.1:0-8681 GCA_965613025.1 uncultured bacterium
TAAGCCCTGCCAGGCTCCAAAGGAAACCTCTCCTTAAAACCACTCTCATTCATCTCCATATAGGTATCACTCTTATAATCATATGCAAAACACCTCCACTGTGTATCATCATATGGGCCAAGTGTCTGAGTAAGATTCGCCTCTAAGTCAGAATCATCAGGATTACCTGGAAAAGAGATGATCCTGTAGTCCTCCTGATATATCCCCCCATCAATGCTCCTCTCTAATTCCTCAGGCTCAAGCACTGTAAACAGAGAAAAATGCTCTACCCTAAAACTTATAACCTTATTTACCTCATCCACCACCGCATCCCTTATCCATATCCATCTTCCCTCCTCTTCATCAAAGGTATAGACCCTGGGATCTTCAAGCCCACTTATCCCACCATAGGGGATGCTTACCTCAACAGGTGTTATAAACTTCGCATCCCCAGACGATGTCTCAGCACCTATCTCCACCACATCTCCACATATTACATCTTCAGGTATATAGGGCTCCCCTTCACTTACAAGCATAAATGTTATAGTAACAGGCTCATCAGTTGAGCCTGCCTGGATCTCTATAGTTGCACCATTATAGACAGAGTCGGGGTCTTCCACTGTTCGTATTCCTCCGCTTGAAGGATCAATGGGATCAGTGCTATCCATATTCAGCTTCTCTGCAACCACATCCTCTACCACAATGGGGCCTGATATGGTGTAAAAACCCGCTCCATCCATCACCTTAAGCCTGTAAGTGCCACTCTTACCTGAAGTATTAAAATGATATCTAAACTTTCCACCCTGATCTTCATAGATATTCCCCTCCTCTATAACTTCACCACCTCCATCCAAAAGCTCATACCTGTAATAAGGCTCTGATTGATAAGGAATACCTCCTGTTATCTCAAACTCCTTTACCACATTCTCTCCGTTTAACCTGATTATGAGGGCCTTATTGGGATCCACCTCCAATGGAGACAGGACAGTAACAGTAAAGGAGATAGGATCAGATGCCTGGAATACCTTATCAAATACCTTTACCTCTATATCCTTATAGACCTGTCCCGCATCTTCATCTTGAGGAATCCAAGTGATCTGGGAATCACAGCTCCCTTGCGATATCTCCATACCAAAAGGGATATCTATGGTGGTAAAGGCAAATATCAATTCATTACAACTGCTCTTATCATCTTCGCCATGGAGATCCAGTCTAAAGAGTCTGCCTGGCATAGCATACTTTGGAATAGGATCTGATACAATTGTAAGGGTTGGTCTGAGATCTAAGGGATCGCTTCCCATGTTTACCTCATCCCCATCGCTTATTCCATCATTATCAGTATCACTATCCTTAGGATCAGTTCCATAATTGTTTACTTCATCCCCGTCACTTAAACCGTCTCCATCAGTGTCAGAATTCTTAGGATCAGTTCCATAGGTATTTATCTCATCCCCATCATTTAGCCCATCTCCGTCAGTATCAGGATTGTGTGGATCTGTGCCATACATGGATTCATCCTTATCACTCAACCCATCCTGATCACTATCTCCGCTCTCTTTATATGACAGAATCAGCGGATAACCAGAATTGGGATAACACCTATAACTATCACCCTTAAATTCTGCTGTGGATAAAACAATTCCCATCTGTATTATAGGGACATGAAAACTGCCACCCTTTAAATATTCACCTACGTGCCCAAATACATAATATCTATTATAAATTTCAGGGGCTCCAGGATTAACAGTAATGCTCTTGATTGAAGAGGTGGTAGCAGCATTATCATCATCCACTACGGTGCAGATTGCATCATAGGTTCCAGCAGTATGATAGATATGTTTGATGGTATTTGTGGTGGTGCTCTGGATCTCACCATCTCCAAAATCCCATTGATATTCAGTGACTTGGCCATCAGGATCATGCGCCTCACATCTAAGATTTACTTCAAGTGGCGCCTCACCAGAATTTGGATCAACACTAAAGCTATCTATTACTGGTGATTGATTAGGATTTGGTATAAGGGGAGAGGTGACAGTAATGGTCTTTGCCTGTGAGATAG
Organism: uncultured bacterium; assembly: GCA_965613025.1. GTDB lineage: Bacteria > Desulfobacterota > DSM-4660 > Desulfatiglandales > JALVMZ01 > CAYTXJ01. Next base: position 2,039 of record CBFDUE010000085.1, read on the forward strand.
TGGTGGCACCGCCACTATCTAATACCATACAGGATGCTTTATAGATCCCTGGGGTCTGATAGGTATGAGTGGTGGTATTTGAGCCAGTGCTCTCAAAGGTGCCGTCACCAAAGTTCCAGAAATATGCCAAAATCTGTCCATCAGGGTCATGTGCCTGACATTTAAAATTCACATCAAGTGGAATTTCGCCAGATGTTGGGGTAATGCTCAATGAATCAATTACTGCAGGCTGGTTTGAAGTGGAAAAGTCAAATCTGCTTATAAAGGCATCATATTCCCCATTGTGGATAATATCATATGCACCTAAGGTCCTGGGGAAATCAAAAGAGTCTGTTGCACCTGCTACATATACATTACCATTGGTATCCAATGCCATGGCATAGGCATAATCATCATTATTTCCTCCTGGAATTACATCAATATTACCCAGATAGGTGGAGTGTAAGAGTGTGGACAGATCTGAATCAAATTCACTTACAAAGGCATCTTTTCCTCCATTATAATCCATATCAAAGGCACCAGACGTGGTGGGAAAGTCGGGGGAATCTGTGTATCCAGTGACATATATATTCCCATCATTATCAATTCCCAGGGCCCTTGCACAATCACCACCAGAACCTCCAAGATAGGTGCTACTTAGGAGATTTTTTAAATCTGAACTAAACTTAGCTACAAAGGCATCTGTCCTATTTTCATCTATCCCCAAATTATAACTGGTATCATATGAGCCATCAGTTACAGGAAAGTCAGGAGAATCTGTCTCACCAGTGACGAACACCTTTCCATTTTTATCTATTTTAAGATCATAGATCCTATCATAGCCTGTACCCCCAACATAGGTAACGTTATATATGTGAGAGACATCACTTTTATATACTGCTATAAATCCATCCGTTAATCCATTATATGAAGGATCATAGCCCTCCATATATAGACCAAGAAAGTCAGGAGAATCTGTCTCTCCTGCCACATAGAGCCTATCTTTATATAATGATAAGGCATATACCTTATCATTGCCTTTTCCACCAAGGTAGTGGCCACACCAAAAATCTAAGTCTGTGTATAATACCAGGATAAATCCATCCATCTTTCCGTTTAGTATGGGTATAGGGGAGACTCCACATTCATCAAAAGGACCCAGAAAATTTTTTTCTGTCTCCCCTCCCACATATATTTCACCTTCTTTATTATTAACAGCTAAGGCATAGACCCTAAGATTACCTAAGCAGGGAATAAAAAGAGACTCTAAAAGTGTGGTTAAATCAGAACTAAACTTACTAACAAATCCATTTACTTTTTTAAAATTGCCCGATAACTTACGTGTCTTAGGAAAGTCAATTGAATTTGTTTCTCCCCCCACATACACATTGCCATCTTTATCTATAGCTAAGGCATATGCCCTGTCATTATCACCAGATCCGCCCAGGAAGGTAGATGCAAGAAGCTCACTGAGCTCAGGATTGAATTTGCTTATAAAGACGTCCCTTAAGATATTATGAGTGATATTATATGCCCCATCTGTAGTGGGGAAGAAGAAGGAATATGTATATCCTGCAACATAGACATTTCCATCACCATCTATGGCAATAGCCCTTGCAAAATCATTCCCGGTTCCTCCTAAAAAGGTAGATGCCAAAAGGGGATCAATAACTAAAGGCCTATTTTTATCATACCTACCGAGCCTAAAACCGTATTCTTTACCCTTTATCACATAACTAACCTCCACATATTTCCGCTTTCCACCAATCTCCTGATATGCAAGGGGTCTTGTGAAATACACATTCCCCCTTTCTGTAATCACCTTAAGCCTTCCATCCTCTGTTAGCTCAAGTCCCTCTATTCCCTGTAACTTAACTCTGATATTCTCTACCCTTGCATAGGGCATCACATAGAATAGCTTTTCCACATTGTCCCCATAGGCCCTGACCTTCAGCTCCACCCCTTTATAGATCTCACCCAGAGTCACATATTCATAGGTAGGAACACCTCTGAACCACTTGCTCCTGTCATTTCCTAAGAAATAGTTGACCTTGGTTGTGCATCTCCTCTCACCCCTAATGGAGCTAATCTGTGCACCCAAAAAGAGCTCTTTAAATACTACCCCTCCATATTTTGAAGGCAGGTAATAGACCAGTTCACCATTATCTGTTATGAATAATGTGCCGCCAAAGGTCTTGGCATAGAATTTAACTTTTTTATCCATCTGTCCCTTATTTAAGATAAAAGGCATCTGAATCTTAGTAATCTTTCGAAAGAGTGCAGACCTATTCACGGATACCTGGTTTGGAATTAAAAGCTTTGAACTTACTTGTATGGGAGCTAAAAACAGGACAAAAAAGAGTATTAAGGTAGTTACCCATTTCATTTAAAAGCCCTTTTTAAAGATGCATATACTCTCTTAAAAACAAGCACTCAATCGTAAATAAATTAGGATTAAAAATTTAATTATTATTAAATCTTTTTGCAATGAAATAAGTCACACCAAAGAATGGAATATTTCACAGCTTATAGGGCCTATTAGGTGGTCCAGGAAGCGGTAGGGGAATGGTTGTAGTAGATAATGTAGTCGTAGTAGTGGTAGTAGTAGTAGTCGTAGTAGTGGTAGTAGTGGTAGTCGTGGTAGTGGTAGTCGTGGTAGTGGTAGTCGTGGTAGTGGTAGAAGTTGTGGTAGTTACCGTTACAATGGGCTGAGTGGTAGTAGGAACTGTTATAGCAGGCTTAGTAGTGGTGGTTGCTAAGGTTGTCTCTACTACCGTGGTAACTGGTGCAGTGGTAGTGGCCTCTGTAGTGGTAGTTACCTCAGTTGTGGTAATTTCCATTGTGGTGGTTACTTCAGTGGTAGTTTCTATTGTGGTAGTTGCCTCGGTAGTGGTTTCGGCTGTTGTGGTCTCTTCAGTTGTGGTAGCTTCAGTAGTAGTCTCCTCTGTTGTAGTCTCCTCTGTTGTAGTCTCTTCTGTTGTAGTCTCCTCAGTAGTAGTTTCTTCAGTAGTTGTTTCTTCTGTCTTTTCCACTGCAGGAGGCACTTCCTCTAAACCCTTTTGCAGCTCTTTTAGCTGTTCAGGTGTAACCAGTACAGGTTTTGCAGGTGGTTTTCCATGAATTATATCTGTTGCAAGATTTTGAGTCAGCACTATAAATTCTGTAGGCTTCATAATATTAGCTACCTGAACCGCCTTTTGAAGACATACAACTTTAGTAATTGCCTTTGATTTTACCCAGACTAAAAATAGGGTTCCCCTAACACCTACAATTGCAGTAGGAGTCTGAACCTTAAATCCTCTCTCTTTATAATTAACAAGATCATTTGCAAATACACGAAGTTTACCTATAGCCATTCTCAGTAGTGCATTTCGCTTCTTTTTCTTTGGATCATATACAAACTGATCCAGAGATAGCTCTGCCTTCTCTCCCACTGTCAGTATACTTCCATCCAAAAGCTGAATCCTTACATATGCCTTCTTTGCGGTCTTGACCTTATCCAGTTGATATAGCTCCATCCCCAACTTTGCTGAAATAGGCGTAGGAATACCTTTCCTGATAATCTGAGCACTTCCTCTAAGCCTGCTTATCTTCCCCACCTTTGTGGGCATTGCAAAAGATAAAGATAAAGGGAAAAGCATTATGATCAAAACATATAAGGCTAACTTTATCCTCATAATATGCCTCTAATAAAGATAGGATAATGAAATATACATTAAGTTCTTTTCAAACTTAAAAGGATCAATCCCTCGCTCGTATACATTTGAATTATTGTTTGTATATGTATACATCAGTTGAAAGAGGAATTGATCCATAAAGCTTCTGCTTAAAGTAACACTAAGGGAGTAGTTTTTATCCTTTCTTTTACCCACTACAGGATAGTTTTGATAAACTGTCCTTATATATTTACCTGTCAGATCCAGATCTACCTTCAAACATAGAGGATAAAGAATCCCCAGGGTAAGTTCATGATTTCTATAGGAATTTTCCTCCTCCACTGCATCTTCATAATAAAATTTGTAACCTCCTCTTAAAAAGCCACCATTTTTTGGAAAGTTATAATATTGCATAAGTTCAATAGCATAGGAGCGGCTATCTAAATTCATACCTGGAGTTAAATCTTTTATATAGTCTTTGTCTTCATAGATCAGATTAATATCAGTCTTTAGATTATAGGGTTCCAAGATGGAAAAAGAGGGTCTAAAAGAGTGAAGCCTAAGTCTTTCATCTGATTCATGACCAAAGGTAAGGAAAAAACCCTGATCCTGCCCATTTTGCTTGCCACCTGTAAGGTAATAGTTAAATTCATAATCAAATCTAAAAAAGAGGGTTGAGCCCTGATATTGAATATACATATGAGGAATATGGGTAAAGATATTATTACTGAGCCATTCTTTATATCCAATGCATTGGATTCCATAACCTATTCCTAAGGTAAGATCCCTTCTATTTATAAATTTTAATCCCCCTTTTATATTAAAGGTTTGAAACTGATCCTCTTTATTGCTGGGATAACCTGTAGGTCTGACTCCCACCCCTTCCATAGGATCTAAAGGCACATTATCATCATAACCATATCCAAAGCTAATAGTGGCATAATACGGACTTCTTGCCCTCCTTAGAGAAGGTAGATTCCTAAGAGCTGCTTTGGCATTCTTTCCAAAAAAGCTCTTTTCTCCCAAACCTATTGCCTTATTTAACAATTCTTCAGCCTTATCAAAATTATCCATCTCTATATATGTGACAGCCTTTTCATACAGAGATTGCTGAAGGAATCTGGAATCCAATTTTGCTGCCTCTTCAAAGCACCTGATTGCATTTTTATAATCCTTAATATTTTTATAAATATATCCCTTTTCAATCTGAACTCTGGCGTTCTTTGGCATCACCCTTTGAACTGTATTTAAGATACTAAGTGCCATATTATATCTTTTCATCTCTGTGTAGATGGCGGATATATCAAAATAGGCCTTAAAATATCTCTTAGGAAATCTCTTTACCAATCCATTAAGTATCTCTAAGGCCTTAGACTTTTTATTCAGTTTAGAATAGGTAAGAGCAAGGTAATATCTAAATTCCGGATTTTTGGGATCCATCTCAATTGCCTTTTTAAAGGAGTTAAGAGCAGAATTGTATTTGCCTTCATCAAAGCTTTCAATACCATCTACAAAATAATTTAAGGCAGTATCTTGAGAAAACGATAAAGAAGAATATAAGGTAAATATTAAAAACCAGATTATTAATATAGATATCCTATACCTCATTATATTCTCCGAGACCTTAGCATAACCCCTTTTTACACTGGGGGTTACACCTCCCTCCGGGTCGGATGACCCTCTGGGTCGGAGACCAGACCCCCAAAAATTAACTTAAAATAACCCATAATTACAGCTTTTTTCTGAGAGCTTTGAATTTTTCAAAGCTCTCTATATTCTCCAGTTATCTCAGGGAACATAACTTGAAATCTCATATATGAAAGTTTATATACATATGTCAAGCTAAATTAAAATATATATTTTTCAAACAACTCTTTTAAAAATAGATTAATTATATATAAATTTTTAGATGAAAAGGATAGACCCAAAATTTGTTCTGATAATATTATCTTTTATATATCTATTTTTATACTATGATCTTGCCCAAGGAGGGATAATTAGACTTCAGATCCAAACTCATGTTAAATTAAAGGATAATAAGATGGATATTGGTATAAATATAAAAAACTTAGGAGATGTTGGAGCATTTAATCTAAGATGCCATCTTTTTTTAGAAGAAAAAGAGTTAATAAGCCATAATCTTGAAAGACTTGATCCAGGGAAGAGTCATCTTTTTAAATTTAAAAAAGCCCTTACCTATAAAACAGCAGGAAGATATCCGCTGATGCTCAGGGTAGACTATGAAGATGGAAATGGGTATCCCTTCTCAGCCCTTTCTGCCATGACATTTAAATATAGAATAGATGCCCCTTCTGATATTGAGATAACTGGAAAGAATCTATTAATAGAAAAGGATGGTATCTTGAAATTCAAAGCAAAAAATTTGAGAGACTTTCCCATTACCTTAAAGGCCTTTCTCTTCCTTCCCAAAGAGCTCTCTGCAGATTCCCCTTATAAAAGATTGACCCTTCAACCTAAAAAGACAGTAAACCTTAACTTTAAGGTAATAAACTTCTCTGCAAGGGAAGGCTCCCTCTACCCTGTTTTCTGTATCCTTGAATATGATAAGGCATCTATCCATCATACAGTGATTTCCAAATCCCTAATTACCATTAAAAAAGAAGAGCCCTTCTTTAAAAAGACCAAGTGGTTTTGGGAAGTAGCCTTAATAGTTATTCTATTAATTGTGGTAATTTATGAGATTAAAAGACGGCTATCTATTTAAGAGCATAACTGAAATTATAATATTCCTTTTAATCTATCTATACCTCTTTTCCCATTTCACTCCTAAGTATCTGTTTTCTCTTACAACTACTACAGGTGGCGATACCCCCTCCCATTATATGGCAGCAGATTATTTTATAAAAGAGATACTTCCTAAGATGCGGCTCAGCGGGTGGTTTCAAGGAAACTATGCTGGCATGCCCCTATTCCAATTCTATTTTCCACTTCCTTTTCTCATTATGGCAGTGTTAAATATATTCATTCCGCTTCAGATAGCCTTTAAG
>CBFDUE010000086.1:0-8629 GCA_965613025.1 uncultured bacterium
AAAAAGGGGTTATGCAAAGCTCTCTCTTAAGTCTTTCTCCTTAGCTCTTCATCTCTGATCTCCCGTCTTAGGAGCTTTCCCACTTTGGATTTGGGAAGCATGTCTCTGAATTCAATATAGTGTGGCACCTTATAGGGGGCCAACCTCTCTCTACACCATCTGATCAGATCATACCCTGTTATACCCTTTATATCCTCTTTTAAAACCACAAATGCCTTTATCCTCTGCCCAACTCTTTCATCTGGCACTCCCACAACACAAGAACCCACCACCGCAGGATGCTCCTGTAGCACGGCCTCAATCTCAGATGCAGATACCCTATAACCTTTATGTTTTATGGTATCTACGGTTCTATCCACAAAATAGAGGTTACCGTCTCTATCCATCTTCAGTATATCACCTGTCCTATACCAGAGCCTGCCATCCTTCTTAATAAAGGACTTTTCTGTCTCCTCAGGTTTGTTCAGATATTCCTCTACCATGGGATCAGAGGAGACAAGCAGCTCTCCACTTTCACCCTCTGGGACAGGTTCCAGGGTTGAGGGATCCACAATCATAACTCTTTTGCTGGGCAAGACCTTACCCACACTCTGATAGGGGGATTCCTGATCCACCGGGCACATACTGACCCCTCCGCAGGTCTCTGTAGCACCATATCCCTGATAGATCCTTCTTCCAAATCTCTTCTCCCACCTCTTTGCAACTTCAACAGGGAGCACATCACCTGCACAAAACCAATATTTCACTGAACTGAGATCATATTGGTCAATTCTATCATGCTCCAAGATCATTCTGTAGAGAGTGGGAACACCTATCATTGTCTTGGCCTTGAATCTGGAGATTGACTCAAATGTGGCATCCAGATTTACCTTGGGCTGTAGAATAATAGATCCTCCCACAAGAAGGGTGCTCAGACTACATGTCTGACCCAGTATATGGAAGAGGGGGGCATTACCCATTATCACATTCTCTTCACATGGAAAGAGAGGTTCACTTATCTTGATCTGTTCAATGGCAGACCTTAAAAATAGGGAATGGCTTATGGGGACTCCCTTTGGAAATTTTGTAGTGCCCCCTGTATAGAGGATCTCTGCAATGTCATCTCCTTTTCTTCTGGGATTAGATTGCTCTTGGATCTTTCCATCCTTAATCAGTCTTCTTATGGAGAAGGTGCTTTCATCAAAGCTGATCTTTCCCTTTGGAACTATGTCAAACAGATAGGCAAAGATCCTCTTCCACCATGGCAAGAGATCTGCCATTCTGCTTACAATTATCCTCTTAATAGGAGTTTCGTCTTGAATACGTTTTACATAACCAAAGTTGGTATCAGCACACAGTATGGTCTCACAATGGCTATCATTTGCAATGTATCTCAGGTCATATGGCGTATATATGGGAGTAATGGGAACGCAAATCCCATCGGCCTTAAGTGTTCCAAGCCACGCAATCACCCACTGGATTCCATTGGGGATATAGAATAATAGTCTTTCACCCTCCTTGAATCCTAACTCTTTCAGTGAATAGGCAAATCGCTCTGCCATATCCCATATCTTTTGATAAGAATACCTTGTTCCCACATATATTACTGCTGTGGCCTTCCCCCTTCTCTTTGCAGTCTCTTTAAATTGCTGGTAGATATTTTCCATCATATCCCAAAATATGCACTCTTTATTTCGGGATTTTCCATAAGCTCAGTGCCACTTCCCTTTATGGTGAGCATACCATTTTCAATGATATATCCTATATCAATAATAGGAAGAACAGGTCTTGCAAACTGCTCTGCAATCAATATGGTGATACCAGAGTCCCTTTTTAGACTCTTTATGGCCTCAATAAGTATCGCCTGCATCATGGGACTAAGTCCCAGGAGGGGTTCATCCAAGAGCAGAAGAGAGGGCTTAGCAATTAGTGCCATTCCAATTGCAAGCATCTGCTGTTCACCACCACTTAAAAAGCCGGCCTTATTTTTACGTAGATGGGAGAGTGTGGGAAAGAGCTTAAAGACATGGTCAGACAGGGTCTTAAACTCTGCTCTTGGAGTATTATGTGCCGCAATTTTAAGATTTTCCATAACATCGCTTTCAGGAAATATGGGATGCCGTTCTCTACATAAGACGATCCCCTTTCTTACCCTTTTATGGGGGGCAAGCTCTGTAATATCTTCTCCCCTAAACAGTATCTTACCATATATGGTAATCCTCTCCCCTCCCTTTCTCTGCTCCTTTATCTTCATATCCATTATAAGCCCTGATATGGCATTCATAAGCGTTGTCTTTCCAGCACTATTTGGGCCAATTACTCCTGCAAGCATTCCTTCCTGAATCTCCATGGAAAAGTCATTAATTGCTAAGGCATTTTCAAAAAATACCATCAGTCCCTTTATATCCAATATTAATCCCTTTGTATCAGACCTCTGTTCCAAGATATGCCTTCTTGACCTCCTCATTATCCATTATCTCAGAGGGGACTCCTTCAGCTATCTTCATCCCAAAATTTAAGACTATCACCCTGTCTGCTATTCTAAAGAGCTCCTTTAGCCGATGCTCTATCATAATTATGGTCTTACCCTGTTGCCTCAGCTTCTCAATAATAGGAACAATGCTTGCCACCTCAGCTAAGCTAAGTCCAGAAAAGAGCTCATCTAAGATGATAAGATCAGGCTCTAAGGCTATAGCCTTTGCAAGCTCAAGCCTTTTTAGATAGCCCTGTGGAAGTGCACTTGCCACCTTATATGCCACAAAGGAGTCTCTTTCAAATCCCACCTCTTCCAGAAGATCCAATGCAATGGCATCTCTGTCCCCATATCGTCCACCTTTTAGCCTCTTTACCCTTGGAGAATAGAGGGGAACAATCATGTTCTTATATGCAGGAAGATGATAGAAGGGCCTTACCATCTGAAATGTGCGGGCAATGCCCAGCCTTATTATCCTGTATGCAGGCCATCCTGTTATATTCATACCTCTGTAAGCGATCTTTCCAGAGGTAGGCTTTACAAATCCCGTTATAAGGTTAATGAGTGTGGTCTTTCCAGATCCATTGGGACCAATTATTCCAAGCAGCTCACCTTCATGAAGAGTAAAACTTATGAGATTTACCGCCTGAATTCCTCCAAAGCTCTTACAGAGATCCACCACCTCCAATAATGTCCTTTTACTAACCATAAGATCAGACCTCAACCCACCTTTCAAACTGAAAGTATTTCCTCTTTATAAAATGAAAGATCCCTTCAGGAAGTGCCACAATAAATACCACAAGGAATATCCCATATAGGACTATTCTGAGCCCACCAATTCCCCTTAAGAGTTCAGACAAGGGAACCAGTATAAATGCCCCGAAGGTAGCTCCTGCAAGATTTCCAGGCCCTCCCACAACAGCAGCTGCTATGGGTAGTATGGAATAGTCAAGCGCAAACACTGGCATACCCACAAACATATATACATGGGTTACAAATGCTCCAGTAAAAGCACCGATTGCACCACTTATAAAGAGGGCCTGGCTCTTAAATAGATATATGTTTATCCCTGCATTAATAACAGATCTATCATCGTCATTTATGGCTCTGAGGACAAGACCATAGTCAGAATCCATCATACGCCTGAAACCAAAAAGACAGATGAGTAATATCACCACAATCATATACACCTCTATCCAGGGAGATCCAAAGGAATCCAGACCACTGAGTCCCTCAGTGCCGCCAAATATCTTGGTTGCCTCAATTATCCTGACAAGCATCAGTGGAATTACTAAGGTTACCATAGAAAAGTATATTCCCCTGAGTCTAAGCACTGGAAGGAGGAGCAGCGTGCAGAGCAATGCTCCCAGAAGTGTGGCTAAACATATGGTAATATATGGCGATATATGGAAGTAGTGATTCAATACTCCAGAGATATATGCCCCTATTCCAAAAAACAGGGACTGCCCAAGGGATATCATACCACTTTGAGCCAATATATCCCAGCTTATGGCAAGAAGTGAAAAGACACACACACTTATCAATACCCTCTGCCAGTATATATTTAGAAACAGGGGGGCAATTAGAAGGCCGACTATGGGAATCAACCTGGGAAATGCCAGATATAACATCTCTTTCCAGGAAAGCAGAGCAAATATGTCTTCAGAGCGGACCTTGATGCCCCTGTCAATTCTCTCTTTTCTCTTTGCCATGCTTTTACCCTTATGCTAAATCCTTTCTTCAAGCTCTTTATGCACACCAAACAGACCTGATGGTTTAATAACTAAGATACTCAATATTGCAACTAAGGGAACGACCATTACCCAATGGCTTTCCAGATAATATGCGGTGAAAGACTCTGCATACCCAATTAAAAATGATGCAAATATAACCCCACCAGTTGATCCAAGCCCTCCCACAATACATACCGCCAAGGCATTTATGAGCACATCATAGCCACTTTCAACTGTTATTGTCCCAAGAGGTAGTATCACTATTGCTGCTATAGCAGCAAGTGCTGCTCCAAGAGAGACACTTAGGGATGCCACAAGATCCGAATTTATCCCCAGGCTCAAGGCAGTCCTTTCATTTTGGGCAATGCCTCTAAAGCGAAGTCCCAATCTGGTATGATGAGTAAAGATCCACAGCAGTATGGCCAATATAAGTCCAGATATAACAATCAGAACACGCTGCATATCAATGGTTACATTTCCAATGTCAATACTTTTATCAATAAACACAGGTAGAGAATATTCAAAGCCGATAAAGCCAAAGTATTTAAAAAGCTCCAAAACGGATATGCCTATTGCAAATGTGGCAATGACCTCTGCAAGCACCATCCCTCTGATCCTCAAAAGCACTAAGTGATATAGAAGCAGACCTGATATAGCAGTGAGAAATACAGAGAATAATATGGCCAATACATAGGGAAGACCTATGGTATTAAAGAAGATCCAACACAAAAAGCCTGCAAGGATATAGAGGGCTCCGTATGCAAAATTGGCCACACCGCTGATTCCAAAGGTAAGATTAAATCCCAAGGCAATAAGAGAAAGTATAATACTGTTTACAAATCCATAGATAATACTTGTTAAAAGCATAGCGTATAGCTACTTCTTCCCTTTAACCCAGGATGGAAGGAATATCTTACCTTCAGCGATTGAATCGGGATATATTACCCTTCTCTTTCCATCTTCAGTCCACTGGAAAAAGCAATTAAGGGCTGCCTCCTTAGGATCCTTTCCATAGATAACCTGATGTCCCTTGTCAAATCTGATCCTTCCCATAACACCTATTCTATCAGTTGCCTCAATTGCAGATACTAAAGAGTCGGGATCCAAGCTGTTTGCCTTCTCTATGGCATCTTTTAATATATATACCGCCTCATAGGATGGGGCAGGGCCATGTCCAGACTGAATTCCCTGTCCAAATTTCTTAAGGTAAGCCTCATAAAACCTTTTAGAAGGTTCATATCTTTCACATGGTATATTACCTATCTCAAATACCGCATTTAATATGCCCCCGATCTTTTTTTCAAAGGTATTCCATGCAGCCTGTCCTGCCATGGGAGATATGAATCCTGCAATTAATGCAGGGACCTTCATGCTCTTCCACTGCTTTACCAATACACCGCTCTGGGGCATATCAAAACAGGTAAATAGCACTTCAGCACCCTTTGCCTTTGCCTTCATAAGGGAGGAGGAAAAGTCTGAAAAGCCTGTAGGAAATTGGTCATGTCCAAGAACTTCCCAGCCTGTCTTAAGAAAATATCTCTTTTTCATGGCATTGGCGGTTCCCCTTGCCCAGAGGACATCCTGATTCATAAGATACACTTTATTAAAGCCAAATTCCTTCCTGAGCTTTTCCATGGTCCCAGCCAGCAGTTTAGCCCAATAGATCACATTGAGAGATACCCTAAATATGTATCTATATTTTTCCGGATTCTCTTTTATCTTCTTTTCAGACAGTGGGGTCATGGCAATGGTTCCAAGCATGGGAACGCGGTATTTTGCAATGATATCCATTCCTGCAAGTAATGCCTCTGACCTAAACGGACCTACCACAATTGCAGCAGGTCTCTTCTCCAATATGATCTTTTCAAGTCCAAGTAGTGCCTCGGGGACAGGAACTCCTGGTGCTGCATCCCTTATATCCAATGCCTCCACCTTAAATGGTCTCATCTTGCCCTGTAGTTTTACTCCTCCGGCACTGTTTATCTCTTCCACTGCCAGTTGAACTGCCTTATACGATTCCTTGCCTTCAAGAAAGCCAAGAGATGTGGGAACACCTATTACAATGGGCTCTTGAGCATGAATGGCGGTGCCAATAAATAGAAAAAGACCACAAAACAGGATAATTAAAAATCCTTTTTTCATAATAAGCCCCTCCTTCTCTAAGTATTCTTTAAGACTACCAATAAAGTTAAAGATATGTCAAGGAGACATAAATAATAGGGTTTTCCTTGACATGGCAAAATGGTATCTGATAGATTCCGTTCCTACTTTTTAGATATAGATATGGGGATGGTATAGATCATGAAAAGATTAATGATGATTTTAAGTGTTGTCTTAGCGGTAGTCCTCTCCTCTTTTAATCTTTCCATGGCCTCCCATGGCCATTCCAAAAGGCCTCATACTGAAGGTCTAAAAGATGGTGATATGATAAATATAGCAGGTATTGTGCTTGATAATCATGGTGAGCCTGTGGGAGAGGTGAAGATCTCTATCCTTGTAAATGGAAAGCTGGTGGATGAGATTGAAACGGCCCGCAATGGGAAATATATCTCCCGTTTCTATCTACCAAAGGGGGAAATTAAGGACTCCATAATTCATATTAAGGCAGAAAAGGCGAGTTTTAAGACAGAGATATTAGAATTTAAGGGCTCTGAACTTGCCACAAAGGATAATCACTACTATATCAGTGAGGATATAAAGATTCGTAGGGTCTTAGGGCCTGCATTCTGGACATCTACCATTATATTTCTGCTTGCATATATATTGATTGCGTTTGAAGTTCTACACCGAACAGTTGCGGCAATGATAGGTGCAGCTCTTCTTATGCTTGTATCCTATACCATAGGAACCATAAATCCAGCATTTCATATATTCTCATTTGAAAAGGCGATTCATTCAATAGATATGAATGTGATATTTCTACTTATGGGAATGATGATAATCGTAGGTGTGTTAAAGAATACAGGTGTGTTTCAGTGGTGTGCCTATTTTGCATATAAGCTTGCAAAGGGAAATGTATTCCTTCTTATGATATATCTAATGGTATTTACAGCAGTTGCTTCGGCATTCTTAGATAATGTAACCACTATGCTCTTGCTGACTGGCGTTGCAATTGAGATTGCCATATCCCTTTCCATAAATCCCCTGATAATACTCATACCATTGATCATGGCCTCCAATGTGGGAGGGACTGCAACCCTGATCGGAGATCCTCCCAATATCATGATAGGTTCATATGCAGGTCTTACCTTTACTGACTTTGTAATTGCCCTTTCCCTTATATGTGCCCTTTCCATGGTAGTCTTATTTATCTATACCAAGCTCCTGTGGGGTAAGGGATACAGTAGTGCAAAGGTAGATGATGTTCAGAAACATATTGAAGAGCTTAAGGAGAAATATCAGATTACAGATCCTGATCTTTTAAAATATGGCCTCGGTGTCCTTGCATTTGCCATAATACTCTTTCTTACTCACGGCTACTGGCATATGGAGGTGAGCATTGCAGCACTTATGGGAGCAAGCATTCTGCTTACTATCGCCATATTTACCCAGAAGGTAAATCTGATGGAGCTTATAGAAAAGGACATTGAATGGCCTACCCTTATGTTCTTCATATTCCTATTTATTATAGTGGGAGCGGTGGAGGAGGCGGGACTCCTTTCCCTTATTGCGGATTGGATATTAAAGCTTTCAAAGGGAAACTTCTATATTGCATGCACTCTTATTATCTGGGTTGCTGCCATTATGTCTGCCTTTGTGGATAATATCCCATTTACCGCCACCATGCTTCCAATTGTGTCATATCTTAGCACGGTGATACCTGGTGCAGAAAATACCCTCTGGTGGGCACTTGCAGTGGGGGCATGTTTTGGTGGGAATGGAACCATAATAGGAGCATCTGCCAATGTGGTAACCATGGGAATTGCAGAGTCCAGAGGCTATCATATGAGCTTTATGGACTTTTTAAAGGTGGCATTTCCCTATATGTGTCTGAGTGTATTGGTTGGGCATCTATGGCTCTTATTCTTTAGGCCATAGCCTTATTTAATAAATCGTCCGTCGTCACGAAGCTGGGGAAGATTCTGCACCCTTTTCTTTAACCAGCCTATATCCTTTACATCCTTTATATCAAAGTCTGGCACATAGGGCTTTATGTCTAAAAGTGGAGTTCCATCCACAATATCCACATCCTTTATATAAAGAATATTCCCTTCTACCCTGAGCAGTCTTACCACAGATAGGCCTATGGGGTTGGGCCTTCTGGGTGCACGGGTTGCAAACACCCCTCTAATGGTATCATCCATAAAGGGTTTTACAAGGAGTGAATATCCCTTTGTAAGATGGAAATGGTATAGGAGGATAATATGAGAAAATCCGTTTAGATCCTTCAGCCCTTCCACATACTCCTTAAATATCTCCACTTTCCCCTCTATATCTTTCGCAG
>CBFDUE010000087.1:0-8477 GCA_965613025.1 uncultured bacterium
AACTTAGATCCTTCAGAAACCTCAGACTCCACCTTGGATATGCGGTGGATTTCTTTGGAAACAGAAATATCAAGAGTATAGGTTATGGAGACCTTGAAGACTTCCTTATGTGGCTCCCTGAAAGACTGTCATCTAAATTCAAAGCTAATATAATGTCTACTCTTCATGCTTTTTTCTCATGGTTTGAAAAGAGAGAAAGAAGGGATAATCCATCATACAGGGTGCCGGAGTTTCCCAAAGTGGAGTATGAGCTGAGGTGGAGAAAAATTGTTGATAGAGAAACCCAAATGAAGATCCTTGATGAAGTAAAAAGAATCTCATATTACATAAATCCGAAGATATGGATCGGAATAAAATGGCTAATCACTTATATAGCAATAAGACCAGTTGAGCTTATCCATATCAAAGAGGAAGATATAAACTTAAAACTTGGATTTGTGGTAATCAGATATAACAAGGAGAAAAAACCCAAGGTGGTGCCTCTGCTTGATGAGGATGTGGAACTAATAAAGAGTCTTCCACGGGGATTACCCCATCTGTATTTTTTTAGGCATGAGCACCGAAGAGGAGCCAGTCCGGGAGAAAGGTTTGGAAAAGACTATCTGTATAAATGGTGGAAGAAAGCATGTAATAATTTAGGAATACAGGATGTGGACCTTTATGGTGGCACAAGACACAGCTCTGCGGTTGCCCTTAGAGAATTTTTCTCGCCGGAGCAGATAAGACATGCCACTATGCATTCAACCAATCAAGCATTTGAAAGATACTTCAGAATGCAAGCAGAGGATCTCAAAAAAATCTATTCCAAAATTGGCGTTAAAACGGATAAAAAAGCGAAAAAGTTATCGTCAAAATCTGATACGAATCTGATACGGATTTTTAGGAATTCTGATTCTTGTAAGTAATTGAAATTATTAGGTGAAAATGGTGCCGAAGGCGGGACTCGAACCCGCACGGGGTCTCCCCCACTACCCCCTCAAGATAGCGTGTCTACCAATTCCACCACTTCGGCACATCATATCTTAAAATCCTTATTTTTGCTCCCCTCCTGAAGGAGGAGAGGGCTTTTCTGAACTCTGGGTTATGGGAGCATTCTTAGTTACATCTTCCATTACCGAACCCTTTTTTACTTTGCCAGACATCATGGTAAGTGCAATTGAGGTTATCATAAATATTGCAGCAAGGATAGTTGTAAACCTATGTAAAAAGGTGGTTGTACTCCCTGGTCCAAATAAAGCCTGACTGGATGAGCTTCCAAACGCAACACCCAACTCTGCTCCCTTGCCCTTCTGAATAAGGACAATGAATATAATCAAAAAACATACTAAAACATGTATTCCCAATATTATTATCTTCATATTGACTTATATTATACCCTTATTTTTCTCCATTTCAATATTTTTTTAACACCCAAATTCCATAATGGGAATAAAGGTCTCGGCTTTAAGACTTGCTCCTCCCACAAGCACCCCATCAATATCGGATTGTGCCATGAGTTGGGATATGTTTTCAGGTTTTACACTTCCCCCATAGAGGATCAATGTATTCTCTGATATCTCCTGAGAATAGCTATTTTTAAGAAAATCCCTTATGAATTTGTGGACCTCTTGTGCCTGAGAAGGAGTGGCTGTCTTACCTGTTCCTATGGCCCATACAGGTTCATACGCAATTATTATTCCATGTGCATTTAAATCTACACCGTTTAGATCTTTTTCAAGCTGCGATCCTATGATTTCAATGGTCCTGTTTTCCTCTCTTTCGTTTAGCTTCTCTCCCACACACAAAATGGGCACCAACCCTATCTCAAGTGCCTTTTTTGTCTTTTGATTTATCATCTCATCATCTTCTTTAAATATATTCCTTCTCTCTGAATGCCCTATTATTACATGGGTGCATCCTGCCTCTTTAAGCATTTTCCCTGAAATCTCTCCCGTATAGGCACCTTGATCTTCCCAGTGCATATTCTGCCCGGCTAATATGATCCCATATTGCTTAGTGAGAGGTGTTAGATAGTGGATGTGTGTGAAAGGAGGAGCAATCAGGACGTCTCTTCCGTCCAATTTCTGAGCCTTTTTTCCAATGCTATGGACAAGCCCTTCTGCTTCGCTTAGACTTAGATTCATCTTCCAATTTCCTGCAATTAATGGTCTTCTTTTCATCTCTATCCTTCCTTATAGGGTCTTACCTATATATATGGCAAGGTCTATCATCCTATGAGAATAGCCCATCTCATTATCATACCATGCAAGCACCTTTACAAGGTCTTCTATTACCATGGTAGATGGTGCATCTACAATGGAAGATAGGGATGAACCATTAAAATCTGTGGAGACAAGCGGCTCATCACAGTATCCCAATATACCTTTAAGTTCTCCCTCAGATGCCTCTTTCATAGCACCGTTAATTTCCTCAACACTTGCCCTTTTCTTAATCTTTGCAACTAGATCCACCAAGGATACATTAGGAGTTGGGACTCTGATTGCCATACCAGTGAGTTTACCCTGAAGCTCAGGAAGCACAAGCCCAACAGCCTTTGCAGCTCCAGTTGTGGTTGGAATCATGGAAAGTGCGGCTGCCCTTGCCCTTCTAAGATCTTTGTGGGGTGCATCCAACAGCCTCTGATCCTGGGTATATGAATGGGTGGTGGTCATAAAGCCGGTTTCAAGGCCAAATCTGTCCAGAAGCACTTTACACACTGGTGCAAGGCAGTTAGTAGTGCAAGAGGCATTGGATATTATATGGTGTCTTGAAGGTTCATAACTATTATGGTTTACTCCCATAACTATGGTTATATCAGGCTCCTTAGCTGGAGCAGAGATTATGACTTTCTTTGCACCTGCCTCAATATGAGCCATTGCCTTTTGCCTTTCTCTGAAGATCCCTGTGCATTCAAGCACAATATCCACACCCATATCCTTCCAGGGGAGCTTTGAAGGGTCTCTTTCTTGAAATACCGCTATCTCTTTCCCATCTACTTCTATCTCATTATCTTTAATGGCTACTTCTTGAGGCAATTTGCCATGTACTGAGTCATACTTTAAAAGATGTGCAAGGGTTGAGGGATCTGTAATATCATTTATGGCGACAAATTCCACCTCTTCCTTTAAAAGACCTGCCCTGAAACTCAACCTTCCAATCCTTCCAAAGCCGTTTATGGCTAATCTTACAGCCATATCATACCTCCTTTTTGGGTATTTTAGAGTAATTTAATGAAAATTTCATAATAATTGCATCTTCACCACTGTCCTGATAATATCGTGGTCTTATTCCACAACTCTTAAATCCTAAGCCTTTATATAATATTCTTGCAGCCACATTGGATGGTCTTACCTCAAGCCATATGGATCTGATCTCATGTTCTTGTGCATAATCCATAAGCCTTTTCATTATCTCTGTTCCAATACCTCTCCTTCTTAGCTCTGGACTAACGGCTATATTCATGACCTGTATCTCATCTGCTACCTGCATAAAACATATATAACCCACAACCTGCTCCTCTTTTAGCACAACCCATAAGTGGGAAAGAGGCTTTTTGATCTCTTCTATAAAAGATATAGATGACCATGGTGTTGAAAAGGATTCTCTTTCAATATCCATTATCTTTTCAAGGTATCTATATATATTTTCGTTTGTAACTTCTTCAAATATTAGCATCAGGATCGGAGCTTTCTGCTGGGAACAGATATACCCTTAATGCCATCCTTCATGGCCCTGAGAGTCAGCTCTTTAAGCCTTAAGCTGGATCTGTTTTGTATTATGCTTAATAACATAGGGAGATTTACACCACTTATCACCTCGACCATTTCATTATTTAAAAATGAAAGGCTTATATTACAGGGGGTCCCTCCAAACATATCTGTAAGTATCACTACTCCATTTCCACTGTCCACCTTTTCTATCTTCTTTTGGATCTCCTCTCTTAATCTTTCACACATTATATTTCCCTGAACCCTTACAATATCCATATTATCGATGGAGCCCAAGATAAGCTCTGCCGCCTTTGTAAGGGAATCTCCGATATCACCATGTGCCACAATTAATATACCTATCACCCTGCTCCTCTTCTTAGTCTATATCTTCCTCATCTTCTATAATATCCCTATATATCTCCTCCGGGCTGGTCGCCTTCATAAGCCTCTTCCTAAGTGAGCTGTTTTTTGCAATCTTTGCAATCTTTGCAAGGGTCTTGAGGTGCACATTTGTGGCATTATCTGGAGCAAGGAGAAGAAAGATAAGATGCACAGGCTTTCCATCTATTGCATCAAAATCTATACCCTTTGTGCTCTTACCAAATCCCAATATGGGCTCCTTCATCTCCTTATATTTACCATGTGGAATGGCAACGCCTTCTCCAATTCCTGTGCTACCCAGATTTTCTCTCTCTATAAGGATGTTTAAGAGCTTCTCCTTACTCAGATCAGGTATATGCCTTATTACCCTATCTGCCAACTCTTCCAGTGCCTCTTTTTTACTTACAGCCTTTAGCTCTGGAATTATGGTATCCTCAAATAACAGATCTGAAATCTTCATATCTCTCTATCTCTCCTAAGTTATGGGTTCAATAAGTCCAAATCTATTATTGGACTTTCTATAAAGGACATTTATCTTCTGAGTTGCTGAATTTCTAAATACGATAAATTCAAGACCATTTGCCTTAAGTTGCATCAATGCCTCATCAGGGTCCATAGGTTTTGCAATCATCTGCTCTGCTTCAATCAGATTCTCCTCTAAGGACTCCACATCTTCCCTATCTTCTTTTACCTGTTCCTCACCTCGTCTTTGCCTAATCTTTGAACGATGCTTTTTTATCTGTTTTTCCAGCTTATCCACCACTAAGTCTATGGCGGAATACATATCACCTGTCTCTTCAACCCCCCTAATTATTGTCCCATCCACATTAATGGATACATCTGCAATATGGCGAAACTTTTCCACACTCAGAACCACATTGGCACTCAGGGGGGTATCCAGATATTTCTTTAATTTTTTTATCTTATCAATGGCATAATTCCTCAGGCTATCAGTTGCTTCCATATGTCTAAATGTTAAATTCAGCTCCATTATATCCTCCCTTCAATATATCTCCCTCCTCTTTCTGGAGGGCAATATTCCCAATGCCTCTCTATACTTGGTAACAGTTCTTCTTGCAATATTTATATTATGTTTCTTTAATATCTCAACAATCTCTTGATCACTAAAGGGTCTCTTCTTGTTTTCAGATCTTATTATCTCTCTGATCTTTTCTTTCACGGTTTCGCTGGATACTGCCTTCCCATCAAACCCATCAACGGCACTATTAAAGAAGAATTTTAATTCAAATATGCCCTGTGGTGTATGCACATATTTATTAGATGTTACCCTGCTTATAGTGGATTCATGCATCTGCACATCCTCTGCCACATCTCTCAGTACCAAGGGTTTTAGGTATGCAATCCCATTTTCAAAAAACTCCCTCTGAAATTTTAATATGCTCTCAGTTACCCTGTATATGGTCCTCTGCCTTTGATGGATACTTTTTATAAGCCACATGGCAGACTTGAGCTTATCCTGTATATATTCTCTGGTCTTTTCATCCACGCTATCCTTTTGGGATATAAGATCTCTATAAAAAGGATTAATTCTTAACTTAGGCAGACCATCCTCATTAAGGATTATCTCAAAATCATCACCGACTTTAACTATATATATATCCGGCACAATATATATGGTCTGCTCATCACTGTATCTTCGTCCAGGTTTAGGATCAAAACCAGAGATTATCTTTACTGCCTTTAAGACCTCATCCACAGAAATCTTTAGGTTCTTGGCAATGAGATCATATCTCTTGTTAGAAAGATTCTGCAGATGCTCGGATATTATCTTTTCTACAATGGTATTTCCAAGTTTATGGAATCTGGCCTGAAGTAAAAGGCATTCTCTTGTATCTCTGGCTGCCACTCCTACAGGATCAAAATTCTGAATCACCCCTAATACCTCTTCTATCTCCTCCTTAGAGTGGCCAGTCATCTTAACGAGTTCATCTATTGATACAATCAGATACCCATCTTCATTGAGATTACCTATTATATATTCCCCGATCCTTTTCTGCTCTTCTGTAAGTTTACTAAGATTTAATTGCCACATAAGGTGGGAGTAAAGATTGGTCTTTTGTGATGTAAATGCCTCAAAGGAGGGATATTCTCTATCCTCGGTGGTGTCCTCAACCCACCTGCTCTGAAATTCGCTAAGATATGCCTCCCAGTCTGACTCCCTCTCAGCCTGCTCAGATACGCCCTCTTTGGGCAGTTTCCATGGATCTATGAGTTCCAGCTCATTACCACCCGTGATTCTCTCATCCTCTACATCCATCTCTTCCTCTAAGATCGGATTGGATTCAATCTCCTGCCTTATGGTCTCAATGAGTTCAAGCCTTGAAAGTTGAAGCAGCTTTATTGCCTGCTGAAGCTGCGGGGTCATCACCAACTGCTGACTTAGGGTAAGGCTCTGTCTGAGTTGTAGGTTTGCCATAATCTAAATCTTAAAACTTTCTCCTAAGTAAAACTTTCTAACTACTGGGCTATTTACAATATGCTCTGGGCTTCCTGACTCAATTATCTTACCTTCATTAATGATATAGGCCCTGTCACAAACACTCAGCGTCTCTCTTACATTATGATCTGATATCATAATACCAATACCCTTTGCTTTAAGTTCCCCTATAATCCTTTTTATATCATCTAAGGCCAGTGGGTCAATACCAGCAAAGGGCTCATCCAATAGTAAAAACTTAGGTGAGATGCTAAGTGCCCTTGTGATCTCCAATCTTCTCCTCTCTCCACCAGAAAGCGTATGGGCCTTTTGCTCAGCAAGATGTTGAATACCCAACTCCCTCAGCAACTCCATTGCCTTCTCCCTTATCAGAGATCTGGGTATGGGAAGATTTTCAAGCACTATGAGCAGGTTTTCAAGCACGGTGAGCTTTTTAAAAACAGATGGCTCTTGAGGTAGATAGGTAATCCCCCTTCTTGCCCTTATATACATGGGAAGATCTGTAAGATCTTCCTCATTTAACAAGACCTTTCCATCATCTGCCTTGATCATTCCCACTGTCATATAAAAAGTGGTGGTCTTTCCTGCACCATTAGGTCCAAGAAGCCCAACCACTTCTCCCCTATTAATCTCCATATCCACTCTATCAACTACCCTTTTTCCATTATAGCTCTTAATAAACCCCTTTATCTCAAGCCTATCTCCACCTCTTTTAATTTCGACCATCATTCATCTACTTAAGTGTGATGGATGCCTTAACCCTGACATTCTTATCAGATACCACTTTGTATCTTCTCTCTTTTATAAATAGTATTATTTTGGCTCCTTCCACCCTATCGTCTCCCCGTTTAAGAGTAGGGTGCCCTTCAATAACAATCATCCCTTTACCAGGTTCATAGTATGCTCTTTCTCCAGTTGCAATGGTTCCATCCCTCTTTTTAATCCTTACGCTTCCATCTGCGGTTATCTTCTCTATTTTTATCTTTTTATCTTTTCCCTTCCCCTTTTCGACTCCACTGTAAAATATAGTGAGCTTTTCACATCTTATAACAAATTCACCTGTATCTGCATTTACCTTTCCTGAAAATATAACGATCTTTTTCCCTTCATCAATTCGGAGACTATCTGCCTGAACCGTTATATCTGAGATCTTTTCAGATGCTTTTACTGAAAATATAAAAGAAAATATAATTAAAATTGTCAAAAAAAGAGCACTTTTTATATCCTTCATATACTTAAAAGCCCCTTTAAGATATGTGCCTTAACATTGTATAAGAAGAGATCTATCTCTCTTTTAAGGTGGATTATAAGGTCTTCACCGGTGAGTCTTATATTTGGGCCTATTAATTTCACATCTCCCCATAGCCTTATCATATTTGAATCTGCCCTAAACTCTGCATTCTTACATAGCAGACGGTATCCATCTTCAGATACCGCCTTTAAATCTTTACTGAGGAGGAGCCTTCCCTCATCTTTAATATATTCTCCCCTCGTTCCCCAAAGCTCAATCTTTGGATAGGTATCTGCATAAAATATCAGATGGAAATTATTAAAACATAATGTATTAGTGTCTTTATTATATACCAGTTCATCACTTTTAAGTTCCCACCTTATGCCCTTTTCGGGATAGGTCTCTGTAAGATTTATCCCTTTTATGGTAAGCTCATCTTTTTTGATATCTACGTTAAAAGAGCTATTTAGTAATTCTTCTCCCTTATTCCTTTCCTTAATAAAGATGGTTGATAAAAAGAGAATACAACCCAAGATTATTGAATATATAAAAATCCTTTTCATATGCAAACACTATACCAGAACTTAGATTAATGTAAAGATAAATAAGACTGAGAGCTTTGAATTTTTCAAAGTTCTCATAAAGAAGCTGTAAATGGAATCTGTCATTGCGAAGCAATCTATAAAAGGTATGAGATTGCTTCGCTTCGCTCGCAATG
>CBFDUE010000088.1:0-7988 GCA_965613025.1 uncultured bacterium
GATATTGGATGATGTATTTAAGATCCTGTTAAGTAATGAGTATATCTCTATCTCCTCTACTTGATACAGGGCAAGATATTCAGGGGAGGGGGGATTGAGGTTGAAGTGCCTGCAAACCACATAGGCAGTGGCCTCTGCCTCAAGCTCACGGAGTTTCTTTGGAAGTGCCCTTCCATCAGGGCTTTGATGGAGGAGTTCATGGGCAATTTCATGCACCAAGGTATGGAATTTTTCTTCATCACTTAGGCTTTTAAGGATTACCACCTCTCCACCAGTTGAGATTCCATACTTTCCTTCTATATCCGAATACTTAACGCTGATCCTATAAGATTTTGCCACATTTTCAAGCTGAGGCAGCAGGTCTGTCTTTCCAGAAACTGTCTTGATATCTGGAGCTTGGGGGATAGGCTTTCCTTCTGTTTGCGAAATATCCCATACATACACCACCTTGTAGCGGATTACCTTCTCTTCCTCCTCTTCATCTTCAAAAGGGTCTGTTTTTTGAGCTTTGGTCTTTATTATTAAAGGAGCAAATATAGGAATGCCCTTTTCACCCTTTTTTATGTATCTTCCAAGCCTCTGCCATTTTCTGAATCCTGCAACAAAGGTGGCATTGGGCTTATGTGTCCAGATGAGTATGGTATTATGAAATGAGTATCTGTGAAACCTTGAGCAGAAATTCAGGTATTCAATTATCTTTTTGTGAGATCTCTGATTTTTAATCTCCTGAGTTAGTTGCTGAATATACTCCCTGCACCTCTTTTTTAGATCATTTACCTTCATAGAAACCTCCTTTTATCAAGCACTTACCCAAATGAGGCCATCTATGTGGTTGTGAAGGGCTTTTAAGGCTTCATAGCAGAGCCTTGCAGTAGTACCTGTGGTGATACAGTCATCTATGAACAGTATGACTTTATTTTGTATGTTCCAAGAATCAAGCAGCTTTGGTTTTGACTGATTTAAGCTTGCATGGCGTCCATGATGGTATTTGTCTGTTTTTTGAGAAAATGCAGGCACAAAGGGGATGCCAGTCTTTGCTGATATGGATCTTGCAAGGTCATAGGTGCAATATTTAAGGGGATCTCTTTTTGAAGATGGGGGTGCAGTGGTAATCAGGTCATAGTGGTTCACTATATATGGGATAAAATCCCTTGCCATCTGCTCTGTTACAGAGGGGTATCTCTTTTCCTTCCAGAGCTTAAAAAGCTCCCAGTTTATGTTTTTCCTTAACCTCAGGGAAAAGCATCCCACAAAGGCATTTTTATGGTGCCTCAGGGTTATCTTTTCCCTGCCATTGAGAACAAGGGGCTGTTTTTGGGATCTTTCAGTGAGAAATTTTATTTTGGATGGAATATATGCTGAATCTGTTGCAACTGTTAGGAGATCTGGTAAGAGCATAGGGGTCCTCCTATACATGATCCACAGGGGGGCGGGAATGAAGCCCGCCCATTTGTGCTATCCTATGGTTCACTCAGTTGTGCATGGTTATTTCCATTGGGAGTGGGAAGTGCGGCGGATACCATCTCTCTTAGTTGAGAGTCAAGCTGGGTTATTATGTCAGTGTAATGTTCATCTTCATCTAAGGTTGCACTTGCTCCATAGCTTAAAGACCAGGAACAATAATTTTTACCTATCTTTTTTGATACCAATACACTTACCTGATTTACCTTCATATCTACCTCCGTTTTTATCTCTGGTTTTAGGGGGTCTATGGGGACAGCTTCATTGATTCTTTTGTGGGTATTAAAATAACAAGAGGGACACCATGAGCTGTCTTTGCAGTGCAGGCATACCTTTTCTGGATCAATGAAACTGTCAATGTTATCAAATATGGTATCAATTACCTTTGTCATGGGTTTTCCAAGTGCCCATGCAACCCTTTTCAATGTGGCTGAATGATATGGAGATAGCTTAGGGGTATATGCCACTTCTTTCACCTCCTTCCAGGTCAGCGACCTTTTTATAGGGGGGAGAGCCCCCCAAAGGTTAAAATGGGATATCATCATCGAAATCAGGAGCTTCCTGAGCTTCTGATGGAGCTTTGGGATCTAAGAAGTCCACTGAGTTTGCAACCACTTCAATCACCTTCTTTGTGGTTCCATCATCTGTTTCAAAGGTTCTGCTTGTAATTCTTCCAGTTATGGCTATCCTGCTACCTTTCTGTAAGTATTGAGCAACCACCTCAGCAAGCCCATTCCAGCAAATCACCGGAATCCAGTGGGTTCTCTCTTCCCCTCCATTTAGCCTTTCATTTACCGCAACTGAGATTCTGGTAACTGGCTTTCCAGATGGGGTGTAGCGGATCTCTGGGTCTTGTCCCAATCTTCCTATTATGCTTACATGGTTCATGGTGGTTTACCTCCTTTCTTAATTTTTTATTTCACCCTCAATACAGGTAGGATCTTTTTGAAATTCATTTTTCAGGGATCAGGATGAGCATATTTCCATCTTTTTTGAGTGTACCTGTTATCTTGATACTTCTTGTATCAGGCAGGGAAGGAGTGATAACACAGATCCTTCCATTTATGAGCCTGAAGTGTGCTTTATCTTTTATGATCTTTTGAGGGGTGAAGGTGATCTCAATCCTTTTTCCGATGAAAAGCTCAGGTGAGGAGGCAAGGATCTCTTTATTCAAGGACTCAGTGTAGTAGCTTAGTGCCTGAGAATACTTCCAGTATGAGATGAAGGACAGCGGTTGAATCCATCCAACAGAATAATTTATGCACCTGATTGCAGTGTTAATTGAAGAGAGAAGCTCTGCTCCTCTAAGGAGATGCTCATAGTCTCTGGTTGATCTTGCTGGCCATGTGCCAAAGATTACAACTTGAGCGGATTCTTCCAGGATAAACAGAGAGAATGTGATAGCACCAAGAAGGGATAGGAATATCATAAGCTTTGAGCCTCTGTGTTTCATCTTCTATTTCCCCTGCTTGATGATTTTTAGCACCGTGTATGATACCCTTCCGTTTCTTTTTATGTTTCTGTGGCAGATGGCCTTAAGAAGATCTCCTTTTTTCAGGGTCTTTGCAGTTTCCACATGCTCTCCAAATGCAAATACTGGCACCTCCACCTGATATGAGATACCCTTTAGTGTCCTTGTCTCATCCACTGTGATCCTTACATACTCTGTGCCTCTCTTTGAGATCTGAACTGATACATCTTTGACTTTGGCACTCAGCAACACATCTCCATAGGGGTTAATACATAGGGCAGTGGATGAAATGAAGATTAAACCTAAAAGAATACATAAAGATACAAGCCTTTTCATAATTACACCTCCTTTAAGGGATTTTTACTTCTCCAAAAAGACAGTTAAGATTAGCTGGATTTGAAAAACAGATGGTTATAGATTTTAGCACTAGGCTGGTCACTTAGGCTGGGGATCTGTTTTTCTCATCTCATGCATGAGTTCTCGTAGTTCTTTATAACCTGACCGCTTTTTTAGGAATCTTTCAATCTCATCAATCAGCCTTTGATGCCTTTCAAGGAGATCATAGTATCTCTTCTCAATGGATACACATTGATCCTCTCTCATAAGATACCTCCAGAGTGTGTTTAAACTTGGGATGCTTAAAAAACAGACCTATGCCAAAATAACCCCCGGATGGGTATAAGGGGTTGCAAACCCTAAGTGAATGGAATGTTTAGGAAATGGCTTTCTGAGCCAGGCTGTGTGCAAGCTCATTTAGGGGATTTCCATTGTGTCCTTTTATTTTAACTACCTCAAGAGATGATGTCTTCTTGGCAAGGTTCAGCATTTCATCTACAAGATCCCTGTTTTTCTTTGCCTTATATGTGCCCTGGAGCAATCCATATACAAGCTGAGAATCAGTGTACAGGGTAACTTCAGTCTTTTCAGGGTGTTTAAGGGCACTTAGGGCTTCAATCACTGCCTGAATCTCTGCCCTGTTGTTGGTGGAATCACCAATGGCTTTGCTGATCTCTTTTCTTCTATCTCCACAAAGAAGCACAGCTCCTATTGCAGCAGGGCCAGGGTTTCCTCTGCATGCTCCGTCTGTGTATATCTCCACTTTAAACATTTGCATTCACCTCCTTCCGGGCTGGAAGTCCCTCCAGGCTGGAAGCCTTTCTGTATTCTTTCCAAATAATCTTCCATTCGTATTCAGTTGGTGGATTAAGCACCTTTATATCTCCATGCTGGATCTTATAGAGATACACTCCAAGGGATTTCAAGTTTCCATTTGCCTTTCTGATCTTCTGGATGAATACTCTTGCAGTAGTGCTGAGCTTTCTTAGGAGTTCTGATTCAAGCTTTGATTTTCGGATATTATACTCTGTCCAGAATACCCCACTTTGATCCTTTGTCATATCCATCTGATAAGCAGCTTTTCCAAGCTCAGAGAGGGAGTCCAGATCCTTGATTGCTTTTACTTTTGCTATCAGGTTCTTGAACCATACAGGCTGAGTCTCAATCCAGGAAATTTCTTCATCTTCAGGGTATTCTCCTATTACATGGTATGCGTATTCATCTGGTGCATGGTACTCTGGTTCAGGATTCTCTGTTACATCCTCTGGATCAATGTTTTCCACTTCTGCAAGTGCAAGGGCTAATTTTTGGAAATAGCTAAGTGCCTTATCCACACCCCTTGCTTTTGTCCAGCGGATGAAGGTCTCCACCATCTCATGGGTCGGATCTAACATCATCCAGCAATCCAGAAGATCCCTGGCTTCTCTGAATGTGCAGTTGCATCTCTTTGCAATGTAGTCAGTGCTCATCCAGAAAGGGAAGGGGGTGTGGTTTTGATGAGGAGCACAGACTTTGCCATCAACAAGATCGCAGTCTTCAAAGATCTGCCTTTCAAGCATGCTCATATCTGATACATGCTTTGCCATACCGTCAAATGCTTCACCATAATCTGAGTGATCATAAAGGGATCTTAAATCTTCTTGCATTTCTACTACCTCCTTTCTTGCGAAATTTTTTTCAGCGAAAGGAAAATGAATTTCACTTGATGACAGGTAATGATTTGATTGATTAGTTTTCATGTGTTTCACCTCCTTTTCTGTTTGGAATCCATCTGAATGCTCCGATCCAGCACCTAAGAGGAACCCATCTTCCAGATCCGATGTTTTTCAGTTCAGATGAGCCATTTACTGGGATTACAACAACTGGAATACCTTTTGATACTGCATAGGAGATGGTAAACCATGATCCTCTGGACTGTCCTTTTATGAATGCAACGATGCCACAGGAATGCTCCACCATCTTTTTGGAGCGGAGAAAGAGTGCATGGATAAATTCAGAACGCTTTGATTTGGATGAAGCAGGGCCATAGATGATCTTTCCACCCTGATCCTGGAATCTTTTAAGCCAGTATCTGCATTCAGAGGGAGTTTGTTCAATTTTTTGGCATGGAAGGAATATCTTTGAGCCAGTGCAGGCATCAGATTGCACAAGGGATTTAAGTGCAAAGAGATCAGCTCCTCTTGCACCACCACTTGTGATTGCATATCCTCTGCTTAGAAGATCTTTTACAACTTTTGTAACCTGCTTTTGGTATGATTTTGGAAGGGATCTTGAACCAATTACAGCGATTAATTTTTTAGAATTTTTACTTTGGATCATAATTTCACCTCCTTTTGAAGTTTTTGATTTCTCAGTCACCACGCCAAGCGGAGACCCCGTGGAATAAGGGGAGAGGGGGCATCTTGGTGTTTAAAGGAAGCCTTTGAGGTTATTTAGGCGGTATTTCAGGGAGATTATGTATTATTCCACGGGGGTCGGAGCGAAGTCCCTGAAGATCAGGGAAAATTTTAGACAGATCCTCTGTTAAGTCTATTCTAACGCCTTCCGGGTCGGAGACCGCTACAGGTCGGAGACCTTCTTTGCCACCGCCTCTGCTATTGCCTTGATCAGCTCTGGATTATTAATCTCCCTTCCCTGATCATCCTTGATCTTTATCTCAATTGCTGCACGGTCATCTTCTTTTTCAACCCATTTTATTTCCTTAAGGTGGAAAAATCCCAAAGCACTCATTCCAACCATAATCATGAACCAGAATAAAGCATCAAAAAGATTTGGAGAGAAATGGAGGAAGACCCAGGCCAAAAACCCTGTGATGATTATCCAGCCCCATGTTAAGATCCGTTCAAAAATGAAATCTATCTTATGGGCTGGCTTGATCCATACTTTCATTTTATTCCCCTCCTTATTTTTTGATCGTCTTTATATACCAACGATTTAGGCCTTAATTTTCCGGGGATTTTCTCAATGGTTTTTTTAAAAATTTGGTGCTCAGACAATGGATTTTTGGGGGGTAACTTTAAGAACAAAGGGTTAGATATAGAGTAATTGAGATTACCCCTTCAAACCCTGTGAATTTTATGGTATAATAAAAAAGTTAAAGAGAAAAAAGCGGTAAGTTCAGGGGATTAAAGGAGATCTAAAAAAGGAGTGTATTATGGAAAAAACATTTATTGTGGATAGTGAGGGAAAAAGGCTTGCCGTGGTGCTTCCCATTGAGGAATATGAAGAGCTTATGGAAGATCTTCATGACCTGAGTGTTATAGCGGAAAGAAAAGATGAGGATGTGATAAATTTTGAAGATGTTAAAAGAGAGCTTGCAGAGGATCTGAAACCCTGATGGATATGAAAAGTGAAGGCCTGTAGAGTTTCATGGAAAAGGTCCGCAAGACAGGACTTAAAGAAAATTTCACCTCAGTATATTCCATCCATTATCAAAGCCATTGAGTCATTAGAGGAAAATCCATTACCTCAAGGATGTCGGAAGCTTGTTACAACTGAAAGATTCTACAGGATCAGGATTGGAGATTACAGAGTAACCTATGAAATAAATTCCAAAAAGAAGGAAGTTACTATCTATTACATAAAACATAGAAGGGAAGCTTACCGTAAGTTTTAAAGATGAAATTTAAAAAAAGGGTTTTTCTAAGTGTTTTCAGATTTAAGCCCCTCCCCTCCGGGACGGAGTCGGGTCGGGGACTCCTCCGGGTCGGAGACCCTCAAGGTGAAATTCTATGGCTTCTTTCATATTTTGAAGGGTTTCATTGATGCTATCCCCTGTGGCAATACAGCCGGGAAGATCAGGACAGAAGGCTGAGTAATTATCTTTAGTTTTTTCAATAATAACAGCGACCCGTAGAGATTTTTCTCTCAACGGGTCAGTGTATTTAGGCATTTTTAAAACCTCATATTTTTTTATGTATTCCCTGGTATCTTTAGCAAGAACTTCTGTATATATCAAGGTGGTATCAATCTTGGAATGCCCCAGCCAGCGACCCGTAGAAAGTAATTCTCTACGGGTCAGCGTCTGAGAACCAGCGGAGGGACACCGCTTAGAACCGCATTAACTGCAAATCCATGTCTGAATGCATGGGGATGACAGAGATCCTTTGGGATCCCTGCAATGGATCCCAGATCCTGAAGGATCTGAAACACCCTTATACGGGATAAGGGGAATATCCTCTGATCCATCTTAAACCCATTACTCATGCAGTAAGATGCAACCATACCAGAGTATTCAGGATTTAAAGGGATGGTCCTAAAATATATCTTTTTCTTTTTAAGGGATCTCACTATTAAGGATGGATCACTAATTTGAGTAAAACAGGATGTATATCTTCCCATTCGGCTGGTAATATTTCCATAATGTTACCTCCCCTCCGGGTCGGAGACTTAACAAAAGGGTTAGAGATATTGTTAAAAAATTGACGATCAAAAAAGACAAAAACAGAGGGTCTTTAACCCCCTTTGTTATGCTTAGGTTTGACAGTTGGTAGTGTAAAGAAATAGGTAAATATTCTGTAAGATCATATAGTTAGGGGAAAATTTTTATAAAAGGTATTTTAACTACACTCTATGTCTCTAATATCAAGGGTGGTTCTTTTATATCTAATTGATTTAAAAGGCTTTCCCCTCTTTTTTCACATACAAATATCACCCGACCAACTCTAAACCTTTTAAGCCTATCTACCATACCTCTGACAGTCTTTATATCCATGGTAGA
>CBFDUE010000089.1:0-7951 GCA_965613025.1 uncultured bacterium
CATAAATAGGCGGTGAAGCACAGTGAGAAATATGGCCCTCTCTACATCGAAGCCAAACTTTCTATTCGATAGAAGACCTTTGATGACTTTCTTGATGCCCAACTCTTCCCATAGCCTCTCAAAGATTAAACTGGGTCCAATCTTCTTAGCATGAGCAATCACATTACTTTTGCCTGAAAGCACAAGCAGGACTTTCTCCTAAGAACCGTGATAGAGACCGAACAAGTGTTTCTATCTGTCCCTTTGCTTGCAATCGGTCCATACGGCCTATAGTAGCAATAACACGTTGCTTCACTTTGCCCTTTACCTTGCGATTTTCAACGATTTGCAGGTATTGGTACTTTCCTGATTTTTTAATGCGTGCAAACATTGGAGCCTCCTTTTAAGGACACTCCAATAATACATACTATAATCCTACGTGGCAAGAATAAAATGCATATTTTGTGGCACCACCTTTTTGACATTTTTCAAATAGTGATCCAGTATTGACGAGGCTTTTGACCCCATCTGCCTCCAGTAACTGTCCAAAAAAAGTTAGAGATTCAGGAGGTATTTATGGAAAAAAAGATACTCATTGTAATGGATGAGTCAGAAAATGCAAAAAGTAGGATAGACAGGTTTAATATTATTAGTTCCCTTTATTGAAAAATACCTTTAATGTGGGTCTTATATATCTGCTTGTAAGGATAGAGATCATAAGTACCGCACTCTTTACCCAAAAGGGAATAGTTCGGTTCCAATAGTATGAGAGGGGACGGACTATTCCATTTTCCAATCTGAAAAACACCCTGTCTGTCCACCGTCTTATACCTATGGGATGCTTAGGATAATACCTGAAAAAATCAGAGATGGATTCAAGCCTTCTCTCTAAGAGATTATCCCTATAGGAGGGAAGATAAACAATATGACTTATTCTCTCCTTCCTTATCTCAGAGACAAACTCGGAAAAGCTATAGCTTTTGGTAAGACTCAGCACCGAATTGGGTGCACAGGCATGTCTATCGCCTCCACCTACTACAGGAAGAGAAAGCTCGTGAGCCATCTTAATTACTAAATCATTTTCCCTCCGAGACCTAAATCCATTTATTTCCAGTGCATGAATCCAGGGGGCAAATTCACTAATAAATCCCCTTAATCCACTATGAAAATCTTTCATGTCTGAAATCTGACTCAAGGGATGGTTTAAAACAATCAGTGTGTCTGGACTCATGGAAAGGGTATTCAGTATCTCTTTTATCCTTTTAACATTATATCTCTCCTTATTATCTCTTAATACCTCTGAGATCTCATCTTTTATAAAATAAGGGATATTGTATACTCCCAGATGAAATGTATGGCCATTTAAGGGCACAGTCCATTCAAAAGATATGGGAATATCTCTTTTAGGATAGATGGATCTAAGAATCATACATCCTGTAAGGTCGTCATGGTCTGAAAGGGATATAAGGGGGGTAAGATTAAGATTATTTTCAATATTCAATTTTTCAGATATATATACACTTTCAGGAGAAAGGGGGGGTATCCAATATCCTGAAGAAAAGTCAATGGGACTCCTGTGGCTCTTAACTCTCTTTAGGTTTTCTCTTTTAAGGAGTGCCCGAATAATCGGAACTCTATTTGCATATCTTGCGATAATCCCCAGGTTCTCTTTTGAATATATGGTATGGGAATGTAACGAGACTGCTGAGTTAAATATCCCTATCTCATCCTTAAAATCAAAGGTAAAGATCCTATCTCCATATCTTTTCATACTACCTTAGATCTATATTCCTGCTCCCATACAGGGTCAAGTGCTTTCCTCAATTCTCTATCATATTCAAATAGCCCTTGATGATATCCATAATCTTTGAGGCAGATCTCTGCTTCTCTATCAGATGCCTTTATTGTCCTTGACTTATGTAGTAATTCATAGATAACCTCATGATGATCCCTTATGGGACATGGAAGGATCAGATTATCTTTATCCTCAGGAGGCCTTTCAAGGGCATATTCATTTTGCCACTGTCTTATCTTTTTAAAAAAAGGGCTATACAGTATCTCATTGAGATTCCCCCCTCTTTTATAAATCTCCAAGATATTATCACTATAGTAAGGGATAAAGACACAAGGCATCACATTTCCATGCCAGTCTATATAGAGATAGCCCCCATTTCTTCCAGCAGCAAGGCAGCCATCGGTCATAACTCCCTGGTTCCAAAAATCTATATAATTATATCCATCCTTAATAGCAGCCACATTTCGTCTAAACATCTCTTTCCTCTGCTCTGCGCTTACCATCGCCCCTAAGGTATAGCTCCTTCCAATGGGCATATACTGAAAGAGCCATCCATAAAATACCCCTTGTTGATCAAAAAAGAAGTTTAAAAATTCTCTGCTACTTACCTCATCCCAATTTTCCTTTGTGGCCTCTACTGAGATCCCAAAGGGAACTCCTGCATTCCTTAAATTTTCAAATGCCTTAAGTATCTTCTTAAATGTCCCCCTGCCCCTGCGTGCATCTGTCTTTTCTTCAAACCCTTCAACAGAGATAGCAGGAGTAATATTTCCAGCATCTGCAAGCCTTAAGGCCATCTCTCTGTCAATCATTGTTCCATTGGTATAGATCATAAAAAAATTGTCACTTCTTTCCTTTGCAAGATCCACTATATCTTTCCCCCCTTCTTTCCACAAAAAGGGCTCCCCACCCGAAATCACTGTAAATCTTGAGCCCCAAAGCTCCACCTTCTCCTTTAATATGCGGCTCACTATCTCATAGGGAAGAGATGCCTTTGTGCTGCTGCTGCTTCCAGCATAACAGCCTGGGCAGTGAAGGTTGCATCTCTGAGTTGGGCTTAACACCAAAAAACTGGGATATACCATATCTTTGACGCGATTTGTTCTGATTTCCCTTTTTGAGATATCTTCTACAAACACATTTCTAACAAATACCTTGACCATCTTCTGGAATACCTCTCTACTCATAATTCCTCTGTTGAGGTGGTCTTGGGTGGTCCTCAAAAGATTCCTTACAAAATAGAATTTAAGCTCTTGGGCGGGCCTTATAGAAGGGGATCTATCTTGAACTATGCTATTCCAAAGTCGTCTTTCGGCCTTTTTTATAAGAAAATTCATTACTGCCCTTTTATGGGCAATCCATACTACTGTATCAATGAATATGGACCAAAGCCTTATCTTTGAGGCCTTACTTAATGCCATCTCTTACCCCCCCTTTTTATGGAGATTCATGGCAAAAAGAGCTGCTCCAATGGCTCCCACAATCTGAGGCTCTTGTGGTATATTTATCTTGACACCTAAGAGCCTTTCCATGCTATCTACTATGCCCATATTCTTTGCAACTCCACCACTTAAAGTTATTTCAGCTTCTATATTTAAACCTTTTGCCATACGCACTATCCTCTTAGATATGGACTCATGTAGTCCCCTAATTATCTCCTCTTTTTGTGTTCCTGAAGCTATTAATGAAATCACCTCAGATTCTGCAAACACTGTGCAAAGACTGTTTATCGGCGCTGATCGTCTTGCGGTTATGGAAAGCTTCCCCATTTCAGCAATGCCCACTTCCAATGCCATGGCCATAACCTCTAAAAATCTCCCTGTCCCTGCAGCGCATTTATCATTCATGACAAAATCAAGCACTTTCCCCTTCTCATCTATAACTATGACCTTGCTATCCTGCCCTCCAATATCAATAATTGTTCTGGTCTTTGGAAAAAGAAAATGGGCTCCCTTTGCATGGCAACTTATCTCTGTAATTGTTGCCTTTGCTATTGTCAGTCTATGTCTTCCATATCCGGTTGTAACCAGGTTGACGATATCTTCAGGATCGCATAAACAATGGGATAGAGCCTGCTTCAGGCTCCTCATTCCCGCCCCCTGTGGATCTGCTCCAGTATCAACTATGGAATAGCCCACAATATCTCCCTTGGGAGCCATTAATACGGTCTTACATGTTCTTGAGCCCATATCTATACCTGCATATATTGGTCCATTCATATCCCTTTTACTCCGAGACCTTTGCATAACCCCTTTTTACACTGGGGGTTATACCTCCCACCGGGTCGGATGACCCTCCGGGTCGGAGACCAGACCCCCAAAAATTAACTTAAAATAACCCATAATTACAGCTTCTTTCTGAGAGCTTTGAAAAATTCAAAGCTCTCTATAACTTTATCTCTCCTTCTGCTATCCTCTCTAAGGAAGACCTATCCAAGATCTTTATATACCTGTTCCCCTCCATCTCTATAAGTCCTGCCTTTACCATCTTAGAGAAGTTCCTGGAAAGTGTCTCTGGAATAGTTCCAAGCATACTTGCAAGATGGGACTTTTTGACATCCAATCTGATCCTATCTTTTCCTCCCTCTCTTTCAATCTGGTAGAGCAGGTACGAAGCTAATCTTACAGATACCTCTTTTAAAGAAAGATTTTCAACTATGTATGTAAGTCTCCTAAGACGAAGGGAAAGCACAGAGAGCATATTAAGAGCAATATCTGGATTATGTCTAATCAGCTTTAAGAAGTCCTCTCTTAAAAAGAATAATAGGGTGGTATCATCAATGGCCTCTGCACTTGCTGGATAGTTTCTGCCTGCAAATACAGGCACTTCCCCAAAACTCTGCCCCTCCCTGATAATATGCAGTATCTGCTCCCTTCCATCTGAAGATAACTTAAATATCTTAACCCTACCCTCTATTACAAAGAAAAAGCCCTTTGCCTCCTCACCCTCTGAAAAGATTAATTGCCCTGAAACATAGCTTTTTCTGATAGATATCTTTGATATCTCCTTTAGATCCCTATCAGAGAGACCTCCAAAGAGGATGGTATCTTTTAAAAATTGCAGCAACTTCATACTGTTTTTTACTAGTCCAAGACTCTATCTATAATACCACCACCTATTACTTCATCTCCATTGTAAAATACGACTGACTGGCCAGGAGTTATTGCCGCCTGAGGTTTATCAAATATCACCTTTATCCTCCCATCTTTCAGTGGATAGATAAGACATTCAGATTCTTTACTTTTTAGTCTTATCTTAGCCGTTGCCCTCAGAGGAGAGCTTAGATGCTCCACAGATATAAGATTCACATTATCTGCTATCAATGAACGGGAATATATATCTTCTCTTCTTCCTACAATTACCTGGTTCTTTTCTGCATCTATCTTAATCACATAATAAGGCCTATCAGATGCTATACCAAGCCCTTTTCTCTGTCCTATAGTATAAAATGCAATACCCCTATGATATCCAAGAAGCCTTCCTCTCTTATCAATAATCTTACCCCTTTTGATCTCTTTATCCCTGAAGAATGCCCCGTATCCCTTACTTGATACAAAATCCTGGCTCTCTTTTCTATAAGCATTTTCAAAGCCAAGTTCCCGTGCTCGCTTTCTAACCTCAGACTTTTTCATTTCACCTAAGGGAAAGATGGTTCTGGAAAGCTGCTCCTGAGACAAGGTATATAGAAAATATGATTGATCCTTTTTGGTATCAATTCCCCTTTTAAGAATGTATCTGTCTCCTCTCTTTTCAGAGCGCACATAATGTCCAGTTGAAAAGAGATCAAAGTCTATATTTAGTGTCATTGCCTTTTTTAAAAGAAAATGAAATTTTAGATGTCTATTACACATAATACACGGATTGGGTGTTCTACCTCTCAGATATTCCCTTCTAAAATATTCAATTACATATCTTGCATATTCTTTGCGAAGATCAATTTCATAAAATGGGATATCAAGCCACTTACATATCCTGCGCGCCATCTCCACACTCTGGCTCTCCCCAGGGCCATAGCATACATTTCCCTTTGAATGGCTTACAGGATATCTACAATCATATACCCGCATTCTCACTCCCACCACCTTATATCCTGCCTCCCTTAGAAGATAGGCGGTAAAGGAAGAGTCTACTCCTCCACTTATGGCAACCAATACCCTCTCTTTCATATTCTATGGTATCTACTATCTTTTACAGATCTCTTCACGCCTGATATGGGGGAGTCTTTCTATCAGGATCTGAATATCCTTATCCTCTTCAAGCCAATGTCTGAGATTTCCCAAGATGGAAGATACATAAGGGCTATTGCTTCCATAAGAAAGATAATAATTCACCCAAAGCCCATCCTTTTTAGAATGAACAAGGCCTGCCTTTTCCAGTATCTTTAAATGCTTTGAAACTGAAGGCTGTGATATGCCTAATGCCTCCTGCATCTCACATACACACATAACCTTATGCTGTAACATCTTTAATATCTTCACCCTGTTGGGATCTGAAAGCGCCTTCATGACTTTTGTAAAATCTTCAACCATATCCAACCCCACATCCATCCTATTATTTTTAGTGCAATTTTAATATGAGAACATCAATAAAAAATTGACTGCTCTTTGTCAAATTGTGTGGATTTAATATACCGTATTTGATAATAATAAAATTATGGAAGTCAGGCTTAAGACATTAAGCGAAAATAGTTCAGAGCTTGGTGATTTTTTAGCTGAATGGGGATTTAGTATCCTTATAGAAGTCCCTGATATAACCATATTATTTGATACAGGCAAGGGGCATTCAGTGCTCTATAATGCAGACAGCCTCAATGTGGATCTAAAGAGTATAGATAAGATCGTGCTAAGTCATGGCCATTTTGACCATACTGGCGGACTAAGGGGGGTGCTAAGAAGGATTGGAAGAGAGATAGAGATAATTGCACATCCCGATATATGGCAGAAAAAGTATTCCAAAAGGCAGAACATTTCCCACTATATAGGTATCCCTTACTCAAGAGATGAGCTGGAGAGTCTGGGTGGTAAGTTTATATTTACTTCTGACCCTTATAGATTAGGTGATAAGATAATAACCAGTGGGGAGATTCCAATGCTAACTGACTTTGAAGAGATAGATCCTGTGCTCTTTGTAAAAGATGAATACGGTCTTCATCCAGATCCCCTGCGAGATGATCTTTCAATTATTATAAATTCTGAAAAAGGGCTAATTGTGATCTTGGGATGTGCCCACAGGGGTATAGTAAATACCTTATATCATGCACAAAAGATTACTGGAAATTCAAAGATATATGCAGTAATCGGAGGGTCGCACCTTATAGGTGCATCTGATTACAGGTTAAGAGCAACTGTTGAGGTCTTAAAAGATCTGGATATAGAAAGATTGGGCCTCTGCCATTGCACAGATATGAAGGCCATAAATATCTTGGCAAATGAATTTGGGGAAAGGTTTTTCTTTAATAGGGCAGGAAGTATTATTGAACTATGAGTTAAAGGGAGTGGTTAAGTATACCTACATATGGTTGCGGAAGGCGGGAGCGGTGTGATACCCCTCCCTGCTCTTCAGGACATTCATACATGAAATAGGAATAAAAGATTAAAGACGCATAACAAAGATCGCTAATTACTTAGGAGTAGATTTAAGATTTACTCCAATAAGAGGATAGATTGCTAAATCAGTAAAGGATTGCTTCCAAATAGGGGTGCCAAAATTGGAAGTAGGCCAATTTCAAAAAATTAGAAATTTCCTCCTAACAGAAATAGATAATTTTTTTGTTTTTATTCCTTAACCTTAAGAAGGTCTTTGGCTATATTAAATTACAATTGGCTCTACATAGATCTTTACCCGATCTATCTTCTTTTCTGCCTTTAATTGCATTGCCTCATCCTCTTCCACCCCGGTTAAAAACACCACCAGCACAATGGAGCTTAGATTTAGCAACTTTGCATATTCTGCTGATTGAACAATTGCCTTTTCAAGCCTCTTTACTGATACAAAGCTCTTTACCTCTATTACTCCCTCTTTATCTTTACACCTTAGGTGTATATCCACCCTTCCATTCCCTGTGGGAAACTCTGGGCTTATGGAGCAGTAATCTGATACCGCATTCATCAACCAGTGATACAGATGAAAATGCCCTCCTGATTCATATATGCGTAGATCAGACCTCCTTGGAAGCTC
>CBFDUE010000090.1:0-7914 GCA_965613025.1 uncultured bacterium
AAGTTAATCAGATTTTTAAAAAATTTACATAGAGACAGATAATATCCAACCTTTTATAAGGCATATTAATTGCATATCTTTTTATTAGAAAAATTTTTTAGGAGAAAGAAGTTATGGTATATCCATCATCACTTGTTCCCACACATAGGGCTGTAATTGATCTTAATAGAAATTGTAATGCCAAGTGTATTATGTGTTATTATACCTATGATCCCAGCAGATGGTCCAAACCGTTAGATCAGGTAAAGAGGGAGCTTGTTAAGGCAAAGGAAAGGGGAAATGAATCTGTGGACTTTACTGGAGGAGAGCCTACTGTATATCCTCATATGGAAGAGGTAATAAGATTTTCAGAGCAGCTCGGATTGCATACCTGTATAATAACCAATGCGCTATCACTTGAAAGAATCAAGAGACTGGTAGATGCTGGATGCAGGGAATGGCTGGTATCCCTTCATGGATTTGAGGAAAATCATGATTTCATACTTGGAGTCAAAGGCGCATGGGATAAGGTAAATAGAAGTATTGAATTTTTAAAATCTTCCAATTGTTTTATAAGAGTAAATTGCACCCTTATAAAACAAAATCTGACAGATCTTCCAAAGCTTGCAAGGTTCTATATGGAAGCTGTAAAGGCAAGGGTTGTAAACTTTATAAATTTTAACCCTCACTATCATTGGGGTGAGCATGAAAAGAGAGAGGTAATAGAGAATCTTCAAAGGGTTCAGGCAAGGGTATCAGAGATAGCTCCTAAGCTGAGAGAGGCACTTACTGTTTTAGAGGAAAATAATATATGGGTAAATGTAAGATATTTCCCATTTTGTCTTTTGAAAGGATTTGAGGCCAATATCTGTAATAATCCACAGGTTATGTTTGATCCATATGAATGGGATTATGGGGTATCTCCAAAGGATCCTGATACCTATCTTCAGTTTGGAAGACGGCTTCAAGAAAGAATTAATACTAAGGAAGGGGCATGTGGAAGATGTGGTATATTAAATGTATGTGGAGGAATACACAAAAATTATGCAAAGCTCTATGGAACAGATGAACTTATTCCATATGAAGAAAAGATTGATCATCCCTATCACTTTAAGACCGATCTTGAAGCAGATATTGTAATTCCTGCCTTTAAGGTAGGTGAAAATCTGGAAAGATTGCTAAATGAGATCTTAAAAAATACCGTTCCCCCTTATAATCTTATTCTAATTAGTAAGGAACAATCTGCATCTAAAAACAGAAATTATGGTCTGAATCGCTCAAAGAGCCCGTATGTGATAATGTGTGATGATGATATAAGGAATCTTCCTTTTGGGTGGAATCGGAGGTTAATTCAGACCTTGAAAGAGAATCCTGAACTTATTGCAGTTTCTGCAAGGCTTATGAATGCAGATGGAACCCCAGGAAGAAATACTGCAAACAATTTTAATCTAAGTGATGAAATGGTGCTTGTAGATATGATTCCCACTGCATGCTGTATCTTCAGAAAGACAGATCTACGCTTTGATGAAAGGTATATAAGGGCTGGATGGGAAGACACTGACTTCTTTATGCAGATGAAACAGAATCTAAGAGGTAAGTTTGCAATTGATAACAGAGTAAAAGTGGTTCATCTAAATGAAGAGAAACTGGGTGGAGGAGTTGGAAATAGAGAAAATATGGAGCTTTTCTTCAAAAAATGGGGTAAAGAGTCTAAATCTTCAGATCAAGTGCAAGATAAGTTTAGAGAGGTTTTAGAACAAAAAGATTATATAAGTGCAATTGAGCTTATAGAAGAGAGGATTAAAAGGGAGGGAATAACAGCCCAGTCCTACAATGAGCTTGGTTGTATCTCTTGGGAGCTTGGGGATCCAGAAATAGCAATAAGATGTTTTACTGAGAGCTTAAGGCTTGATCCTAAAAATAATGATTACTTACTAAATCTTATTGAGGCATCATATCATTCAGGCAGTTATAAAGACTTAGAACAGATCATAAGGGATAAGATTGGGAGTAGACCAGAGTCAAAAGAATATAGATACATCCTGGCAGACTGTCTTTTTAGACAGAAGAGGTTTGATGAGGCAAAAGAGATCTTAAATACCATAATAGATAAAAGAGATGAAAAAAAAGAGATAAATGATGTTTCTCAGTTTAATAATCTTCCATATATCACAAAGAGAGGATGCATAGATGTGGGACACATTTGTGACCTGGATTGCATCTTCTGTTACCATAGATATGAAGATAGATCTAAGAGAAGATTTCTCTCTAAGGAAGAGATAATGGCTCGCCTTAAAAGGGATAGGGATGAATTTGCACTTGAAATAACTGATTTTACTGGAGGTGAACCCACATTACATCCCCATATTGTAGAGATAGTTAAATTTGGAGCAGAGATTGGAAACAGGATCTGTATTATTACTCATGGGCTTTGGAGAGATTTAGATAAGATTGATGCAATGATTGAAAACGGACTATATGAGTTTTTAATCTCTATTCATGGAACAGAGGAGGATCATGATAGCTTAGTTCAAAAAAAGGGCGCATTTGAGCAGGTGTTAAGATCCATAGAGCATCTGGAAAAAAGACAACTTAAATGGAGGGTAAATTGTGTTGCAAACAGATCCAATATGAAAAACCTTCCCAGATATGCAGAAATCATATCTTCACTCTCTCATCCCCCATATAATGCTAATTTTATTGTGTTTAGTCCGCTTTCCAGATGGGCAACGTTTAGAGAGATTGAATTTCAGGCAAGGCATTCCGAATTAGCCCCATATCTTATGAAAGCAATTGATATATTTAATAGCAGAGGCATATGGGTAAATGTCCGCTATTTTCCCATGTGTATGATGCCAGGATATGAACAACATGTAACCTGTTTCCCACAGATCTGCTATGACCCATTTGAATGGGATTACAGATCATATGTCAATATGAGTAAAGAGAGGATAATGGAGATATATAGGTTGGGGAAAAGATTGGGTGTTTACGGAGAACAGGAAGGCCATATATTTTTCAATACATGGTCTCTTATTCAATCAAGGAGATGTTACAGAAAAGGGGATCAGTGCCAGAGGTGTGCTTTAAAACTCATATGTGATGGTGTGGCAACTCAATATATGAATAGATTTGGGTTTGATGAATTAAAATCAATTGAAGGAGATACGATTTGGGATCCCATATATTTTAGAAAAATATATCCCCTTGCCGTGAGGAATGGGTATGAAGTTGCTGATAGGTCCAGGTCTTTATGATCCCAAGGGAAATGAAG
This sequence comes from uncultured bacterium, assembly GCA_965613025.1. Lineage (GTDB taxonomy): Bacteria > Desulfobacterota > DSM-4660 > Desulfatiglandales > JALVMZ01 > CAYTXJ01. Next base: position 3,254 of record CBFDUE010000090.1, read on the forward strand.
CGCATCTTGTTAAGTCTTTAAAAAAGGTGGCAGATGTAAAGACCTTTGATCACACTCATAGAAACTTTAAAGAGGTGATTGATTCCTTACCCAGAGGCTGGAGACCAGAAGTTATTCTTATAAGAGATGCGGAATTTTATAAGATGCCAATGGGTCTTGAAGAGGCAGACTGCCCGGTATTTGCCTTGATAGGTGACTATAATCTTACATTAAATCAGATTTTACCTGTCTTAGGGGTATTTGATTACTTTTTCTGTGATACAAAGGGAGTAAGGATATTCAATAGACTTGGATTCTATAACTGCGACTTTTTCTGCCTCTATGGGTATGATAAAGATATTCATAAAGACTACGGATTAGAAAAGGATATAGATATAGTATTTATTGGAAATTTAAATCATCAGGTTCAAAAAAAGAGAGAAAGTCTCTTATTCCGTCTGGCAAAATTAGGACGTTATTTCAGGATTGTTATTGATACAGATATCTTTGGAACAGATTATGCTAAATTATTAAACCGTTCTCATTTGGTTTTTAATTATAATATTAGAGATGAGGCAAATATGCGTTTTTTTGAGGCATTAGGCTGTAATTCAATAGTTATAAATAGACATATTGATGAGCTTGATCTTTTAGGTTTTATGCCAGATATACACTATTTAAACGGCGATAATCTTGAAGAGTCAGTATGTAGATACTTTTTGCAGTGGAGCAAGGAAAAGAGAGAATCCATGAAAGAGGCAATAGAAGAGATTTTACCCTTTCATTCTTATGATAGAAGGGCAGAAGATTTAATAGATAAGATTGAGAAGATAATAAAAGATGGTCTTCCAAAAAGGGAATTTATGGATCTTCCAGATACTGAAAAGACAGAGCGATGGAGAAGATATCTATCAAATGAGATTGAGATGCAAGGCATTGGAAAGGTGCATGTATTTCATCCAAAGATGCTTGAATGGCAGAGATATGTGGTAGATAAAGAACTTGCAATTGAAAACCTGGATTTTTCTATGTGGAGATGGTGGATAGAACTTTTAAAAATTTCAGGATTATATGGTCCCCTTTTAGAGTTTTTAATGGAAAGGGAGATGATTCTTGAAAACTTTGGTTGCTATAAAGAGATGCTAAGATTTATCAGAGACGAGATTAATCTATTATTAAGATTAGGTAATTAAAATTATGAGATTTGGAACTGTTGATCTGTTTATAGATATGAGCGAATGGAGTTTTCGTATGGGGCGTCCCGTAGTAAATGAGGAATTTTTAAAGGCACTTTTGTTATATGGCTCATATGATGAATATCACTTTTTCTGCCCAGATATTAACTCAATGGAGATCTTTAAAAATAGATTACAGGATATTATTCCAGATCCCAAATGTCTTCCCAGGGTTAATGTATCTTTACAGATTGCTTTATCAGAGACATTAAAAGAAAAAGAATTTCATATATTCCATATGGGAGATTTTACAAGATATATGCCATCTATGATCTGGATGAGGAATAAGTTTTCCGTAAAGCCTTTCCCAATTACTGGAACGACCCATTCCTTAGATGATATATCCATGAATGTGGATTACTTAAGACTCATGTTTTCTGGAATAAAGAAGTTTGATAGAATCATCTGTACAAGCAAGACAGCTCAAAATACAATAAAAAAGAGGTTTCAATACCTTAAAATACGTCTCTCTTCCATTAGTAAATCTAATTTTTTAGATGATCTTATTCCATATACCTCTTTAATACCTCTGGGAATTGGTGAAGATTTTTTTGAAGAAGTTGATAGAAACTATGCTAAAGATTTTCTAAATATCCCTAAGGACAAAGTTGTTATGCTTTCAGTTGGAAGATATTCTTTGAGGTCAAAGGCAGACTGGTCTCCACTTTTAGAGACGTTATCCTATAGATTAAACCATGAAATGTTAGATAATTTCTTATTTATTATTGCAGGAGGTGCAACAGAGGAAGAGATTAAACTTATGGAATCAATGTTATCTATCTTTAAATTAAGGGATTATGTAATCCTATTTCCAAATTTTAAACCTGAGGTAAAGAGGATTTTATATGCCGCATCAGATATCTTTATCTCCATAGTGGATAACTTTCAAGAGACATTTGGCCTTAATATACTTGAGGCAATGGCATCGGGCCTCCCCATAATTGCATCTGATTTTAATGGATATAGAGACCATATAGAAGACGGCAGGAATGGTTTTCTCATACCGACATATTTTACAGGTGAAATTCCGGAATTTTTAGAAGAGAACTTCCCCATATTAAATCCATCTATCAGGAGACTCTATATGTCTCAACTTATCTCCCATAATATGGAATATCTCTGGGGAAAAATTAAATTACTAATGGAAAATCAAGGGCTAAGGGCTGAGATGGGAAAAGAGAGTAAAAGGATTGCAAGAAGATATGGATGGAAAGAGATTATAAAGAGATACGAAGACTTATGGAAAGAGCTGTTAGAAGAATGCAAAGGTCTTAAAGATGATACCGCATTTTTTAGTGATATATATATAGATTATGCAGAATCAAAAATATTTAATCATTATACAACAGAAATTATCAATGATGAGTGTAGGGTTGGAATAACAGCTTATGGACAGGAACTATACCGATTAAAGATCCTACCTCTCATATATGAAGATATAAATGTATCCCTTTTTAAAGAGTTATTAAGCTTACTCATGGAATCAGTATATAGAAATCAAATATGTAGTATTAAAGAACTTAAAGATATAGCCTATAGAGAGTTAGAAGCTACATATAGACAGACATTATTCCATATACAATACCTACTAAAACATGGAGTCTTCTATTTAGATGGAAAGAGATAGTATTACTTTATCCTTGTGTATGATTGTAAAAGATGAAGAAGATAATCTAAATGACTGTATTTTACCTGTAAAGTCCGTATTTGATGAAATAATTGTAGTTGATACCGGCTCTAAGGATAAGACCCCTCAAATAGCCAGAGCACTGGGTGCCAGGGTCTATAGATTTAAATGGATTGATGATTTTAGTGCAGCCAGAAATGAGTCCATAAGACATGCCACATCAGATTACATAATGTGGCTTGATGCAGATGATAGGATGAAGAGAGAAGAGATTGAAAAATTAAAGACACTAAAGAGCCAGCTTCCTTTTTCAAAGGATGTGGCATATTTTTTAATACTACACAGCCACTCTACCTTAGATGGTGATATGAGCATGTATCAACTTCGTATATTCCCCAATATTGATGGTATCAGTTTTGAAGGTGCAATACATGAAAATATTAGTGCTTCTTTAAAAAGAAGAGGAATAAGATTTGAATTTAAGGATATTGTAATTGATCATAAAGGATATCAGGACAGAGAGGCAGTATTAAAAAAGATTAATAGAAATTTAGAAATTGCAAAAAGACATCTAAAAGCAAATCCCAATGATCCCATATTAATTTTTCATGTAGCAAGAACCCTTTCAGCCGTAGAAAAGTATAGAGATGCAATTAATTACCTAAGGTTAATTACAGAGGATAATAGATTTTTAAAAAAGGCAAGAGATCTTTTCCACTATGCCGCATTTTATAGGGTAAAATATCATTTAGAGATAAATGAATTAGATGAAGCCAAAAGATTCTTGGAAAGAATAGATAAAGATTTTTCAGATAGCCCTGTTTTAAGCCTCTTTATGGGAATCACTCTATATAAGCTAAAAGAATATGAAAGAGCAATTTACTATATAAAAAGATCATTAAAAAATGAAATTAATGTTTCGCGTTTTCCCTTAAATCTAAATCAGATATATTTCAACCAATATTTTATCTTGGCAATGGCCCATATCCACCTAAATAGAAAAAAAGAGGCGGAGGAGTATCTTTTAAAATCTGTCAATATACCGTATAAAGAGGTATTTAGGGCCTATGAAGAGCTTGGGAAATTATATCTTCAAACAGGAAGATACGATAAGGCTGTTCAGTGTTTTAAAAAAGCAATAGAACTTGGAAGACGGATAGATATAAATTACTCTAACCTGGGTCTATCGTATAAAAAACTGGGAGATAGAAATAACGCTATAGAGGCTTTTAATGAGGCCTTAAAGCTCAATCCTAAAAGGTCTGAAGCCCTTTTAAACCTTGCACATATTTACTTTGAAAAGGGTGATCTTCATAAGGCAGAAGAGCTTTTTAAAGAGGCTCTTAAATGCGATAATAATTTTATAGATGCACACCTTGTGCTTAGTGAGATATATTTTAGATTCGGAAATTATGAAGATCTAATTGAAGAATGCAACCAGATTATTAAGATCCTAAGTATTCAAAAAGATTTTGAAATTAATGATATATCTGATCTTGGCACCGTCTATTATCATATTGGATGCATACTTAAGGAGCATAAAAGATTTGATCTTGCACTCCTTGCCTATTATGTGGCCTTTCTTATATCTCCAGAGGAAGATCTTATGGATGAAATTATAAATTTTTCAAAGGAAATTAATAGATTAGATATAACACTTTCAAAGATAAAGGATATCCTGTCATTTTATAATATTAATCTCTCAAATTAGCTCTCCTTCTGGATTAAAATAATAAAAGGTTAAAATTTTATCTAAAGTTTTCTCATCAATTGACGATAAAAAAGTTAAAAAATTTAGGAAAGGAGGGGAGAGGATGTAG
>CBFDUE010000091.1:0-7809 GCA_965613025.1 uncultured bacterium
TTCAAGCAGAAGACGGCATACGAGATCATGCCTAGTCTCGTGGGCTCGGAGATGTGTATAAGAGACAGGGAATATTCTCTCTATTTTCATGGGTTACCTGAATTAGCACTGTATCGTTTCTCTGCTTTATACCTTCTATAAAACCATTCCCTTTAAGTTTTATTGTCCCAATGAGGAGCTTCTCTGAATTAAGAGCCTCAATTACGATATCTTTAAATCTTCTGGAAAAGAGTTCCATCTTTCCGATCTCATCTAATAGGATAATCCTGCATTCTTCATCTTGAAGACCATCTTCAATAGCCCCTACCCCTATATCTTCAAGATCCTCTATATTTACCCCATACTTTCCTACCCTGAACCTGCTCTTAATATCTATGTGTGCCAAGATCCCCTCTCTGCCATCCAATGTTTTCAATCTAAATCCCACCCTTTTCCCTCTACTACGTATCTCCTCTGTATAGAATCCCTTTGCGTTATTTACAAGGCCTGCTATATTCTTAATAATAGTAGTTTTTCCTATAGATGGAGGACCAGTTAGAAGAATATTTTTAGGTTTTGTAAACATATGATAAGATGGAATCAATAAAGGCCAAGCAATCTTCTGTCCCTCATTCTGACATACCCTCTATGGGTAATCCTTAAATGAGGTATGGCAGCAGTTCCCATCACATCAATGGTAAGCAGTGGCCTTTCCCAAAGGACCCCGTTTTCCCTTAATCTATTCTCCAACGATTTTACAGCCCTATATATCTCTTCCATGGGTTTAAGGGATATCACACCACAGACCTCTGCCTTAAATTCTGAAACCACATTCTCTCCAATTGCAAAGACCGCCCCTCCCTGAATCTCTTTAAGTCTCCTTAGCACCGTAATCATTGAGATCTTATCAACCCCTACCACTATGCAGTCACATGTATCCCAACACATGGTGGAACCACATGCTCCCCTTTGAAGACCATAGTCCTTTACAAAACCAAGAAATCGTCCTTTTCCTCCGATCCTATCAATGGCAAGGACCATATTCAGATCCTTATCATCTGAATCATAAAAGCCCTCAGAGGTAACAAGCCGTGTTATCTGCTCCATCACCCTTACTCTGCCACTGGGACGATCTGGTATCTCTTCTATATCTTTTAGATCTACGCTGTGAAACATATATTCTGGATACTGAGCCTCTATGGGTTCTACAAGCACCTCTCCATCCTCATATATCTTCTTTCCTCTGCATATAACCAGAGTTGGGTCATAATCTCTTGGAGACGGAATTAACACCAGATCTGCCATTCTAAATGGGGCAATTGCACCAAAAAGATCGTCTAAGTGAAAATGCTCTGCTGGATTTAAGGTAACCATCTTATAGGCAATACTTAATGGCACACCAAAAGAGATCAACCTCTTTAAGGCAAAGTCTAAATAGCCCTCTTCCATAAAACCCTGTGGGTCCACACCATCAGTGGTAAGTATGAGCCTTCTAAGATCAATATCATTTTTAAAAATATCTGCTACACCCTCAAGCTCTCTTCTTATGGCTCCATCCCTTATCATCACCCAATAGCCCAATCTCAACCTCTCAATCACCTCCTTCTCTGTGATGGGTTCATGGCATGAAGAGACCCCCAGCAGTGTATATGCCTGAAGCTTCTGCCCCTTGGCTCCAGCAGTATGTCCTTCAATTCTTTTATTAAAGATATGGGTAAGATCTGCCAGATCCTTTATTCGTTTAGACTGGGTTCCTCTTGCAAAGAGATTCCCCCAGTATGCTTCACCCATACCAAGACAATAGGGGTCTTTCAAAAATTCCCTAAGCTCCTGTGCGTTCCCTGCCTTTCTCTCTTCCTCTTCAGTAAGTCCACATAGGGGAGGCACAGTATAAAACATATTTATTGGTTGATCCTTAAAGGGCTTAACAAAATATCTTATCCCTTCTGTTCCGCTTATAAAGGCAAGCTCCATTGTCTCGGTTATCACAGTGGTAACACCTGTGGGGATCACATGTTTTATAAATTCTCTAAGGCCTGATCTAAACATTATGTGGGTATGGGAATCTATAAGCCCTGGAATTGCCGTGTATCCTTTACAGTCAATGATCTCTGTATCTTTTGCTTTCGAGTAGTCAAAATATTCTCCCACATATGCAAACCTGGTATCTTTTATGAGGATCAGTTGATCTTCAATAAATTCACCGCTAAAGGAATTAAAGACAGATACGTTTTCCATTGCGATGGATGGAGGAGATTTTCCAAGTGCTACATCAAATAGATCCTCTACTATACCTTTTTTTATCATCAAAATACTCCTTTACTCTATCAATATCTAAATGACCCTTTTCTATATATCTCTCTTTAACCCTATTTATCCTGTAAAGAGAGCTTCTTATCCTATCCTTTGAGATCTTTCCCCTCTCTAAGGCCTTCAAGATGGCTTCATAAGAGCGAAAAAAATTTTCATGGTTGTGGCAGATGAGCAGAAGGTCAACCCCTGCCTCAATCGCACTTAGAGCTACATAACCAGAGCCACTATCTCTTTTCATTGCCCCCATATCCAGATCATCTGTAATGATCATGCCATTAAATCCAAGTTCATTTCTCAATAGCCCCTCTAAAATCTTGGGTGAAAGAGTGGCTGGATTTAGATTATCAAGCTCCTTATATATAGCATGGGATGTCATTATACATTCAACTCCCGCTTTTATTGAGGATATAAAGGGAGGGAGATCTGTTCTATAGATATCATCCTCAGAGATAGTAATTGCAGGTAGCTCTCTGTGGGGATCTGATCTTACAGCACCAAGCCCAGGAAAATGTTTTGCCACAGATATTATTCCAGACCTCTGCATCTCTGATATGGAAATGGCACCAAGCAGTGATACTGTATGAGGGTCTTCACCATAGGATCTTCCTATGAGACAGCTGTCTACCCATTCTCTCTTTACATCCATGACAGGTGCAAGGTTCATATTAATACCCACAATCTTTAACTCAAAAGAGGTCACCTTAGCATATTCCATCACCCTCTCTATGGGGTCAGGGGCATTTGCCATCTCCTCATTCCCAGGGAATTGGGAAAATGGCTCCTTTAGCCTTGAGACCCTCCCTCCCTCTTGATCAATGGATATAAATAAGGGGATATCTGACTCTGATTGAAGAGATGAACAGAGATGGGCAAGTTGAACAGGATCTTCAATATTTCTACCAAAGAGAATAACTCCTCCAATATGGTATCCTCTTATTAAAGAAAGGGTTTGGGAATCAGGCATACTTCCATATATACCTATCATAAAGAGATTACCAATCTCATTTCTAATTGCATCCATCTCTTAGCCATTCTTCAAGTCTAAGTGTTTTTATAGATTTGAGAGCTTTGCATAACCCCTTCTTACACTGGGGGTTACACCCCCAGACCCCCAAAAATTAACTTAAAATAACCCATAATTACAGCTTTTTATGAGAGCTTTGAAAAATTCAAAGCTCTCAGATTTTTATTATTTACATAACTAAGTATCAATATTTATCTTACTTAGTATGGAAGAGATCAGCAGAGCCAATCTAAAAAATATTACCATACTGCTTGTTGAACCCCAGATTCCAGAAAATATTGGAGCAGTGGCAAGGGCAATGTGTAATATGGGTTTTGAAAGGCTCTGTTTAGTTCGTCCCAAGGACTGCGATCTGAGTAGAATCCTTAAGATGGCAAAGGGACCGGCAATAGATATAGTTGAAGAGATGGAAGTTTATGACGAGCTTTTGGATGCCATAGGCCCATATGAGTATGTGGTAGGAACCACTGCAAGGATTGGCTCACGTCGTCCTGCCATGCTTAATGCAAGGGAGTTAGCAAAGGAGGTGATAGGTATCTCCCAGAATAATCATATTGTCATTATGTTTGGTAGAGAAGATCGGGGACTCAGCAATGATGAGCTGAGATACTGCCATACCATAGTGAGGATACCTACTTCCACCTTTTCTTCTCTTAATCTTGCTCATGCCGTCTTGATTATCTGCTATGAGATATTTATGGAAAGTGCTGATCTCAAACCCCCTTTTATTGGTAGACTTGCAAACAGATTTGAACTTGAAGCCATGTTTGAACATCTAAAGGAGACGCTTATGAAGATAGGTTTTATAAATCCTCAGAATCCTGAGCATTTTATGTTAAATATCAGAAGAATGATACATCGCTATCCAGTAAGGGCAAAGGATGTCCAGATAATCAGGGGTATATGCAGACAGATAGACTGGTATGTAGATATGAAAAAAAAGTCTTGACAATAATTTATTATATCAGTATACTTTTTTATTATGTTTAAAAAGGGGACAATAGTCATTACCAGATCAGTAGGGATAATAATATCCCTCATACTTAGCCTTATACGCAGTTTGCGTATGGGCCTGGTAATGACGTGAGATAGCCCCACTTAGATTTTAAAACCGTTATCAGGCCCAAGACCTGATAACGGTTTTTTTTTGAAATAAGCTCATGGAGAAGAAGTATGGGGAAGAAGATCTATCTCTATGATACTACCTTGAGAGATGGTACTCAGGGAGAAAATATATCCCTTTCAGTTGAAGATAAGCTCAGGATCGCTCAAAGGCTTGATTCTTTTGGTATCCATTATATCGAAGGTGGATGGCCTGGCTCTAATCCTAAGGATAAGAGATTCTTTGAACTTATAAAAGACAAAAGTTTTACATTTTCTAAAATCACTGCATTTGGAAGCACCAGAAGATGGGACTGCTCTATTGAAGATGACCCTAATATTAGAGCTCTCCTTTCAACAGGGACAGATACTATTACCATATTTGGAAAGAGTTGGGATCTTCATGCATTAAAGATTCTGGATATTGGACTTGATGAAAACTGTAGAATAATCCAAGACACGGTAGGATATTTTAAAAGTAAAGGATTTGAGGTGATTTATGATGCGGAACACTTCTTTGATGGATTTAAGCATAACCCCAGATATGCCATAAAGACTATAAGGTGTGCCATAGAGGCTGGTGCAGACTGGATCGTGCTCTGTGATACAAATGGTGGGACTCTTCCCCATGAGATAAGAGATATAATGAAAGAGGTGGTGCCTCTGATAGACAGACCCGTTGGAATCCATGCTCACGATGACTGTGGCTTAGCCGTTGCCAATTCTCTTATGGCCATTCAGTGTGGTGCAACCATGGTCCAGGGAACAATAAATGGATATGGGGAACGATGTGGTAATGCTGACCTTATATCCCTTATAGGAATACTTCAATTAAAGATGGACTATGAGTGTCTGCCCCAAGAAAACCTATCGATGCTTACCGAGGTATCCAGATTTGTAAGTGAGGTAGCAAATGTTCCACCCAACAATCAAAGCCCTTTTGTGGGTAAGAGTGCCTTTGCTCATAAGGGAGGAGTGCATGTAAGCGCCATACTGAAAGATCCATCTGCCTATGAACACATAGATCCAGAGCTTGTGGGAAATAGAAGAAGGGTATTGGTATCGGATCTTTCTGGAAAGGGAAATATAGAATATAAGAGCACGGAGATGGGGATAAGATTAGGGGGCAATGGCTATGATAGTCGCAGGATAGTTCAAGAGATAAAGAGGCTGGAAGATCAGGGATATCAATTTGAGGCCGCTGAAGCATCCTTAGAGCTTCTGATTAAAAAGATCACAGGGCAGTTTGAAGAGCCATTTACGCTTAAATCTTTTAGGGTAAGCATTGAAAAGAATGGCAAAGGGCCAAGCATTTCCCATGCAACAATAAAGATATCTGTTGGGAAAGAAGAAGAGATAACCGCTGCCGAAGGAGATGGCCCTGTAAATGCCTTAGATAATGCCCTCAGGAAGGCTCTCACCAAGTTTTTCCCGGAGATAGAGGAGATGAGATTGGTGGATTTTAAGGTCAGAGTGATTGATGGAGACAGAGGCACAGCCGCAAAGGTAAGGGTGCAGATTGAATCCAGAGATGGCTCTGATATCTGGTCAACGGTTGGGGTCTCTAAAAATATAATAGAGGCAAGTTGGGAGGCATTGGAAGATAGTGTTCAATTTAAGTTATTAAAGAGAGATAAGATGGAGGGAAGTGCCGCAGATTCCCTAAGTTCAGGGACTCTGCGGAGGGTCCTTAATGATAACCTTCGAGATCAGACCCTCTTTTCAAATCATATAAAAGAATAAGGAGGTTATCATTATGGACAGGGTATTTATTCTGGACACCACTTTAAGAGATGGGGAGCAATCCCCAGGAGCAAGCCTAAATCCAGCTGAAAAATTAAGAATAGCGGTTCAGCTTGAAAGACTCAATGTGGATGCAATTGAGGCAGGCTTTCCTGCCGCATCAAGGGGAGATTTTGAAGCCGTGTCATTGGTGGCATCCAAGATAAAAGATACAAAAGTGGTGGCAATTGCAAGGACAACTAAGGAAGACATTGATATGGCATGGAATTCCATAAAGGATGCAAAGCATCCAAGGATCCATATATTTCTTGCAACCTCTGATATCCACCTAAAATATAAACTTAATATATCAAGGTCTGAGGCCATTAAAAGGACAGTAGAGGCCGTAAGGTATGCAAAGAGATACACTCAGGATGTTCAGTTTTCTGCTGAAGATGGTTCCAGAACTGATAGAGACTATCTCTGTAAGGTCTTTGAGGCGGCAATTGAAGCAGGTGCAACTACCGTGAATCTGCCTGACACTGTAGGATATGCCCTTCCAGATGAATTTGGTAACCTTGTATCCTATATCCTATCCCATACACCCAATATTGGTAGGGCCGTGCTAAGTGTACATTGTCATGATGACTTAGGTCTTGCAACTGCAAATACTATTGAGGCCCTTAAAGCAGGGGCAAGGCAGGCAGAGGTCACAGTAAATGGTATTGGAGAGCGTGCAGGAAATACTTCACTTGAAGAGGTGGTAATGGCAATTCATACCAGACAAAGACAATTGGGACTTACCACCGGAATTAATACTAAAGAGATATATCCCACAAGCCGCTTAGTAAGCTTGGTTACAGGCATAGTTGTTCAGCCCAATAAGGCCATTGTGGGGGCCAATGCATTTGCCCATGAATCTGGGATACACCAAGATGGACTTTTAAAGAATAGACTGACTTATGAGATTATGGATCCAGAGCAGATAGGGCTTTCAAGCAGTAGACTTGTTATGGGCAAGCATTCGGGAAGACACGCATTCAGTAAGAGGGTAGAAGAGTTGGGTTTTGATCTTACAGAGGAGGAGATTGAAAGACTATTTAAGCGATTTAAAGAGCTTGCAGATAAGAGAAAGGAGATACTGGATGAGGATATAGAGGCACTTGTGGCAGAGGAGATTCTTAGGGTTCCAGATATTTATAAGCTGGAATACCTGAATGTGGTAAGTGGAACTGTTGCAGTTCCCACAGCTACAGTAAAACTCAGGATAAGGGGTAAAGAGGTCCAGAGTGCAGGTTTTGGTGTGGGTCCAATAGATGCAACCTTTAATACCATTGCCAAGATGATAGGAACCAGGTCTAAGCTTCTGAGATTCTCTGTAAACTCCATAAGCGGTGGAATGGATGCACAGGGTGAGGTAACTGTTCGATTGGAAGAGGATGGGATTGTTGCACTTGGGAAGGGGGCAGATCCAGATATCATCACGGCCAGTGCAAAGGCATATATTAATGGGCTAAACAGACTGGAATATCTTAAAAACAATCCTCCTATAACTTCAAGATAGAGAGCTTTGAATTTTTCAAAGCTCTCAGTAAAAAGCTGTAATTATGGGTTATTTTAAGTTAATTTTTGGGGGTCTGGGGGTGTAACCCCCAGTGTAAAAAGGGGTT
>CBFDUE010000092.1:0-7544 GCA_965613025.1 uncultured bacterium
AAGGGTTTGGCTGTTCGCCAATTAAAGCGGTACGTGAGCTGGGTTTAGAACGTCGTGAGACAGTTCGGTCCCTATCTTTCGCGGGCGCAGGATATCTGAGAGGAGCTGTCCCTAGTACGAGAGGACCGGGATGGACGAACCTCTGGTGATCCAGTTGTCGCGCCAGCGGCATAGCTGGGTAGCCATGTTCGGAATGGATAACCGCTGAAGGCATCTAAGCGGGAAGCCAACCTCAAGATTAGATATCCCTTCCGGCACCTATCTGTTATTATCTTAATTTTTGATCAATTAGCAGTGTTCTATATTAAGAGAAGAATGTTAATTATATACAAAAGGTAGTAAGAGATAGGTGCCGGACTAAAGCCCCCTCGGAGATTACGAGGTTGATAGGCCGGGTGTGTAAGTGCGGTAACGCACTCAGCTAACCGGTCCTAATAGGGCGTGAGGCTTGACCATACTTTTTCATAAGCTCATGAGGGTGAGGCACCTGTATTTAATTAAGACTTTATTTTTCCCGGTAACCATAGCGAAGGGGAAACACCCGTTCCCATTCCGAACACGGAAGTTAAGCCCTTCAGCGCCGATGGTACTGCCCTGGAGACGGGGTGGGAGAGTAGGACGTTGCCGGGAATCTCTTTAAGGCCCTCAAAAAGAGGGCTTTTTTATTTTTTTAAAATGGAACATCCCTATAGACATCTCTATGTGTATCTCTTAGAGGGAAAGGTTAAAGAAACCTACCAAGACACCTTTGGAAAAGACTTTATCGGTTGTTGGATAGAGGGAGAATATTCATTTCTATTTTTTACTTCACCTTCAAAGCAAAAGGTCCTCCAATTTATTTCTAAAAGAGATAAACTGAGACTCATTGACCAATACCATTTTTCCTATGAGCAATGGCATGGTGAAGAGATCAGGCCATTTAGAGTAGGAAAGCTCTTAATTGTCCCTCCCTGGAATAATGTGGGTGAAGGAATTAAGATCGTGATTGATCCAGGAGTGGTCTTTGGAACAGGACTTCATCCCACCACTAAGGATTGTCTTAAGGCTATACAATATCTAATTGAAATTGAGAGATTTAGAGATGTTATTGATCTTGGAACAGGATCAGGTATTCTTGCCATAGCTTCAGCGGTTCTGGGTGCTCATAAAGTAATAGCAGTTGATAATAATCCTCTGGCAGTAAGCACTGCAAAGAGAAATGTGCTATTAAATCACTTGGAAGATAGGGTCTCAGTTTTTAAAGGTATGGCTCAGGACTTTATCTGGAAAAAAGCAGATCTTATCCTCTCTAACCTTCACTATGAAGTAATCAGAGATATTGTAGAGATGAAAGAAGCACTGAAGGATAAGAGATGGATAATACTTTCCGGACTTTTTCGAAGTGAAGCAAGGGATATAAAGAATAGGTTGAAGATGAGCGGGTTTTCTGTAAAAAGAGAATGGGATTTTGACTCCATCTGGCATACTCTTCTTTTAAGGAATATGTGTGATGGGTCTTCCTGAGATAATTCATCTTGGTGCTAAAGACTGTGTTACCGGATCCTGTCATCTAATTAAAATTAAAGATCTAAATATCTTGATTGATTGTGGAATCACCTATGGAAATGATAGGGTAACCCCTTTTAAAGAGTGGCCCATTCATCCTTCAGAGATTGACTTCTTATTTGTTACCCATGCCCATATGGACCATATTGGAAGAATACCTGAGCTTATTGAACACGGCTTTCAAGGAGAGATACTTACCACCCATGCAACAAAGGCACTCCTATATCCCATGCTTGAAGATGGACTGGAGCTATCTGGTAGAAATGGAACAGAAAGGGAAAGGCTTCTTAAGGTAATTGATGAGCTTTCTTGGGGATTTGAATACAATCAATATTTTGATCTTAAAAGCGGTATCAGGTTTAAATTCTATAAGGCAGGGCATATCCTGGGGTCCTGTTTTATCAAGATTGAGGCCAGATATCCTGATTTTTCCATTATATTTTCAGGAGACCTGGGGATGAGAGACACTCCCCTTCTTCCAGATCCTGATCCCCCTGATCCCTGTGATCTGCTTATTATGGAATCCACCTATGGAAACAGAGTGCATGAAGGAAGGGATGAGCGAAGAGAGACACTATCTAAGATACTGCTTAAAGCCCTATCTGATGGTGGAAAGGTATTTATCCCTGCATTTGCACTTGGAAGAATACAAGAGCTGATTTATGATATGGATAGGATATTTTCTTCACCAGAATGGGATAAGAAGATCCCGGTATTTATAGATTCTCCATTGGGTCTTGAAATTACAGAGATATATTCAAGGCTTTCACAATTCTGGGATAAGGAAGCAAAGAAACTTCTTTATAAGGGGGATCACCCTTTAGATTTTAAATATCTCTATTCGGTTAAAAGCTATGATGCCCATAAAAGACTTATGGAGATGGAAGGAAGCGGAATCATTGTGGCAGGAAGCGGTATGTGCACGGGTGGAAGAATAGTGGAGCATCTAATATGGGGTCTGGAAGATCCTAAAAACGATGTGATCTTTGTGGGATATCAGGCAGAGGGAACGCCTGGAAGGGATATCATCCGATACCACAGAAAGAGGAATGGATATGTGATACTTGAAGGAGAAAGAATTACCATAAATGCAGGTGTATATGTCCTAAATGGATATTCTGCCCATGCTGATAAGAATGGGTTATTGGAATGGGTTGAATCCATGGGGGATAAACCAGGTGAGATAAGACTTGTCCACGGAGAGCCAGATGCACAAGCCCACTTAAAAAGGCTCCTCCATAAAAGAGGATATAATATCAGGTAGGGAATATTAAATTTGAGAGGGATCAGGGAAAGAGTCATTGCGAGCGAAGCAATCTTATAGGCATCCTCATCGGTTTCCTGTTGACCTGTAAAGAAAATATGCCATGATATAATTACTATGCCAGCAATTGCATTTGATACCCTCAAGTTTGTAAAGAGGCTTAGAACGCAGGCTTTGATGAAGAAAAGACAGAAGCCCTCTCTGATGCCCTTAAAAGAGTGGTATGAGGCAGGCCTCTCTGATCTTGCCACAAAGCAGGATATAAAGGAGCTTGAACTAAGGCTAACTGGAGAGATCAAGCTCCTTTTTTAGTTTACATAATACATGCAGGCTTCATATTATATAACATGAAATTTAAAGGGGTATAACAAAACACTATCGCAAACCTCCTTTTAAAAATTATTATCTTGATTTTTTGTATTATTATGTTAACTAATTATTTCGAAGTTGATATTAAAGTTTACAGAATTCTTTTGGTATGGGTATGAAAATCAATATTTAGAGATTTCGTTGGGTTGTGATGGCAAAAGGGCTTAAATAACTTCAGATAGGAGGTCTCTCCATTGAAGATTGTTATCATAGGTAACAGCGCCGCAGGACTCTCAGCAGCGGAGACGATTCGCCATTTCGATACCAACGCAGAAATTACTATAATTACCGATGAAATTTACCCTCCATATCTTCGATGTCTAATACCAGAGGTTCTATCTGGGACAAAGAGTCTTTCAGAGCTGTCTTATAAATCCCGTGATTTTTTTGATAAACATAATATAACGCTCATTAAGGGGAAGCGGGCAAATGCTGTTTCACCGGATAGTAAAAAGGTTTTGCTGGAGGATGGTTATGAAGTCAGCTATGACCGTTTGCTGATAGCAACAGGTGCAAGGCCTCTTTCTAGCGGGATAAAGAATGATCAAATCGGGAACATTTTCCCCCTTCGTACCTATGATCAGGCATTGGAGGCAGCAAGGGTTGCCAGTAGTGCTAAAGAAGCCGTCGTAATTGGCGCAGGCCTGATTGGTCTCAGTGCAGCTGTGGCGCTAAGAAGAAAAGGGCTCAATGTTACTGTTGTTGAAACAGAATCACATTTGCTGATCAGTCAGCTGGATTATCAGGGTGCAGCCATATTAGAGGAAGAGCTTTCAAGGGAGGGGATCAGGTTTGTGTTTGGAACAAGACCCAGCGCATTTGTGCCTTCTTCAGGAGAAAATTTGGTGTCAGCCCTTGTCTTGGATAATGGGAGAGAAATACCGGCAGAAGTGGCTATTGTCAGCACAGGTGTTCAGCCAAATGTTGAACTGGTAGAAAATGCAGGGGGAAAAGTAAGAACAGGAATTGTGGTAAATGATCTTCTCCAGACCTCGATTGAGGATGTTTATGCAGCGGGTGACTGTATCGAAATTGAAGATGCCGCCTCTGGAGATACTCTTCTCTCAGGGCTATGGCCGCTTGCGGTTGAGCAGGGAAGGTTTGCTGCCTACAACATCATCGGAAAACATCGACCATATCCACAGCCTCTGGTCAGGATGAACTCTACTCAATTTGGTAATATACCGATTATATCAGTTGGCCTTATCAATTCCAAAAATAGTAATGAGTCCTTAATATATAAGGATCTTAATAATAGAGTATACCGAAGGCTTTTTTTTAGGGACAATATTCTGGTAGGCTGTATTCTACTGGGGGATGTAAATGGTGCTGGGGTATATACTTATCTAATCAAAAGAAAAATTCCTGTGGAAAACATCAAACATAAACTGACAAGAGGTATTACCTCTATTGCTGAGGTTATGAAACTCAAATCATGAAAGGAAATGTACAATGATAAATGCCGGATAAGGGAGGGTTGGTATGTCGAAAGAGATACTGGTAAATTACGAGAAATGCCTTGGTTGCAGGTCATGTGAGATTGCCTGTGCTGTTGCACATTCGCAATCTAAAACCTTGGTAGGTGCCATTTTAAATAATGAGAAACCGCTTAAACGTATTTTCGTTAATCAAGTAAAGGATAAGAAGATACCTTTAAGCTGTCGACACTGTGAGGAGGCTCCCTGTATCGATGCATGTATTGCCGGAGCCATGCATAGAACTTCAGAGGGGATAGTTACAAATGAAGGTGGTATGCATGAGTGTACCGGATGCTGGATGTGTGTTATGGTATGTCCCTATGGCGTTATCAGAAGCCTTTCTGACAGACGAAAAGCCGTAAAATGTGATAGGGCATGTTTTGACGAAACAGATGAACCGGCCTGTGTGAGGGCTTGTCCTACCGGCGCTCTCAGTTATGTTACTGTGGATCAATTCGGGGAGAGCAAGCGTTATAGGTTTTTATTTGAAGCACTTTCAACGCTAATAAGATAAGCAATCTTTCCAAGGAGGAAAGCGATGGAAAAGAAGAGTGTCGATAATGCAGCTTTGAAAATGATTAAAAAGGCATCAAAGGATGGTGTCGAGCTTGTTTGGGATCGGTTGGAAACCCAGCAGCCCCAGTGCGGTTTTGGCCAGCTTGGTTTATGTTGTCGAAATTGCAATCATGGCCCTTGTCGCATCGATCCATTTGGAGATGGAGCGAGCAAGGGTGTCTGTGGAGCGACTGCAGATACTATCGTTTCAAGGAACTTGCTTCGTGCAATTGCGGCAGGAGCCGCAGCACATTCTGATCATGGGAGAGATATGGTCTTTACACTCCGCAGCTCAGCAAAGGGTGAAGCCAAAGATTATCCCATTAAGAATGAAACTAAGCTTAAGGCGGTGGCCGCTGAGTTCGGGATCGAAATAAATGGAAGGAGTATTCAGGACATTGCTCTTGAACTGGCGGAGGCAATGCTGGATGAATTTGGTGTAAAAAAGGGTAGCCTTCAATTTATCAATCGGGTGCCTGAAAAACGACGTGCTTTATGGGATAAACTTGGTATCACACCCCGCGGAATAGACTGGGAAATCGTGGAATCTATGCACCGGACTCATATAGGGGTGGATAATGATTATGTAAGTTTAATCCTCCAGGGTTTACGTACATCTCTTAGCGATGGCTGGGGTGGATCGATGATTGCTACTGAAGTTTCTGATATCCTGTTTGGCACACCAGGTGTTATTGAAGGAACCTGTAACCTTGGTGTGTTAAAAGAAGATGAAGTTAACATTATCTGTCACGGGCATGAACCAACCCTCTCGGAAATGATTGTAGCTGCTGCCAGAGATTCTTCACTTCAAAAGGAAGCCAATAAGCTCGGGGCAAAAGGAATTAATGTTTGCGGGATGTGTTGCACCGGCAATGAGATTCTTATGCGCCACGGTGTGCCCCTTGCCGGTAATTTTCTCCACCAGGAACTGGCCATAGTAACCGGGGCGGTTGAGGCTGTTGTTGTTGATGTTCAGTGTATTATGCCATCCCTGCCAGAGGTGGCCAAATGTTACCACACAAGGATCATTTCAACTTCCCCAAAGGCCAAGTTTCCTGGAGCGGAGCATATTGCCTTTGATGAACATAATGCACTGGATATAGCCAAACAGATCGTGAGAAAGGCGGTTGAAAACTATCCAAACCGAAGGATGGAAAGGGTAAATATTCCGAACGAAAAGATGAAATATATGGCTGGGTTCAGCACCGAAACAATCTTGAATGCTCTCGGTGGAACTCTTGATCCTCTGGTGGATGCTATTAAATCAGGATCAATAAAAGGTGTGGCCGGTGTTGTAGGCTGCAACAATGCAAAGTACCAGCAGGATTATAGCCATCTGACCTTTGTTCGAGAACTAATTAGGAACAATATACTTGTCCTGGCAAATGGATGCAATGCTATTGCCTGTGCCAAAGCTGGTCTCCTTCTGCCGGAAGCTGCAAAAGAAGCAGGTGATGGACTCCGAACTGTATGCGAAACCCTCAAGATTCCACCGGTGTTACACACAGGCTCATGTGTTGATATTAGCCGTATTCTTACTATTGCAGCGGCAGTTGCAAATGCTCTTAATGTTGATATTTCTGAACTTCCCTTGGTGGGAGCGGCTCCTGAGTGGATGTCTGAGAAGGCTATCTCCATCGGAACATATGTTGTAAGTTCTGGCATTTTCACAATATTGGGTACTGTGCCTCAGGTTCTTGGAAGCAAAAAAGTAACTGAACTTCTTACCCGGGGAGCAGAGGCCGTCATCGGTGCTACCTTTGCAGTAGAAGAAGATCCAGTTGCAGCTGCTAATTTGGCCATTAAACATATTGAGAGAAAAAGAGAGGCACTGGGGATATAGAACATTTTTCCAGAGGCATCCCAATTATTTCTGTATTACTATTGGATGACGACGGGATAGCCTCACAGGATTATAGAAAATTTTAAGTAACATTTCCGGTAAAGAGGCTCTTTTCGTCACCTTTCCTTGGATACTGAATGGGGTTAAGGTTGTGGTCCAAGGAGGTTTGAGATGGACGAAAAGGTTTCTTTTCAAGGTAAGGGGGGAGGGTTGTCCAAGGGAGCCTTAAGGGTGAGTTAGGACAAAACCGCTCCTTCCTTCAGACCCCGGCGTTGGTCAGCAAAAAGGATTCCCTGGCTGGCCTGCGAGGTCCGGTTGAAGACGGTGCGATTCCTGGTTAGGGATTGCAAGGCTAGGTAAATGCATGAGTCAATTTCGAAGCAAATTAGTGACTTAGGGTAATTAAAGAATTAGGTTCATCTCCAAATTAGTTGGTGTTTGAGAAAGCATCTTTAATGATAAGAGAGAAATATTCAAGATCATGGAAACC
>CBFDUE010000093.1:0-7518 GCA_965613025.1 uncultured bacterium
GACCCCCAAAAATTAACTTAAAATAACCCATAATTACAGCTTTTTTATGAGAGCTTTGAAAAATTCAAAGCTCTCAATCTTTCAGGAACATATCCTTTTATAGTGAATTAATCTATTGATTACAAGGGAAAAGGCTGATAAAAAGCACATAACCAAAATTGAGATAAACAAGATAAAAGGGAAGTTGTGAAAGATATAAGGTATGCATTAAAGAGACTTTTTGAACCACAGAGTGTTGCAGTAATCGGTGCATCTGGAAATCCAAAAAAATTGGGATTTCATGTAATGAAGAGTCTGGTAAGTGGTGGATTTAAAGGCAGAATTGTTCCCATAAATCCTAAGTCAAAAGAGATATTAGGAATTTCAACCTTTCCCTCACTTAATACATGCAGTGAAGATATTGATCTTGCTATAGTGGTGCTACCTTCATCCATTGTGGAGGAGATATTGAGACAATGTGTCAGAAAAGGAATTAAGGCAGTGGTCCTAATCAGTGCGGGATTTAAAGAGATGGACGATCCCGTTGGTGGTATTCTCCAAGATAGGCTTTCAGAGTTTGCAGACTCTCACGGTATGGCAATTATTGGCCCCAATACCTTTGGAATGATAAATCTTCACCATCAACTAAATGCCTCATTTACCCCCCAGTTTTCCCTGTTAAAGAGAGGGAGAGTCTCTCTTTTAAGTCAGAGTGGAGGAATGAGTCATCTGTTGGGATTTCTTGCAATGAAAGAAAATGTAGGTATGAGCAAGATCATAGGCCTTGGAAATAGGCTTAACCTGGATTTTCCAGAGATGATCTCCTATCTCATAGAGGATCCTTTTACAGAGATCATAATGTTATATCTGGAAGGTATAGAGAGGGGAAGAGACCTGTTGGAGACCTTTTCCAAGTTAGATAATCCAAAACCCATTATTGCATATAAGGCAGGAATTGGCATTCATAAAGACAGGGCATCCCTTTCACATACCGGGACAGTTGCAGGCAGAAAGGAGATATATGAAGGGGCATTTATGCAGGCGGGTATCTTATCGGTTCAGAACGCTCATGAGCTTTTGGATTCAGCCAAGGCCCTTTCTATCTGCCCCATGCCTTTAGGACCCAGGGTTGCCATATTATCAGGTCAGGCAGGGCCAGGTATATGCTGTGCGGATGTCTGCTCTAAGGATGGGCTTGAGATTGTTCAATTCGGTGAAAAGAGCCAAAAATTAATTGATAAGATTCTTCCTCCTATGACTCACAGATCAAATCCAGTGGATATGGGGCCTCTCTGGTATAACTCAGAGGCAATGGCAGATATAGTGGATGTGGTAATAAGAGATAGGAATGTGGACTCCCTCATCATATTGATGATGTTTGCATCTGCAAATCAGGATATAGTTGAGGTCCTATTAAACAGACTTAATAATATCAAGATTAATAAACCTGTTATTACCTGTTTTAATGCCCCTGAAGATATATGGAAAGAGGCAATAAGTAATGGGGAAGAAAGTAGAGTAATTGCCAATTTTCCAACGCCTGAAAGGGCTGCAAAGGCGATGGTAAATCTATTTAGATATAGTATGCTGAAAAGGGGATGACATGATGGATATTAAAAAGATTATAGAAAGTGCAAAAAGAGATGGAAGAAGGATA
Organism: uncultured bacterium; assembly: GCA_965613025.1. Taxonomy (GTDB): domain Bacteria; phylum Desulfobacterota; class DSM-4660; order Desulfatiglandales; family JALVMZ01; genus CAYTXJ01. The sequence continues at coordinate 1,637 of CBFDUE010000093.1, forward strand.
CTTAACGAATATGAATCCAAAATTATCCTGAAAGAATACTCCATACCTATGGTGGATGATATCCTGGTAAAGGATGAGATTCAGCTCTTAGATGCCATAGATAAGCTCTCCTTTCCATTAACCTTAAAAGGCCAGATGGATGATCTGACTCATAAGAGTGAAGAGGGATTGGTGAAGTTAGATATAAGATCCATTGAAGAGGCAAAGGAGGCATTTGAAGAGATCATTTCAAAGGTGGGATCTGATGGGGCTGTATTAGTGGAAAGATATATAAAGAGCCCCAGAGAATTTATGGCTGGAATGATTCGAGATCCTCAGTTTGGCCCAGCTGTTATGTTTGGCTTAGGAGGTATATTTACAGAGATATTTAAGGATATATCTTTTAGGGTTGCTCCCCTTAAGCTAAAAGATGCAATGGAGATGATGGATGATATAAAGGCATCAAAGATGCTTGGGCCTGTGAGGGGGCTTCCTGAGGCAGATAAGAACTCCCTATCCCAGATATTGATAAATCTGGGAGAACTGGGAATTACAATTCCTGAAATTAAAGAGATTGACATAAATCCCATTCTCTTAGATGGAAGCAGACCCATTGGGGTGGATGCCCTTATTATACTGGAAGGGGATTAATTAATATATCTTAAGGAGGATGAAGAGATGAGAGAAGATAGGCTTAACCCAAGGCTGAGACTTATCCAGAACATGGATATTGAAAATAGGGTGATACTCTTAAGGGTTGATCACAATGTGGTAAAAAAGGGAATAATAAAAGATCCATACAGGATAGATGTTTCACTTAAGACCCTATATCATATAGCATCCCGCTGTGGAAGACCCATATTAATGACCCATGTAGGAAGACCCAGAGACAAAAAGACTGGAAAGATTCAATGTAGAGATGAAAATTCTGTAGCTCCAGTGGTGGACTATTTGAGGAGAAAGCTCCCTATCAGGATTGAGATACCAGAGCTACCCATTGACTCTGATTGGGGTATAAAAGAGCTGGTAAGTTCCATATATGAATCCATAGGAAAGCTAAGAACCGGTGAGATTCATATGCTATATCTTCCCAATATCAGGTGGTTTCAAGGAGAGGAGGCAAGAGATGAAGAGAGGGATAGGTTTCTAAGGTGGCTTTCATCCTTAGGTGAGGTGTTCGTAAATGATGCAATAAGTGCCTGGAGACCCCATGTATCCACATATGATATTGCAAAAAGACTTCCATCATGTGCAGGATTCCAGATGCAAGAAGAGATTGTAAACATTCAGAAGGTGTTGGAACCCCAAAGGCCCTTCTTGGCAATTGTAGCAGGGTCAAAATATGATACCAAAATAGGGCCTCTTAAAGAGCTCTATATGAGAGCAGATCATATACTTCTGGGTGGGGTAATATATAATGTGTTTTTATCGGTGAGAAATGGAGTGCATATTGATGGGGTTTCAGATGAAGATAGGGGACTGGCAAAAGAGCTGGTTGAACTTGATAAGAAGTATGGAAAGATTATAGATATCCCCTATCTTGTTGAGTCCAGATCATTGGAGGAAAGGAGGGATGTTAAGACCATATCCATAAGAGATATGAAAGATGGGAATAGCTTTTCCTACATCTTGGATATGTCCCCACTTTCCTTAGAGAGTGAGAGGATAAGAGATGCCATTGAATCTGCAAAGACCATATTTGTAAATGCAGTTATGGGACTCACCCCCCTATTCAGTGAAGGCACCAAAGGTCTTTATAGAAAGGTGGCAGAAAATCATGGAGCACAGAAGCTCTTTGCAGGGGGAGACACCCTTCAGGAGCTCAGAAACCTCTGCCCTGATATATATCTCCATGGTATGGAATCAGATCAATACTACTATTTTACAGGTGGTGGTAGTGTATTGACAGCCATTGAAAAGGGTGATCCCTATGAGCTTGAACCTGTAAAGGCACTGATGGAAGATTCATATGGCACTTAGACCCATATATGATCCTGAACATTGCGGCTCCCCTATGAAAGTAGCCATATTCCTTTCAGGATCAGGCACAAATGCCGAAAAGATCATTGAAAGGGAGAGGGAACTTAAAGAGGATCAGAAAGGATCACCATTTGAGGTAATATTTATCTTTAGTGACAACCAAGGAAAAGACTGCAAAGGGCAGGAGATTGCAAGACGATTTGGACTCCCTTATTTCTCCTATGATATTGTGAGATTTTATAAATCAAGGGGGAGGAAGAAGAGTATAAAGACTGGAGAGGATCTCAGATTAAGGAAGGAATTTGACAGTGTTCCAAAGACTCTCATTAGAGCATTCAATGTGGATATGGTGGCACTCTGTGGGTATATGAGCTATACCACAATTAAAGGATGTATCAATGTGCATCCGGCAGATCTTTCTATCTTAGATGATAAAGGTAGAAGAAGATATGTGGGAGATCATGCAGTTAGAGATGCCATTTTGGCAGGAGAAAAGGAACTGAGATCCTCAACAATCCTCATTGATGAAGGGGTGGATACAGGCCCCCTTTTAATGGTCTCTGCCCCCCTGAAAGTAGAACTCCCTACGGATTTAGAAAACCTGAGGAGTGATTCCAAGAAACTGGAGGAAGTTGTAAAGGATCATCAGGAAAGGCTTAAGAGGATCGGAGATTGGAAGATCCTTCCAAGGACAATTGAGCTAATTTCTCTTGGAAGATTTCAGATAGATGAAGGAAATAGGATCCATTTAGATGGAAGACCTGTGCCCTCGGGTTATAGGGAGTAGATTAACTGAGAGCTTTGAAAAATTCAAAGCTCTCATTAACTGTTTAAAAGTTTATCCCATTCTATTTTATAAAATATCTTATATAGATAATGTCCATCATCTACTTCAAAAAAGCTTAGATTTGCAAATATCTTTTTTGAAATATCTCTAACATCAGCAATGGGAATAACCCTATCATTTATGCCATGATAGATTTGTGTAGGAGTAGATATGCTTCTTATAGGACGATCTAATGAAGATAAAAAGTTTAGTGCAGGAGCAAGTAATATGAGGGAACTTACCTTAGATTCATTTTCCATCGCATATACAGTTGCCATCAGCCCACCGTAGCTTGAACCAATAATTATGATATCTGAATATTGAGAGAGAATTTCGTATAATTTTTGCATCCTCTCATCAAAAGATCCGGTAAAATTGGGAATTATCATGTGAGGGAATCTCTCTTTAAAATATATGGATTTCTTTCCCTTATTGCTGGAATTCAACCCATGTATAAAGATTGCAGCTCTTGACAACTTGAACTTCTCCTCAGTATATCTCCAATATCTCAAATTCCTGAACCCCAGATGGAGTCCTTACACTTATCTCATCTCCTACCTCTTTTCCAATAAGGCTTCTTCCAAGGGGAGAATTTATAGAGATTCTTCCGTTTTCTGGTTCAGATTCATAAGGGCCTACCAATTGATATATCACTTTTTTACCGGTATTTATGTCATATAGGGTGATCTTTTTCCCAAATACCACCCTATCGGATTTCTCTGAGGATGAATCAATGATCTCTGCCCTCCCAACAATATCTCTGAGCTCCCTTATCTTTGCCTCAATTAGGGCCTGTCTCTCTTTTGCGGCATAATATTCAGCGTTTTCCCTCAGATCTCCATGAGCTCTGGCCTCTTCTATGGCCTTGATATTCTCTATCCTCTCTACTGTCTCCATGTGGTTTAGCTTTGCCTTTAGCTTTTCCAGACCTTCAGGTGTAAAAGGTATTCTTTCCATCTCAATATCCTCCCATAAGATATTATTTATAGATAAGATCAAGGAGATAAAAATTCAACTTAAATTGAAAGATTATAGAATTTTCCTCTTCAGACACTATTCCACAGATATGTCTAATATTGCTTGACTTATTATCTCCTATTTGATAGGGGAAAAATCCTTTACATAAAGGATAGTTACAAAAAAATTTTGAAAAAGGAGGTAAAAGAAAGATGCCATACGATCCAACCAAATTAAAGGACTGGCAGATAGCAGAGGCAGCAGAAGAGAATATGCCCACACCAGAGGAGTGGAGGGACAGATTAGGCCTGGAAAAAGACGAAATCATTCCATATGGAAGAATCTGTAGGCTGGATTTCCTGAAGATAATCAGGAGATTGGAAAATAAGCCTGATGGAAAATATATTGAAGTAACTGCAATTACTCCCACCCCTCTTGGTGAAGGAAAGAGCACCACTTCCTTGGGGCTTATGGAAGGAATGGGAAAGTTGGGGCTGAATGTGGGAGGTTGTTTGAGGCAGCCATCAGGTGGTCCTACCATGAATATTAAGGGAACTGCCGCAGGTGGTGGAAATGCACTGCTCATCCCTATGACTGAGTTTTCCATGGGCCTTACCGGTGATATTAATGACATAACCAATGCTCATAATCTTGCAATGGTGGCACTCACAGCGAGGATGCAGCATGAAAGAAACTACACCGATGAGCAACTTCAACGACTCACGGGGATGAGGAGACTGGATATTGATCCAACAAGGGTTGAATTTGGATGGGTGATAGACTTTTGCGCCCAGGCACTCAGAAACATAATAATAGGTATTGGCGGAAGGTATGATGGATTTATGATGCAGAGCAAGTTCGGAATCTCTGTCTCCTCTGAGCTTATGGCAATACTATCAATTGTAACCGATTTAGCTGATCTCAGAAAGCGTCTTGGAGAGATCACCCTTGCATTTGATAAAAAGGGTAATCCAGTGCTTACCAAGGATCTGGAAGTAGATGGTGCAATGTGTGCATGGATGAGAAATACCATTAATCCCACACTTTGCTGCACAGTTGAGTATCAGCCCTGTATGGTTCATGCCGGTCCATTTGCAAATATTGCGGTAGGTCAGTCATCAATCATAGGAGACAGGGTAGGACTGAAACTTTTTGATTATCATATCACCGAGAGTGGATTTGGTGCAGACATAGGTTTTGAAAAATTCTGGAATGTTAAGTGCAGGCTGAGTGGTCTTAAGCCTCATGTATCAGTCCTTACAACCACAATCAGAGCGCTTAAGATGCACGGCGGTGGACCAAAGGTGGTGCCAGGACTCCCCTTAGATGAGGTCTATACAAAAGAGAATCTGGAGCTTGTAGAAAAGGGAATTCCCAACATGGTGCATCATATAAATACTATCAGAAAGGCAGGTATAAATCCTGTAGTATGCATCAATGCATTCCACACAGATACTAAGGATGAGATAGCACTTGTCAGAAAATATGCTGAGCAGGCAGGTGCAAGGTGTGCAGTATCTGAGCACTGGCTTAAGGGTGGTGAAGGTGCTATTGAGCTTGCTGAGGCAGTAAAAGAGGCCTGTGAAGAGGAGCAGGAATTCAAGTTCCTATATCCACTGGAGATGAAACTGAGAGAAAGGGTGGAAATCATTGCAAAAGAGGTATATGGTGCCGATGGAGTAAGCTGGACACCTGAGGCAGAGGCAAAGGCAAAGATGCTGGAAAGCGATCCCAAGTATGCCGATTTTGTAACCATGATGGTAAAGACCCACCTAAGCCTTTCCCATGATCCTGCACTAAAAGGTGTTCCAAAAGGATGGTCCCTTCCTATCAGGGATGTGTTGATATATTCAGGTGCTAAGTTCCTGTGTCCATGTGCAGGCACCATAAGTCTCATGCCAGGGACAAGCTCTAATCCCGCATTCCGCAGAGTGGATGTGGATGTAGAAACTGGTAAAGTAAAAGGTCTATTTTAAATTAAAATAAAAGAGCTAAATAAAAAAGAGGGGGTATGATTACCCCCTCTTTCCCTGCCTGCGCGGAGTCCCCTCTAGGACGGAATCGGGTCGGAGACCAGACCCCTGTCATTGCGAGCGAAGCGAAGCAACATGTCATTGCGAAGCTCCGAAGGAGCTGAAGC
>CBFDUE010000094.1:0-7351 GCA_965613025.1 uncultured bacterium
TAATTATCTTCTCTAAAATCCATTTCGTGGAAGCTACTGGAGTTTATGAAGATGAAACCTTTGTAAAGGGGGTAATTCATCAGAGAATAGAGCCAGATGGTTCTAAAAATACTGAGATATTTATCTTTACAGATTATCCTTTTGAAGACATTCAGACAATCACTATTGAAGGCCCTTCAGGTTCTCAAACATATACCCCTGGACAATTGGATTTTTATGCCCAATGGAATGCCTTCTATCTCTTAACTCCAGGGGCTCCACAGCCTGGTCTATATACCTTTACCATAGTTGACAAAAATGGAGATTCTTGGACAGACACGGATCTTCAATTGATAAATAGATCCCTTCCCCTGCCTTATACAGATACATTTGATCCTCAGGATGGAAAAGTTATTACTTCAAAGACCCCTTCCTTTTCATGGGAGGTTGCAAAAGGATATAAAATACCCCTATATTATCAAATTCAGATTTCTGATCCAGAAAAGGGCCCGGATGATTTAGATTGGTTTCCTTTCTCCTCAGATAGAGAAAAATATATGAGGTGCTATACACTGCCTGAAGGGATCCTATCTCCTGGTAAGAGCTATAAATGGAGAGTAGTTGTCTATGATAATGAAGATCTTAAATTATCTCAAAATAGGGCTGTAAGTTCATGGCAAACCTTTACTCTTGATTCTCAACCGGTTCATTCATCTCCTCCTGTAATTGACATTTCGAAGTGGGGGGTCTCAACCTATGCGTCAAAAGAGAGTTCGTCCGTGCTTTGTTGGGTAAGGATAATAGACCTGGATGGAGTTTCAAACGATGGGTTTTCTCATTCAGTCTCTGTTTCCTTTCCAGATGGAAACACATACCCTCTCTATTATAGCACCTTAAACAGCAGGTTGAACATCAAATCTCCAATTTCAGGCTTCTATTCAGCAGTGATCCCTGGTGAACCTGAAGGTACCTATACCTTTACAGTGATAGATCCCGATGGGTTAAGCTCCACTGTTCAAGAGAATCTTACAGTGTCGCCTCTAAGTATTCCATATACACCCTCGATAAGCCCTTCAGTTGTTAATGAATATATAACCGCCTACTTTGACGATGTGTATGTGGATGGTGAGCTCTATGATGATTTTGAAGATGCAACTATTGATCTGAACAGATGGGATTTTTATAGCGAAGGGGTAACCTCAATTGAAGGAGGAAGGCTTAAGGTTCAAAATTCCAATTCGGTGGGAGGAACAGGAAGTGGGCTTAAATTTATAGATCCTGACACTATCAACTCTATTCGGGCGAAAGTAGAGGTAGATGAAATATCTTCTGATAAGGCAAAGGCAAGAATATGGGGTTTCTTCTTTAACAATGGCAGTGGGGATGTATTTGCAGAGATTGCTGTTAGAAAAGATAAGATAACCTATCAGGTAATTGAATATAAAGAGACTGAATCTCTAAAGATGAAATATCTTAAAAATGGTGATTTTACATCTATCTCTTCAGGGCAGGAAGTTACCCTATCTATCTCATGGGATAAATACAATAATACTCTTACTCTTAAAGCCCAGACAGATACACTTTATTCTACAACCTACTATACTGAATCTCCCACATATCCTTTAAGGGTATTTCATAATAAAGGGATTGGAACACGTATCCCTCTTATGCTTGAAGATACCACCCCCACCTTTACCTTTGATCCCATAGAGGGGGCAACAAGATATGCCCTGAGGATCTATGATTATAAAGAAGACTATGTTATCTGGACAGCACAGAGCTTCACACCATCCATTACTATTCCACCAGGCATCCTTGAACCCTTTTCCCTTTATAAGGCAGAATTGCGTGCTGACGATGGAGATCATCCAATTGATATAGACAACTTTTCTGTATCAGAGAGATTTGAATTTTATACAGGTTCGGAGGATAATAATCCCTTTATAGATATTAGAAATGAAGGTGTAATAAGTGACAGTACTCCCATAGGAGACTTTCTGGTATTTCGAGTAAGGGTGTTTGACGCACAGGGGGTTCCAGAGGATATCTCAAAAGTAACCGTTTCACTTCCAGATGGAAGGGAGATCCCTCTGTATTATGATGAGGAAGAATTTAACAGATCAATGGTCTCCGGAACTTATTCCCATTATGAGATATCACCTCAAAGTGGTATCTATACATTTACCGTAACGGATATGGACGGAAACTCCTTTTCTGTGTCAGACTCCTTCACCTATAGTCCTTTTGAATATCCTTCATCCATTAATCTTTTGCCTGCCCACAATTCGATTGTGGGATATACACAGACCATAGCCTTTGACTGGAATAATATTCCAGGTGCATCATTTTACCAGCTTGAGATATTTGACAAAGAATATAATGAGCTTTTTACATTCCACAGCACCGAAAGCCAATTTTCACTTCCGCCAGGTTATCTTAAGCCTGGGTCTTTATACTCCTATAAGGTAAGTGCATTTAGAGAGTTTATTCAGGATAACCTTGACAATCTAATCTCCCTTCCCTGGGAACCTATCAGTAATATTCCCACATTCTTTACCTCAGGTCTTAAGGAAGGAGGATACACACCTACTATTGAGCTTGATGGTGATGGGGTCTCTGTTGCTCATGTTATAGATCCCTATGGAGAAGATCTCTTCTCCCTTGTCTTTGAGGTTTTTGTAAAGGATCAGGACGGAGTTCCTGAAAACATAAGATCAGTTAAGGTGATCTTTCCGGACGGATCCACTGAGATGGAACTCACATACGATATCGGGGATAGTGATGGGCACTATATAGGGAATATTATGTATGATGATCCTGCTAACATCCCTATAGGTACATATACCTTTGTGGTTCAGGACTTTGATGGAAACACATCTCAGATAAGTGATGCCCTCAAGTCAGTAAATCCTATTCCTGTTGTAAAGCAGGTATTTCCACAGGATGATTCCACAGTTTACGGAACAGGGCTACTCTTTAGATGGACACCTGTTCCAGAGGCCTCATTTTATGAAGTTGAGATCTATGATGCCCAGGAAGATACACAGATAGCTGAAAGCGGGATGTTAACTAAGACAAGCTTCCTCTTACCTTCAGATGTCCTTAAGCCTAATAATAGTTACAGCTACAGAGTGATTGCATACAGGGAACCAGATTCATATACGAACATAGAAAATCATTCTCTTCAATTGGGAGCATTTAGATTCACTTTATATGCTCTTTTAAATGATTCAGATGGAGACAATATGGATGATGATTGGGAACTCCTATACCTTGGTGATCTAACCCATGATGGAAGTTCGGATACCGAAGGTGATGGTCTTACAGATCTTGAAGAGTTTTTAGCAAAGACTAATCCTACCCTATCTGATAGTGATATGGACGGGCTTTCAGATGGGGATGAAGTTAATAAATATGGAACGGATCCAACTGATCCAGATACAGACAAGGACGGGTTTTCGGACAATGAAGAGATTACCTGGCAATCAGATCCTTTAGAGACTTCATCAATTCCTAAGATTCCACCGGGAACATACTATGTGGATTCAGACAATCCAGCCTTTGGAATGGGAACCGCAGAAGATCCATGGAACACGATTCATCATGCAATAGATATGGTAAATAATGCAGAAGAGGGAAGTTATACTATTGTGCTAAGTTCTGGAAATTACACATTGGTTTCAGAAGGGGGGAGAGAGCCTGATGAACCCCTTGTAATTAACCATCATAATCTGAGTATAGTCGGCACAGAGGAGCAAGGCATAAAACCCACGATTTTTGTTGAAAATCCTCAGTTCTGGAAAACGGGTATTACAATTAAGGCGGATAATATCCGTATCCAGGGTCTTAAGCTTATGGGTTTTGATAAAGATATAGAATGCCTGGGAGAGAAGCTGGATCCTGTAGTGGATATCTATATTTCAGATAATGAGATAGAGAACAATGATGGGTACTGGATCGGAATAATGGCAACTAATGCGGTAAATCTGACTATAGTCAACAATATTATAAAGACCTCACAGCAGGACGATTCCCAAGAAAAGACAGGGGTGTATTTTTCTGAGGTGTATGATTCTTTTATTGTGGATAACCTTTTTGATATATATTCAGGGGATGCAATCTATATAACAGGAGGGAAAAATTGTAATATTACCAGAAATGAGATATTTGGAAGTTCATCACTTCAAAGTGAGACAGGTGTATATATCTACTTCTCTGATACACATCGGATCACGAATAATCTTATAAAGGGCTTTCAATATGGCACATATCTTTCAGATGCAGATACAATCACGGTCACATTTAATACTGAGGTGGAAAACGAATATGCTGTATTTGAAGCAGGTGGCTATACAGTAACAGTCTTATATAATATATTTGCGTATAACCAGAGCGGAGTTGTTGCAGGAAATGGTGCATTTGCAGATTATAATGATTTTTGGGAAAACGACTATTACATAGGAGGAGAGGTAAAAGTAGGTTATAATAATATATTTAAGGATCCTGGTTTTGAAGATCCTCAAAATAATTACCATCTTTTGTCAAGCTCACCATGTATAGATGCAAGTAGAATAACTGAAGGCGGGAAAGATCTTGATAACATAGTCAGACCACAAGGGAGAAGCTGGGATCTGGGAGCATATGAATATTCAGTTGCGGATACAGATGGAGATGGAATGGCAGATTATTGGGAAGATAGATATGGACTTAATCTTCAAGATTCCGGGGATGCACAGTTAGATTCAGACAGTGACGGACTTACAAATCTTGAAGAGTGGAACAGCTTTACTAATCCTATTATAGCAGATACTGATATGGATCTTATATCCGATGGTCAGGAATTAAAGGAACTTTTAACAGATCCACTAAATCCTGACAGTGACTTAGACGGTTTTTATGACGGAGAAGAGGTAAATAATGGATCAGATCCAAAAGACGCTCAAAGTATTCCCACCATTCCTTCAGGAAAATACTATGTGGATGCAGATGCTGACTCCTTAGGAGATGGAAGCATTGAAAGACCCTGGAAGAGCCTCCATCATGCAATAAATATAATCAATCAGGCGGAAGCCGGGCCTATTACCGTATATGTGGATGAAGGGAATTATGTTGTGAAGGCTGCCGGTGGTTTTGAGGATGATACACACTTAGAGATAACCCATGATGATGTAAGAGTTATTGGAATAGGGGATAATAGACCTACTATTTCTGGTATCCTGGCAAATGTATGGCAATATGGAATAGAGGTCAGCTCAGATAATACTATCTTAAGAGGTCTATATCTTAAAGATTTTCCCATTGATATTGGAGTTAATGGTGATTTTGAAGATCCTGTTGAAAATATAACAATAGAGAATAATAAAATTGAGGTGAATTATATTAGTGGAATTACCATTGGTCATCAAGGGGAGTCAGAAGAATATACTCCCTGCGTTAGTAATGTGAATATTAAAGGAAATTATATCTGGACGAATTTTAATACTACAGATACAGGGCCTTCAGGAAGTCAGAATATCTGGGTTATCTACCTCGCAAATGTAAAGGATTTTGAAATATCCGATAACTATCTTGACCTATCCAACTCTCTGAGTGGAATAGGAATCAGTACCTTAGCGAGCAGCGATGGATCCATCTTGAGAAACACTATTATATCAACAGGTCAGAAGGCAAATACAGCCATTTTGATGCAAGGAATCTCAGATGGTTCTGATTCAGAAAATATCCTAATACAGAATAATCTCGTAAATAACTTTTTCTACGGTATCTATAGTATAAACACTGATACAGAGATCTTAAATAATACGATTGTTCAAAATACTGTGGGTATTATGGATCAGAGTATTACATCTGCCAATATAAGGTATAACATAATTGCATATAATGCACAGGGTATTAATGGATATACTGAGACCACTGCTGATTTTAATGACTTCTGGTCTAATTCAACGGATTATATAGGAATCAGTGTAGGAGAAAATAATATATTTAAGGATCCCTTATTTTCAGATCTTGATCAAAACAACTTTCACCTTACATCTGAATCCCCATGCATCGATGCAACTGATAGAACAGAGGGTGGGCTGGATCTGGATGGTAATTTGCGGCCCGCTGGAAGCTATTGGGATATGGGAGCATATGAATACATTTATGAGATAGATACAGATAATGATGGCCTTTTGGATAGTGAAGAATATGAGATAGGGACAGATCCCAATAATCCTGATTCAGACATGGATGGTCTATTAGATGGTGATGAGGTCAATAATTATACTACGAATCCACTAAATAGTGATACAGATGGAGATGGCTTAACAGATGGTGAAGAGGTTAACATATATAAAACAGATCCATTAAACTCTGATACTGATCAGGATGGTATAACAGACAAGAATGATTCATACCCTCTTGATCCTCGTCCTATATTAGAGATTACCACTACTCCCATACCCTTATATGCCATGCCTGGAAGACTATATACTGTCTCATATCACGGTTATGATTACGGAGCTAATCAGGTATTGAGTCCATGTTCTAAGTTAAACTTTGTTGATAGAAGCATCCTGCCTGAACATGATTGGGTGGAGATTTTGGAAGGAGAATGTCAATGGACTATTAAATGGATGCCCACTGATCAGGATGTGGGGAAGAGCTATACCATAGATACCATATTAAAGGATTCAATGGGTCAATATTCAGATCCCATATCATTTACTGTTACTGTCTTAGAGCCTTTGGAAGTTGCACCTGATAGGGCCGTAATAGTGAGGCTAAATGGTAAGGATTTAGAGAAGGTCTTTGAAGTATTTGGAGGTGTTCCTCATCAATCAGTGCCTTACTATATGTATGAGCTTTTGGATGAAGAGGGTCAGGTTATAGAGGATGGGAATATCTATGAAGATCAGGATGGAAAGTTTAGATATCATTTTAATACTTCAGGTAAGAGTGGCACATACAGACTTAAGGTGATGGATGGAGCGGGTTTTTACACCATTTCAGGCCCTATTGTGGTAGAGGATGTGGTTGCAGAGAAGCTGAATATGGATAGCACCGATCCTGTAGATCCATCCAGTGGCGGGATTCGCACTTTGGAGGATCCTGGCTCTGTATATAATGGTGCAACTATAGAGATCAGTGCAGGCTCTATTGATGAGCCTGTTACAGTGACATTTATGCTTGTAAGTGAAGGGGGGCCCTATATACCTGAAGATGTGATATCTGGGGATGTAGTGGAGATAGGTGCAGAGACCTCTTCAGGGGATGCGAAGTTTATAACACCTGTTGAGGTAAGCATCCCTTATGGTGGGATAAGTGGGCTTGAAGATCCCAGGGTCTATACCTTTGATGAAGAGGAGGGAAGATGGATATGGATAAG
>CBFDUE010000095.1:0-7330 GCA_965613025.1 uncultured bacterium
GGAGCATCTACCCGTGAGGCACAGGAAAATGTGGCCCGTCAGATAGCTGAGCAGATGGTGGACTATCTGCTCCATGGAAAACTCCGCAATGCAGTGAATGTCCCTGAAAAATAGGTAATCAGGCCCTTTATAGGGGGCTAAAATAAAAAATCACATTTAGAAAGGAGGAGTTATGGAAGTTAAAAAAGTCCTTTTACCAGAGTCAGAGATTCCCAGGCAGTGGTATAATATACTGCCAGATATGCCAACACCCTTAGAACCACCCCTTCATCCCGCCACTGGAAAGCCTGTTGGGCCTGAGGATCTGGAACCCATCTTCCCCATGAATCTCATTGAGCAGGAGGTATCGCAGGAAAGATATATAGATATTCCAGAAGAGGTGCTGGAAAAATACCTCCTATGGAGACCCACCCCCCTATATAGGGCAAGGGCATTGGAGGAGTATCTACAGACACCTGCAAGGATATATTTTAAGAATGAGGGAGTAAGCCCTCCTGGAAGTCATAAACCTAACACTGCCCTTGCACAGGCATATTATAATAAGGTTGCGGGCACAAAGCGTATTACCACAGAGACAGGAGCTGGACAGTGGGGAAGTGCTCTGTCCTTCTGTTGTGCCCTGTTTGGCTTGGAGTGTAAGGTGTTTATGGTAAAGGTAAGTTACAATCAAAAGCCCTACAGAAGGATAATGATGCAGTCATGGGGCGCAAACTGTGTTCCAAGCCCAAGCACAGAGACAGAGGCAGGCAGAAAGATACTGGAGCAGGATCCCGACTCCCCCGGAAGCCTCGGTATTGCAATCAGTGAGGCAGTGGAGGCGGCAGTAAGTGATAAGGATACAAAGTATTCCCTTGGAAGTGTCTTAAACCATGTATTGCTTCATCAGACCATAAATGGGCTTGAAACACAAAAGCAGATGGCCATGATTGGAGAGTATCCCGATGTAATAATCGGATGCGCTGGCGGTGGAAGCAATTTTGCAGGGCTTGCACTTCCCTTTGTAAGGGATAAGATAAATGGAAAGGAGATAGAGATAATAGCGGTAGAGCCCACATCCTGCCCTACGATGACAAGGGGGCCCTTTGCCTATGACTTTGGAGATACAGTGCAGATGACCCCACTTCTCCCCATGCATACCTTGGGACACAGCTTTGTCCCTGCCCCCATCCATGCAGGTGGACTCAGGTATCATGGAATGGCACCCATAGTGAGTCAACTGGTGCTGGATGGAATTATAAGGCCAGAGGCCATACCTCAACTTGAGACCTTCCGTGCAGGAATCACATTTGCAAGAACAGAGGGCTTTATCTCAGCTCCAGAGACAGATCATGCAATTGCCATGGTGATAAGAGAGGCCATAAAGGCAAAGGAGGAGGGAAAGGAAAAGGTCATCCTGTTTAATTGGAGTGGACATGGCCTTGTGGATATGGCAGCATACGAGGCATATCTCAGTGGAAAGCTCAAGGATCATGATCTTCCAGAGGAAGAGATTGAAAGGGCACTTAAGGATATTGCAATACTTCCCAAGCCCAAACAGGCACAGGGTTAAAAGTATAAGGGGGGGATTACCTACCCCCCTTAATGGAACAAAATTAAGTACGGAGATGATATGAGAGAGGATATATTCTTGGGAAATGAGGCAATTGCCTTGGGACTACTTGAAGGGGGTTGTGATGCAGTTACCTCCTATCCTGGAACACCCAGCTCTGAGATCCTTCCAGGGGTGGTAAAATTAAAGAAGCAGCTTGGCCTGGATGTCTACACCGAGTGGTCAACCAATGAGAAGGTGGCACTGGACAATGCCTTTTCTTTTGCCATAACAGGCAAGAGGGCTGCATGTAGCATGAAGCAGGTGGGGCTAAATGTGGCAGCAGACTCCCTTATGAGCGCTGCATATATGGGAACCAGAGGAGCCCTCTTAATTATCTCCTGCGATGATCCTGGCCCCCACTCTTCCCAGACAGAGCAAGATACCAGAATTATGGCACGTCTTGCAAAGGTGCCTGTTTTGGACCCTTCCACTCCACAGGAGGCAAGGGATATGGCCAGATTTGGTCTGGATCTCTCTGAGAGATTCCGAATTCCGGTCATTCTTCGCCCCACAATAAGGGTATGTCATGCAAGGCAAAATCTCAAATGGGACAATATTTCCAAAGTCCAAAAGGAGGCCACCTTTGAAAAGGACCCCACCCGCTGGGCGGCAACTCCCAGGTTCAGATTCATACTTCATGGTGAGTTAAATAAGAAGCTAAAGGAGATTGAAAGACTATTTGAAGAGTCTTCAGAATATAATTTTATCCGCTCAACTGGCAAGGATGGTTATCCCTTGGGGATTGTGGCAGGTGGTGTGTCATATGCGGTAGTAAGCGATATACTTGAAGAAGAGGGCCGTGATGATATCCCCATATTAAAGATAGGAACTCCGTTCCCATTCCCTGAGCGTCTGGCACAGGAGTTCCTCAGCATGTGTGAAAAGGTGCTGGTTGTGGAAGAGACTGACACATTGATAGAGTATCTCCTAAGGGATAGAGAGAAGGTATTGGGTAGGCTTACAGGTAATATCCCATCTCAAGGGGAGCTGATTCCAGATATAATCTATAGCTTCCTTTCCCGAACACTTGAAGAGATGAATCTTCCACCTCTGTCCCATTTACCGGACAGGGAAGTGCAGGATCTCATAAGATCCCTTGAACTTCCCATAAGAAGACCCACACTATGCCCCGGATGTCCTCATAGGGCATCCTTTTATGCCATCAGAAAGGCGCTTCCAAAGGCAATATACACCTCTGATATAGGCTGTTATACCTTAGGACTTAATATGGGAGCAGTGGATACATGTCTTGATATGGGAGCTGCCATTACCATTGCCTCTGGACTATATCAGTCTTATAGCCAGAGCAAGGAGCATAAGGATCTGGTTGCCACCATTGGAGATTCCACATTTTATCATGCAGGAACTGCTGGTCTTTTAAATGCGGTCTACAATGGGTCAAGATTCATACTTGTGGTGCTGGATAATCTCACCACTGCAATGACAGGGATGCAGCCCACTCCAGGGCTTGGGATCAGGGCTGATGGAAGCAAAGGGAATCTGATTGAGCTTGAAAGGGTGATAAGAGGCTGTGGGATTGAATTCATTGAGGTGGTAGATCCCTATGATATAAAAGGGATGGTAGAGGTGCTTAAGAGGGCCTCTGAGTATGTAAAATCTCCGGATGGGGGTATTGCGGTAATTATTGCAAGGCATCCCTGTGTAATAGCGTATAGGGATAAGGCCATACCTGAGAGGAAAAAGATTAAGATCACAGATAGGTGTGTGGAATGTAATCTATGTATTGAAAGGTTTGAATGTCCTGCATTATATAGGGATGAAGAGCTTGGAAGGACAGCAGTAGACCCAGTGCTTTGTACAGGTTGTGGGGTATGTATTGAGGTGTGTCCAAAGGGTGCAATAGTGGAGGAGTAGAGCCATGGAAAAGATGGATATAATCCTATGTGGCCTTGGTGGTCAGGGTGTACTTTTTATGACAAAGGTCTTGGCAGAGACAGCACTTAGCTCTGGATATTCCATAATGGCAGCAGAGACCCATGGTATGGCACAGAGAGGGGGGTCGGTGATAAGCCATCTTAGACTTGGAAAGATAAAGGGAAGCCTTGTAAGGTCTGGCTCTGCAGATCTACTCCTTTCACTTGATGTAAACGAGGCATATAGAAATCTCGGCTTTTTAAAGAGCAGAGGATCACTTTATGTCAACGCTAAGCAGGGGAGATTTCCCATAGATGAGGTAAAGGGCTTTTTGGAGAAGAGAGGAATAAGGTATTTTTCCTTTCCCGCAACAGATGAGGCAATGAAGCTGGGATCACCACTGAGTTCAAACCTCTCCCTTATAGGCTTTTTCTCTCTTACTGCTCCCCATCCCTTTAGCCCGGAAAGGATTAAAGAGACCATAAAGAGAATAAGTCCTGAGAGATTTCAGGATATAAATCTTAAGATATTTGATATATCCTTAAATAAGGCAAAGGATATCTTAAAAGATAAGGAGGTTCTATGAGATGAGCACACACAGGATATATAATTTCAATCCTGGCCCTGCCGCCCTGCCATTGGAGGTGCTTGAGAGGGTTCAGGACGAGTTTTTAAACTATAAGGGAACGGGCATGTCCATAACAGAGATAAGCCACAGATCCAAGGAGTTTGATGAGATAATCAATGATGCTGTTTTAAGGATAAAGAGATTGCTTTCACTTGGTGATGACTTTGATGTCCTCTTTATCCAGGGAGGTGCAAGCCTTCAGTTCTGTATGGTTCCCATGAATCTATCAATTGAGGGAAGGCCTGTTGATTATATCAACACCGGCACATGGTCCACAAAGGCGATAAAGGAGGCAAAGATTCAGGGTAAGGATGTGAGGATAATTGCATCATCAGAGGACAAAAACTTCTCATATATTCCAAAGACATTCACTGTGGACTCTGATGCGGCATATCTTCACTTCACCTCAAACAATACCATTAAGGGCACTCAATGGCATCACTTTCCAGATGCAGGAGATGTGCCTTTGGTCTGTGATATGTCATCTGATATAATGAGCAGACCCTTTGATGCCAGGCCCTTTGGTCTTATATATGCAGGGGCACAGAAGAACCTGGGGCCTGCAGGGGTAGCGGTTGTTATCATCAGAAGGGATATGCTGGAACGTGTGCCTGAGGAGCTTCCAACCATGTTGAAATACACCACCTTTTCAGAGAAGAACTCCCTCTTTAACACCCCTCCCTGTTTTGCCATCTATGTGATTGATCTTGTGCTTCAGTGGCTTGAAGAAAAGATTGGTGGTCTAAAAAGGATGGAGGAGATAAATACCCAAAAGTCTAAGATGGTATATGATGTGATAGATGGATCTGGTTTTTACAGGGGCACCGCAGAGCCCGATAGCCGTAGTATTATGAATATAACCTTCAGGCTTCAGAGCGAAGAGCTGGAGCAGAAATTTGTAAGTGAGGCCCTGAAGGAGGGGCTTGGAGGCCTTAAAGGGCACAGATCTGTTGGTGGATGCAGGGCCTCACTTTACAATGCAGTAAGTATTGAGGCAGTGGAGGCATTGTGTCAATTTATGAAGGAATTTGAAAGGAGATATGGCTAAAAGAGGAGAGCGCCTATGGCCGAAAGGAACAAGTCATCTATTTTATGATTTTTCTGATATAGGGATTGCGACCCCGAAATGAAAGGATATTTTAATAGGATCTTCCATATAGATGTAACTCAGAAGAGCTTTAAAGAGGAGTCAGTGGATGACCGCCTCTTTGAAGACTATATTGGAGGAAAGGGAATAGGAACCCATCTTTTGCTTTTAAAAAATCCCCCTAAGGTAGATCCTTTAAGTCCTGAAAATCATATCATATTTGCAATTGGCCCCGTGGCTGGAACCCCCATATGGGGTGGATGCAGATACGGCGTTTATACCAAGTCTCCCCAAAGTGGCCTCTATAACGAGTCATATGCCGGTGGAACTGTAGCAGAATATATGGCAAAGGCAGGAATTGATGCATTGGTTATCAGGGGGGCATCAAAGGAGCCCGTATGGATTGAGATCTATGATAGGGGTGCTGTATTTCACGATGCATCCAGTTTATGGGGATTGGATACATATGAGACAGAGAGATATATAAAGAGATGGATAAGGGATCGGATTGGAAATGGATCAAGAGCTGGGGTTATATGCATAGGGCCTGCAGGAGAAAATCTTGTAAGCTTTTCATTGATAGAAAATGACAACTGGAGAAGTGCAGGCAGAGGTGGAAGTGGAGCGGTTCTGGGATCTAAAAAGATAAAGGCCATTGCCTTTAGGGGCAGTGAAAGGAAGGAGATAGCCAATAGGGAAGGGATGTGGGAACTGGTAAAGGAGATATCCAATAAAGGCAGAAATGACCTTATCGTATCTTCCTATAAAAATTGGGGGACCTCTAAGATGGTCGATGTGATGCAGGCAATAGGGGGGTTTCCGTGCAGATACTGGTCAAGGGGGAAGGCAGAATACATTGAAGACATTAATTCTGAGGCATTGCATAGCAGGGTAAAGGTTACTCCCAATGCCTGCCACAGGTGTTTTATTGCATGTGGTAGGCTTTCTGTAATTAAGGATGGAAGATTTAAGGGTCTTAAGGTTGAAGGCCCAGAGTATGAGACAATATTTGCATTTGGTGGCCTCTGTGGAGTGCGTTCCATAGAGGAGATTATCTATCTAAATGATCTCTGTGATAGATTGGGTATGGACACGATTAGTGCTGGAAATCTTGTTGCACTTACCATTGAGGCATCTGAAAGGGGGAGGATAGATTATAAGATAGCCTATGGGGATACTGAAGAGATCGGCAAATTGCTCCAATCCATTGCCTATAGAGAGGGGATAGGGGATCTGATAGCCAGAGGTATAAGGGAGGTGTCCAGAAGATGGGATATGGAAGGGATGGCAATGCATATAAAGGGGGTTGAACCCCCAGGATATGACCCCAGGATCTTGAAGGGAATGGCACTTGCCTATGCCACATCTCCCAGAGGAGCATGTCATCTGAGAACCACCTTTTATAGACCTGAGCTTACAGGCCAGATAGATTCAGATGATGTGGATAAGAAGGTGGAGCTATTTTGTGAATTAGAAGACTGGTTAGCAGTCCATGACTGTATGATACTCTGTAGATTCTACAGGGAGTTTTATAGCTGGGATAGGCTTTCTGAGATATTAAGGCTGATTACAGGAAGGTATTTTGAAATAGAGAGACTTAAAGAGGTGGGAAAGAGAATAGTGGAGGAGACCCGAATATTTAATATAAGAGAGGGATTGAGAAGGAAAGATGATGGGCTTCCAGAGAGGTTTTACTCAGAGCCTCTTCCTGAAACCCAAGAGGTTGTAGACAGGGAGGAGCTGGAGCTTTTGGTTGAAAGGTATTATCAGTTGCGGGGGTGGGGCAGAGAAGGGGTTCCCAACAGTATCATGGAGATATATTATGATGAATCAGAACAATCCCCATATATCAGGATGGGTGTTGGATAGATTCAGGATTTTCCCTTGACCTTGCCTCTATTAGTAATATATTAGAGTTGATAAATGGTCCCCTCGTCTAGCGGTCCAGGATATCGGCCTCTCACGCCGAAGACACGGGTTCGAGTCCCGTGGGGACCACTTTTTTAACTCTTTATTTTTGATTTGGGTATTTTCCGGGGTATTTTTATTTCAAATTATAGAGAGCTTTGAACTTTTCAAAGCTCTCAGAAAAAAGCTGTAAATGGAATCTGTCATTGTGCGAGGGTCTTAAAAGACCCATTACACCGTC
>CBFDUE010000096.1:0-7285 GCA_965613025.1 uncultured bacterium
AGTTAATTTTTGGGGGTCTGGTCTCCGACCCAGAGGGTCATCCGACCCGGAGGGGGGTGTAACCCCCAGTGTAAAAAGGGGTTATGCAAAGCTTTCAGAGATGAAAGAGGGATAAAAGGATGGATCTTAGGGATATGGTAAATTTTCTCTTTGAAGTGGGAATGCTAAAGAAGACCCCCCGAACAGGTTACCAATTTTTGGGATCAGGTGGAGAGTCTGTTGCGGAGCATTCCTTTAGAACTGCTATTATCGGATATATCCTATCTCAGAGGCACAATGGAGCAGACACTAAAAAGACGGTGCTTATGTGTCTGTTCCACGATCTTTGTGAGGCAAGGACAGGGGATCAAAACTATGTGAATAGACAGTATGTAAAGGTGGATGAAAGAAAGGCAATGGAGGATCTAACCAGAAATCTTCCGATAAAGGAGGAGATAATATCTCTGATAGAGGAATTTAATGATGGAAGCACAATAGAGTCAAAGATCTCAAGGGATGCAGATCAACTGGATCTCATCTTAGAGTTGAAAGAGCAGTTGGATCTTGGAAATAGATATGCAAAGGATTGGATTGATTATGCAATAGAGAGATTGCAGACCGATTTGGCAAAGGATCTGGCATATGAGATCCTAAATACAGATAGCACGGAGTGGTGGTTTAAAAAGAAGAAGGAGCTCTGGGTAGAAAATAACAATTATAAGTTATGAGATTTGCAATTATAATCTCTCTTCTTATTCATATTATTATCCTTTTTATACTCAATCTGTTTATTAAAGATGGGATAGAAGTAGAGAAAAGGGGAAATCCTCCTTTAAATGTAAGTATCTTAGATATAACTGATAGCCAAAAAGAGCTCTCACTTTCACTACCTTCTCAAATATCTTCCATGCCACCTCTGGGTATAGCAGATACACTTCTGGGAAGCTATATTGAAGAGATCAAGGGCAGGATATATAAAAACTGGCTCTATCCTGTAGATGCGGTAAGGGATGGAAAGAAGGGTAGGGTTGAGATATGGATTAAGCTGAAAAGGGATGGTACTTTAAAGGAGGTAAATCTTACAAAAGGCACATCCTATGAACTTTTAGACAGAGAGGCCCTGAATGCCATATATAACTCTTCACCCTTTTCTCCCTTCCCCAAGGGGATAGATTTAGAAGATATACTGATCCACATTGTCTTTGAATATAGGTAAGATAGGTTAATCCTTAAAAAATGAATTTATAATCGAATTTAATTCGGTAAGGGTAAAAGGTTTTTTAATAAATTTCATAAGATCATAGCTGTCGGCCTTATCAATCTCACCCTCTCCACTCATAACGATAATGGGCACCATTAAATTGTTTTCCCTTATCCATTTAATAAGTTCATATCCGTTGACTCCGGGCATTAATAGATCCGTTATTATAAGCTGATATCTGTGCTGTTTCAGCTTCTCTATGGCCTCAGCCCCATCTGATGCGGAGTTTACTTCAAAGCCCAATTCACTGAGTGCCTCTAAAAGAAATGACCTCATAGTGAGGTCATCATCTACTACCAGAATACTTCCTTTCATGACTTTCCTCTTACAACTTTCAGGAGAAAAAAGAGATAAATAACTACTACCATGGGTTGTTAGACTTTTCAAGGGTTTTATGTGAAAACATAAAAAAATTTTCCTCCAAAAGGTGATTAATTGATTGAAAAAAGGATCGGGGAAAAGATAAGGGAATTGAGAAAGCTTCACGGACTTTCCCAGATGGAGCTGGCAGAGAGATTGGGACTCTCTTTCCAGCAGATACAAAAATATGAAAAGGGAATGACAAGGATATCTGTATCCAGGTTAAGTGATATATCAGAGGTATTTGGGGTGGATATAACAGAATTTTTTAAGGGATATAAAGAGAGCTATAAGATTAAAGAATCTTCCTCTCCCTATGGAGAATCCCTCATATATACAAAAGATAAGAGTGAGTTGAGGATTCTTAGATATTTTAGAAAGATAAAAAATCCTGCCTTAAAAGATGGAATTATTAGATTAGTCAGGATAATATCAAATATGGAAAGAGACTTATAATTGAATCCTATCAATTGAAAGCCTTATCTCCACTATTCTAAGAATTTTACTTCCACGGATTAAAATAGACCCATATTACCGCTCCCAATTCCACATCCTTAGGTGTTCCTTTATATTTCAGTCTTGTGGGGGAGCTGTTAAGCGCTGCAAATCCCCACCAACCAGGCCATGGCACAGTATATGTAAATACACCATTTTTATCTGCCTTTATGGTCTGCGTAATATGATATGGGGTGGGTGGAGTTATCTTTCTATCTCTGTTATAGTATTCAATCTCTATGTCTGAAAATGGAACAGGTTTTCCATTAAGCAATACCACACCCCTAAATGTATTTCCGGCATATAGACCAAATGGACGGGTCAACGGCATTATCTCTGTCTTAAGCCCAATGGTTCTATCCCAACCCTCTTCATAACCAAAGGCACCCACAATTGTCTTTGTGTAGTGAATTATAAAGCTATCCTCAGCAGGTTCCCAATAGGGGACTGGTTCTACAAAAAATTGATATATACCAGGTCTTTTTACAGTATACTTTGATATCCAGGCCTTATGATTCAATATACGAGACTCTTTTAAGGAATTGGTCAAATCAAATATCTTCCCTGCCTTAAAGACACCAAAACGTTTTGGCTTTTCCATATTCATCCCCTCAAGTTCCATAGGATGGGAAAAGGATATCTCAAGCCTTAAGCTGTTATTGGATTGATCCACAGAATTGGTTGAAGGGATAACCATACCAAAATGTGCAAATATGGGCGAAGGTAAAAAAAGTATTAAAGAGAGCAGAGATAAAAATAGACTTCTGATCTTCATAGCACAACCCTCCTTACTAATTTTTTTGTAATTTTTATTTTTTAAGAGGTCTTCGTGACCTGGATCCTTTTAGATATAGGGCCAATCCCATCAGCCCCACAATATACCCTATTCCACCTATAATATCGTGTATAGTAACCCCCCTCTTTTCCTTAAGTTCAGCGATCTGTCTGTAGAGGGGGCTCAACTTCTGATCCAACATATTACTTAACATATCCATTATCTTGTCCATATTAACCATTTTTATATCCTGTGTGTTAGAGATCTCAGATGAACTTATGGAGGCAGATTTCCCCTTTTTCTCCTCCTGAACCTTCAATATGTATTCTGCCCTATGCCCCATGGATGCATCCAAGACAATCTTTAAATTGCCCTTTTGTGGATTTTTAAAGACAAAGATACCTTCTTTATCTGTCTTTCCTTCCAGTATCTTTTTACCTTCCATATCATATACCAAGATACGCGCTCCCACCACCTTTCCCCTGCTACTGTAACTCTCTGTAAAGACCTTGTCCCCTTCTACCCATGCAAATACACCTACCCTGTGTGCAAAAGCGGATACAGAGTATAATATGAAACAGATAATAATAAATATTATTGATCTATACACCTTCATATAACACCTCAAGGATTTCAGGCCTTACCCTTTTTAAAAACTGAAATGTTATGGCCGTTATAAGACCTTCTATTACCATAATAGGGATATGAGCCAAAATTATAAGCTTTGCCATATTAAGAAAATGCATTCCTGTTAAAGCTAAGGAGATGGATACCAAAATGGCAGAAAGCATCACTGCCAATGCCCCACATAAAAATGCCGATACAGATGAGGTCATTCTGTTATTATCTATTACCCACCTTCTAAATGCATAGAAGCAGATTACTGCAGGAAAGGCCATATTAAAAGTATTAACGCCTAAGGTGGTAATCCCTCCGAATTGAAACATTACGGCCTGAAGGATAAGCCCTACCAAAATGGCAGGGAAGGCCACCCATCCTAAAAATAGACCTAAAAGCCCATTAAGAATTAGATGGGCACTACTTGGGCCGATGGGAACATGGATGAGAGAGGCCACAAAGAATCCTGAAGTAAAGACAGCAACTCTGGGTGTCTTTTCAAGATCCAACTTTTTTAGGCCAATCCAGGTGGATACCCCGCTTAAAAGGGCTCCTCCACACAGAATCTTATATGACAATACCCCTTCAGAAATATGCATATTCTAAACTCCATAAAAAAAGGCCATGAAAAGACTTTTTAAGCCTTCATGGCCTTTCCGTAGGCTTCTTGCCTATTTGAAAGCTTGCCTATAACAGCACCATCCTGCCTTGTCAAGGATTTTTTGACTCAAATTTTGTATTGCAAAAAATACGGTTTTATTTTATCAGGTCAAAGGGATTCCTTATAAACTAACACTTATTGGAGAATCTACATGAAAAGAGATGAAGGGAAGACCAAAGAGGATCTCATTAGTGAACTGAAAGCAATGCGAAAGAAGGTTCAAGATCTGGAAGAGCTGTTAGCTAAGAGGAAATGGGCAGATGAATTTTCCAAGATACTAATCATTACTTCCCCTATCGGAATATACATTGTTCAGGATGGGAAATTTAGACTTGTAAGCCCCCAGTTTCAAAAGATCCTGGGTTATAGCGAAGATGAGCTTAAAAAGATGAACTCTCTGGACATTGTCTTGCCTGAAGACAGGGAAAAGGTCAGGGAAAATGCTATAAGGATGCTTAAAAAGGAAAAATCCTCCCCCTATGAGTTCAGGGTCTATACCAAGGAAGGCCATCTCAGGTGGATCCTTGAGACAGTTACCTCTATACAGTTTCAGGGAAGAAGAGCTACACTTGGAAACTTCATGGATATTACCAGGCGTAAGAAGACAGAGAGGCTCAATATCTCTCTTCACAGAATCTTAGAGGCTTCCGTCTCTTCCCCTGGAATTGAAGAGTTATTGGGTTCAGTGCACAGGGTTGTTCAGGAACTTATACCTGCAAAGAACTTCTGTATTTCGCTGTATGATTCTGATCGTGACATTGTGAGCTTTCCCTATTTTGTGGATGAAAGAGATAAAAGAGCTTTGGAAAGAAAATCCGGCAGAGGCCTGATAGAGTATGTCCTTCGGACTGGTGAGGGCCTGCTTGTTACTCCTGATGTATTTGAGGAACTTGTAAAGAGAGGAGAAGTTGAGCTGGTTGGAAATCCCCCTTTTAATTGGCTTGGTGTTCCACTTCGTTTCAAGGATAAGGTAATCGGCGTTATGGCCGTTAAGAGCTATACCGAAGATATAAGATATGGAGAAGAAGAGAAGGATATTCTTGTCTCCATTTCAGATCAGGTAGCCCTTGCCATAGATCGGAAGATAAAAGAAAAGGAGCTCAGGGAAACAAAGGAGTTATTGGAGCGGATCCTCTCTTCATCACCCATTGGTATCTGTATGGCTGAAGATAGAATCATCAAATGGGCAAATGAGGCCATGGCCAGAATCTTTAGGTATGAAAACCCTAAGGAGTTTATGGATAAGAGTGCCAGGGAGATTTATCCATCAGAGGAAGAATATGAACGGGTGGGGAAGATAATATATGAGAGGCTAAAAGAGGGCAGGCCAGCAGAGATAGATGCAGAATTTAAACGCAAAGATGGTTCCATATTTTATGGCCATTTGAAGATGGCTGCCTTTGATCCATCCTTCCCTGAAAAGAGGGTTGTGGCAACCCTTTCTGATATAACCTGGAGAAAGGAGGCAGAGGCTGAACTTGCTGCCGAAAGGGAACGCCTTTTGGTAACACTTCGCTCAATTGGTGATGGGGTGATCTGCACGGATGTATCAGGCCGTATTGTCTTGATGAACAAGGTTGCAGAAGCGCTTACAGGTTGGAATGAAGAAGAAGCCATTGGTAAGCCATTAAGTGAGGTGTTTTATATAATCAATGAAAAGACCAGGGAGAGGTGCGAAAATCCTGTAGAGAAGGTGCTTCAAACCGGGGGTGTAGTAGGTCTTGCAAACCATACTGTTCTTATCTCTAAGGATGGAACCGAAAGGGTTCTGGCAGATAGCGGAGCTCCTATTAGGGGTAAAGATGGCAAAATCTTAGGTGTGGTTTTGGTATTTCGGGATATAACAGAGAAGCGAAAGATGGAAGAGGAGCTTCAAAAGATTGAAAAGCTGGAGTCTCTTGGAATCCTTGCCGGTGGCATTGCCCATGATTTTAATAATCTATTGATGGGAATTCTGGGAAACATTTCCCTTGCAAAGATGCAAGCAGAATCTGACGAAAGGCTCCTTGAAAGACTTACAGAGGCGGAAAATGCATGCATGCGTGCAAGGGATCTTACACAGCAGTTGCTGACATTTTCCAAAGGTGGAACACCGATAAGACAGCCCACCTCTATTGAGGGATTATTGAAAGATTCAGCAAGCTTTGCCTTAAGGGGTTCAAATGTAAAGTGCCTATTTTCTATTCCCGATGATCTATGGCAGGTTGATATTGATGAAGGGCAGATAAATCAGGTAATCCAAAATCTTGTCATCAATGCCCAGCAGGCAATGCCAGAAGGGGGAATAATAGATCTTAGGGCTGAAAATTGGATCTTAGAGAAAACATCTACCCTTCCCCTTAAGGAAGGAAAATATGTAAAGATAAGTATTGAAGATCATGGTGTTGGAATACCAAAAGAGCATCTCTCCAGGATATTTGATCCCTTCTTTTCCACCAAACAGAAGGGAAGTGGTTTAGGGCTTACCATCTCCTATTCCATAATAAAAAACCATGATGGATATATCGGGGTAGAATCCAAACTGGGTGAAGGGACACGTTTTGATATCTATCTCCCTGCCCTTGAAAGAAAGATCTCTGAAAAGAGGGTATCTGAAGAGAGACCCATTGAGGGCAAAGGCAGGGTTCTTTTGATGGATGATGAAAAGCTGGTATTAGATGTGGCAAGGCAGATGCTTGAGACACTTGGATATGAGGTGGAAACCGCAAAGGATGGAGCTGAAGCCATCTCTCTTTATAGAGAGGCAAAAGATTCGGGAAGTCCATTTGATGTGGTTATCCTGGATTTAACGGTTCCAGGTGGTATGGGAGGAAAAGAGGCCATTGAGAAACTGCTTGAGATAGATCCCCATGTAAAGGCGATTGTATCCAGTGGCTATTCCAATGATCCTGTTATGTCAGACTATCGCAGGTATGGATTCAGAGGGGTTGTGGCAAAGCCTTATAATTTGAAGGATCTTTCAGAGATCATGCACAAGATAATCACGGGGACAGATATATCATAATGATGAGAGCTTTGAATTTTTCAAAGCTCTCAGAAAAAAGCTGTAAATGGAATCTGTCATTGCGAGGAGCGTTAGCGACGAAGCAATCTCATCCATCAGCGAAGGTTCTTAGATTGCTTCAGCTCCTTCGGA
>CBFDUE010000097.1:0-7195 GCA_965613025.1 uncultured bacterium
CTTCACCATAATCTTAAAGATCCTAACAAGGGAATATATAAGTGTATGAAATTTTAGACAATTTTAATGAAAAATTATATACATTAACATTAAACGTGAAATCTTTCATACAAAATTAATTCCAGAATTAAGCTTTTCAGATAATATCAAAATTTATTTACAAGATATTCAATTCCTCCTTTGCATTTATCCAGAAGCCTTCACCTGGATTGATCTCATTTAGGACCTGAAAACCCTTTGAGCTTGCATAATTCTGTGTGGCCTCCTGTCCATATGCAGGAAGATAAACAGCCCAGTTATTATCCTTCCACTTCCATATGGATAGGATCTTCTGCTCTTTTCCACTTATAAGATCAGAGATAGCCTTTTTCTGATTAACCTTAAGTGATACAAGATTCCATCCAGAAGCAATATTCAATGTGCTATCAGCAGGTGGTGTGCCACTTATATCAACCGTTGTCTCTTGCAGTGAATTTACCCAGAAGCCTTCACCTGAATTAATAGTATCTAATAGTGAGAATCCCTTTGCCTGTGCATAACCTGCACCATCATCTTCAAAAGCAGGAAGATATACGGCCCAAGTATTATCCTTCCACTTCCACACACTTATAAACATATCTCCGTTTGAAAAGTAATCTTTCACATTAAACCCGGTCATTGATCCAAGAAGTGACCAGCCAAGATCAACGCTAAGGCTCTGCTCAAGCTCTGTCTCACATTCCTCACCACCACTTACACTTACAGTATGGATAGAGGACTGAACCACATTCCCTTCTGCATCCTTTGCAAATATGATGATCTCATATTCACCATTGCACTGAAAGTTGTATGTGCCTTCAAACACTCCGTCCATATTTCCTTGCTCATCTGCATCATATAGGGTGACAGAAGGTATCTGAATTTCAGGAGTCTGAAACTCCTCTGACACCGCTGGCGGCTGATAATTTACCGGTTTTATCATGGCCCATACCTTACCGCCAGTTACTCCTGTTACTGTTGCCTTAATGTGATAACCAGTGCCAGATGAGATATCATATGTATCAGCAAGTTCCACATTGGCTATCTCTGGGAACATGGGAGCAAGTGCAAAGTCACCTACCACATAGAGATTTAGAGATGCAAGGTCTTCAGGATACTTTTGTGGATTCTGATTCTTATATGGAATCCCCAAGGATTCAAGGTTTTCAAGTGCAGTATCAAAGGCATCATCTAAGGACGCACCTTTATAGAGAGAGCCAATAAAGAACTGTGAAAATGAAGATGATCCTCCATCTCCTAAGAAGGCTATACCTTCATCAGTGCTTGTGATAATAACCCTGTCACCTCCCTTCAGGGGCTCAATGAATGTGCCTGAATGACATGCCTCAATAATTACCACCACTTTTCTACCTGTATCCTGTTGAAATTGGTCAAGCAATTGATCAAATTCAGAACCCATAAGAATCTGCCCTGGATACAGTTGAAACATCTGGTTAGCACCGTGATCATTGAGGTAGATATAAAGGGGGCCATCAGTGGGATATTCCTTTGCCCATGTCTTTATTGCCCACTCGAAGTTTGCCTTTGTAACTTCAGTTTCATCCACAATTCCATCATTAAAGCCGTTTCCGTCCAGATCCTTAAAGGACTGGGGATTCATGTAATAGATATCCTCATCCTTAAAGCCCCTTCCTTTAAATTTGGCATATATGATATCGCATAGGTACTGGGTGATATCCTTTAACTTATTTTCATCTCCTATTCCACCACCTGCAACTATTATAAGATTTCCATAGTTCTGTTTCTTTCCGACTCCAACATTTAGCTCTAAGGTAGTGGTCTTACCCTTGTATGTGGCTACAATGGATCCGCTTCCTTGAGTATCAATAGTAAGCTGATTTCCCTGCACACTAAATGCAGAGGTGGTGCTGTGGAGGGTAAGATCCTGGGGATTTTCCTCTGTGCTTCCATCTGAATAAAACACAGTGCATTTAAGTGGAATGGTATCTCCCACCTTGGGTTCCTGATCTGTATCAAGCACTAATCTCAACCCTGTAACATTTTTAACCGGTGAGATCTTCCCTTTAAGGGTAAGTTCATATTCAGTTCGATTGTTATAATAATCCTGAACCAATATGTAATATTGCCCTGGGTTAAGATTTATATCTTGCTCAAGAGCTTTACCACCTGAAGCAGAAAGACTTGCTATCTGCTTCTCTTCAAGATTTAATATGGTGATCTTGTGATTTCCGTTGCTATCCTGAGGGACAAAATTCAATGTAAGATAATCCGTCTCTGACTCTGGAATATAGTGGAAGGTATAGTAGTCCTTATCCTTTGAGCTGTAGTTTCTGGCAGTAATCGGGTTATCCGCACTTAATGTATTTGCAAAGAGTGGGGTATTATTAGGTTCAAACTCAAACGCCCCTTCTGTCTCTGTAAATTCTATATTTAAAGTGTATTCATACTCATCAGTATCACCATTTTCTTTTGTTTTTACTTCTATATAGTATGTCCCCTGAGAAAGCCCCACTATTATCTCAGCCTCCTCCCCATTATCTGATACGATCTGATCAATCAGTGTCTCAGGCCCAATCTCCTCTGGATAGACGGTGATTACTGCATCAGCTATAGGGCTTTCATTTGTGTATGTGATCTTAAGCTGTCTTGGCCCCTCAAGAAAGAATCTGTAGTAGTCATATGTTTCAGGTATTAGAATACCTTTTTTAGTTTCAGGAATATCAATGGATACATAGCTTTCATTTCCACCTTCAGATTCAAGATTCCAGGATATGAGATATTCAGTGCCCTGTGTGCCTGAAATCATTATATAATAGTCGCCACTGGCTAAATAGATAGGAAGTGCTATATAGCCTTGATTATAGATGGACTTATAGTATATCTGATTTCCATCTGCATCTATCAACTTAAGAGTAAAGCTTGCATCTGCCTCAGCAGTTGAAACGGCTATCTTATATATGCCGCCTTTATCTGGCCCGATCATAAAATAATCAGATCCACCCAATAAGCTTGCCTGATATGCCTTATCCTGTTCAATAGTATAGGCATCGTCTATGCTGTTATTAGGTTCAACCACAACAAGCTCAATATTTTTTAATACATCTACATTCAAAGAGTCTTCAAAATTGCTATATTTACCAGTAACTGTAATTGAGCCTGTCTTTTTTGCAGTTAAAAATCCATCCTGAATTTCTGCAATCGTATTGTCAGAAACAGTCCATTCTGTCTTTGCATTTACATTCTCTTCAGGTTCTATCCCTTCAGTTACAAGATATCTGATATATGCATTTACCTGACCTTCCTCATTTATGGCCTTCTTTTCTGCCTCCACTCTAAAGGATTTTGCCTCAAACACAAGCTTAACGATCCTGGAATTATCCCTTTCAGCTACCCAAAGAGTGGTATCAGAAATATGTATGCCTCTTGGATCATTAAACTTGCCAGGTTCATCTCCATTGGTGATATAATTGTAATTTAAAAGCAGATTAAGACCCTTATCAATCTCCTTGATTCCGCCATTGCAGGCAAACCATATATCTCCATCCTGATCCATATACATATGGCGACAATTGGATTCCTGATAATATCCCTTATATGTTCCGTCACTTGCAAACCTCTTTATCCCATAATAGTCTGAAATCCAAAGATCTCCGCTGCTATCTCTAAGTATATCAGAAGGATAGTAAATTTTCCCCTCTCCAGATCCATACTCTGCAAAGGATGCAAGGAGCTTGCCATCTTGATCCATCTTAAGTATGGGCTTTTCAAGGGTGCTAATGGTATATAGATTTCCATCACCGTCAAATACAACTCCACCCACATAATCAGAACCCCAGGCCGCAATCTCCTTTACATACACACCATCCTTTGTATATACCCCTATCCTGTTTCCATGGGAGATCCAGAGGTTTCCATCAGGCCCAATTGTAATATATTTCGGAGAATTAAATAGTCCAGGGCCCGTTCCATATGCACCGAATGTAAACTGGGTGTTACCGTCGCTGTCCATCACCACGATTCTGTGATTGTCTGTGTCAGCAATATAGAACTTATTATCATAAAAGATTATATCACGGGGCTTATTTAGCTTTTCAAAGCACTCACCAGTATTGTTAAAGACCTTGATGATATCTCCATCTTTATTTAGTTGAATAATCC
Organism: uncultured bacterium; assembly: GCA_965613025.1. Classification (GTDB taxonomy): domain Bacteria; phylum Desulfobacterota; class DSM-4660; order Desulfatiglandales; family JALVMZ01; genus CAYTXJ01. Next base: position 4,159 of record CBFDUE010000097.1, read on the forward strand.
TGTTGCTGTTATACGCAGATACAAATATATAGTCACCATCAATAAACAGATCCTGAGGGTTATCCATAAGCTCTGTGATCTTCTTTATTATATCTCCATCTTGATCCAGCTTTAGCAATCTATTATTTCCGGCATCTACAACCCATAGATTTCCATCTGAATCCTTAAATGCAGCATTTGGTTCCTTAAGGCCATTATCTGCCAGACCATTGTCTTTTATCTCGCTTACAAGTTGACCTGATTCTGTAAATATCTTTATACTATTGTTTGATTTGTCTGCCACATATGTGTTTTTACCTGATATCCATATTCCCTCTGGAGAATTCAGGATCCCCTTTCCATAAGAGTAGAGGTAATTTCCATCCTTATCAAATACCTGAACCCGGTGATTACCCTGATCCACCACATGGATATTTCCTGAGGAATCTATACCAATGCCTGAAGGATATGAGAACTGTCCTGATTTTGAGCCATATGATCCAAATGAAGACAGCAACTGCCCATCTGGAGAGAACTTAACCACCCTGTGATTATTGGTGTCTGTGACCCAGATATTTCCATCGCTATCAATTACCATGTATGAAGGAGAATTGAGCTGACCTTCACCCATCTTATTTACAGATTTTCCACTGCTGTCAAACTCCTGAATCCTGCCATTTCCCGTATCCACCACCCAGAGATTTCCAGATGAATCCAGGAAAAGCCCTTTAGGTTTATTAACAAATCCATCACCAGAGCCAGAGGGTGCAACTATTGAGTCAAACTCCCCTGTTGACTTTGAAAATCTCTGAATCCTGCTATTATCTGTATCTGCCACATAGACATAATCGTTTGATACTGCAATCCCCTTGGGATATTTTAATTGACCGTTTTCTGTGCCATTTTGCCCAAAGAAGCTCTTTAAGAATCCATCTTTATCAAGACATATGACCTGGTGATGATTGGTATCAACAATCCACCTGTTTCCATCTGAATCCACATAGATAAAATGGGGATAATAAAAGGCGTTGCTCTTTTCGCCTTCCCCCATTACTTTTATAAGATTTCCATCAGAATCAAGCTCATATACCAGATCTTTTCCTACATCTGCCACAAAGAGGTGATTGTCGCCACTCATATAGATCATCCTAAGATCATCAAATAGCCCACAACCAGGGCCACCCACAATGCAGTCTATCTTCCAGCCATCCTGTTCTTTTACTAATCTGACTATTCTGTCATTACCAGTATCTGTCACCCAGAGTATGGTTCCATCAGGGTTTCTGGCAATTCCCCAGGGGTGATTAAATTTTCCAAATGCCTCACCTGTGGTTGTATATGTCCTTTTGTAAAAGAGATCAGTATCTAAGACCTTCAATCTATCTGAACCTGTCTCTGCAACAAATATCTCACCATCGATGACCTTACAGGTTATAGGTGACTTAAATTGATCATAGCTGTAACCCTCGCCTCCCACACTCTTTACATAGGTCCCATCACTTTTAAATTTGTGGACCTGATGCTTTGTATAGTCAGTTACAATTATGTATTCATTTCCGTCATTGTCCTTATAAACAGAGATTCCCTTTGGCTCACCCAGATCCACATCATCCTGAGTGGAATTATCTATCTTTAAAATGATCTCTCCATCCTTTGAAAAGTGAAAGATCCCGTTTTTATCTGCAACCCAAAGCGTTCCATCAGATGCAATTGCAATCTGATGAGGCCATCCTAAAACCCCATTATAATATCCGCCGATTAAATTAGTAAGAATAAGGGTATCATCAGAGATCTTATACCTAAGTATCCTGTAATTTTCTCTATCCACAATCCAAAGTCCATCAGATCCATCAAATGCAATACCTTCTGGATGATTGAATTTATCGTTACTTTCAGATGTCTCACTATATACCCTCTTGATATTTCCTGATTTGTCCATCTGGATGACCCTGTAATTATTATGATCAGCGATCCATAGAGTATCACCATCTATGGATATCCCATGAGGTCTATAAAATCCTTTAAATTCCTCTGCAGCAAGGTCATCAGGATCTATCTTAAGTATTCTATTATTGTCATAATCACATACCCAAAGGCTTGTTCCATCAAATGCAATATCTTTAATGCCTGATGAAAGATCATATTGTGTGCCATTTAGAGTAAATTTTTCTATGGTCTTTAAAAGATTTCCACCGGATGAGTATTTCTGAATCTTTCCACCACTCAGGGATACCCAGATGTTATTGGAAGAATCCATAAATAGTCCATAAGGGTTTGAGTCAAGCTCTATGTGGCTTACATAATTTCCGTCCTTATTAAATTTCTGGATAACCTTGTGATTATAGTCTGTAACCCAGAGATAATTTCCGCTATTTTCAATGTGGATATCTATAGGGTAATAAAGTTTTCCAGGCTCAAATTTAGAGCTATATTCGCCAAAAGATTTTATGTATTTTCCGTCTTTGTCAAACTTATGAATCTTATTGTTTATCTTATCTACCAAATAAATATTTCCATCAGAATCCACAGTAACTCCGATTGGGATATTAAATGAGGTATCTTCATCTCCAAATTTGTTTATCTTAAAGACCTTTAACCCTTCATATGAAAGTTTTAAAAGATAGTTATCATATACGATCAAGATTCCATCGCTTAAGGGATAGACTGATCTTGCATATTTTAATCTGTACCCATATGAATATCCATATGAGCCAAACTTAGATACAAATTCACCTGAACTATTAAACTTCTGGATTCTGTGATTTCCAGAGTCAACCACCCAGAGATTTCCATTCTTATCAGATGTAAGGCATGTGGGAAATTGGAATTTTCCATCTTCACTTCCCTGTGAGCCTATGGTCTTTATAAATTTTCCATCAGGGCTAAGAACAAGTATCCTATGCTTCCCATATTGAACTACATAAAGATTACCATCAGATCCCTTTATCACATCATATGGATCATAAAGCCTGTAATTTACCGCATTATCGTATTGACCATAGGTGTTTATAAAATTCCCATCTGATGAAAATACCTGAAGCCTGTTGTTATTATAATC
>CBFDUE010000098.1:0-7190 GCA_965613025.1 uncultured bacterium
ATACATTCCTCTATAGTCCTCATGTACAGAATCAATGCAAATGCATTTTCCATCAAAACTCCACTTAGGATGAAGGTCACATCTTGCGCCACTTATATCCCAATCTTCAGGAAAACCAGGCGGCAAAGATTTGAACCTCCCCAGCTCCAGTAACCTGCCATCAAGCAAGTTATAGAGTAGCAGTCTTCTAAAATGTTCTTTGTCTGGATAGGTATCTGTCAACATCCATCTGCCATCTGGCGAGACAGAGCAATGTCCATTCTCTTTTAAAGCGGGATGATTCAGTGAACTTACAATTCCCGAGAAATCTTTTATAATGAGATAAGCATCTTTTGTTATACCATGCTTAACAGTCCTCGGAAGCAATTTATGGTATAGAGGACGCAAGAATTTGATAAACCTGTTTATAAACAAACTCTTATTTCGCACTGAAGACATTACTGTCCCCTGCCTTCCCCAGCATATGATAGTCTCATTGTCTCTCCAGCAAAAATGTGATGCCATTCCTGTGTCAAGTAGCAACGAAAGTTCTGATCCCTCATAATTCGCAGTATAAAGTCTGGAATACATACCTCCATCTGGGAGGGACCACCTGTGAAGAAAAATAAACCTTGTGCCTTTTCTGTTAAATATGAGGTGATTAACCCAGTGGATACCCTCATCCATAATGGGCATATGTTTTATCCTGTATAATCTGTCAATAGAGATGATAAGTTTACACTCTCCTGTTTTTAAATTCACGAGGAAAATCCCATCATTATCTGGATGCTCTTCATGAAAATAAGGATCTTCGCCTCCCCAGTATCCATACCCAGGTCTGGTATGGTGAAGACGTGCAAAGTTTAAAGTTACACTGTATCTTCCATCAGAAGAAATAGAATATATAGGAAATGGCAGTTTAATCTTCTCACCAGTTTGGACATCCACAATGTAAGACACAAATTTCCCATCTTCCCTGTCATTATAAATTACAAACCTATTAAAATCTGGGCCCAGCCACTGGAGCCTGCACCCCATCTGCCAGTTCCAGGCAGAAGTTTCTGATAGTGGAATCCATTTCTTACTTTTTAAATCAAAATATCCTATGATAAGCCTATCGTCTTCACAAGGCATCCTGTCTATAAAGTTTACCTCTTGAGCAAGCAGTTTTGTGCCATCCATGCTCAAGGGGCTAACATCATAATATCCAAAAAAGAAGTGCCTTTTCGGAGGTGTCTTAAAAGCAATATCTATTTGCTCAAACATAGTTCCTTCACACCCTCAAGAATGGCTTCCGCATCCCTTTCAAAATTCCAGTCTTTAACCACAACCCAACTATTCTTTCCAAAAGTGCGGCGTAGATTACTATCCGAAGCAAGAATAGAAATTCTATCTGCCAGTGCCCGGATATCCCCAACGTCTATTTTAAAGCCATTATATCCTTCCTTAACTAATTCGGCAGTCCCAATCACGTTGGTGGTAATGACTGGTAGTTCAAAGTTCATGGCTTCATTCAAAACTTTTGGAGAGGGATCTACAGAGGAAGGAAGAACAAAGATATCAGCCAGGGTATAGTATTCTACAATTTTGGAGTGTTTCACAAAGCCTTTTATGATCACATTTTTGGTCAATCCTTTCGACTTCACAAACGCTGTCATATCTTTTTCAAGAGGGCCTCCTCCAATGAAAAGTGCCTTCAGATTCTGGAGGTTTTTTTTATGTATGAGCAGGTCAATGGCTTTGAGGATATCCATTGGTCTTTTTATATCCACAAATCTTCCAACAAAAAGTATTACTACATCATTATTCTCAATGCCTAAATTCTTTCTTAATGCAGCCCTCTTCCCTGAAAGCTCCAGGTACTTTGTCCTGAAATAATTGTTATCCACGGCACAGGGTAAGAATCTTAACTTGTCATCGGAAACAGAAAAATCCTTAAAGTAGTGCTTATTTCCAGAACAGGAATAGAAGACCAAATCCATATACTTAAAATAAATCTTTTTCAAATACTTAACTAACCTGTTCCTTGCTTTTCCAGGTGTTCCTTCGCTTCTTATCATTACTTTTTTCCCAAGCAGCTTTGCCAAGAAAAAGGCCAATTGGTAGGAAACATGGTTAATGCTATGAAGAAGAAGAACGTCATATTTTAGGACTTCCCTTAAAATTCCAGGATTGACACGCCCCAAGAGAATATGCCCTTTCAAGGGAGAAAGATTTGTAAGGAACTTGTGGGGATAATTGAGTCTTATTACATCTTTGAAATCTAATGTAGTGTTAAAATCCGCTACCCTCACTGGATTCAATCCGATTTTATCGAGAAAGATGACCTCCACCTCAATCCCACTGCCAAGTGAGAGTCTGTAAAGGGTTTCCCATAATCTATCCTGATACTGAATAGGATGGAAGGCAATAACTCCGAGTCTTATACTTTTCATCATTTCTGAGCCCAGCCCCAAAGATTCTGGGTGAGGAGATAAGAAGAATATATCTTTTCTCTATAACTCATCTTCCACCCTGTTTAACAGATCTTTTACCCTTTCAGTGAACTTATCAAACCCATAGTGTTCAAGTGATAAAACCACACGGAGCATGAGATTCTGTGTCCTTCGCTCGCACCTCCAGAAGTGTGTTAAACATAGCAATCCTCACTCTTTCTCACCTTTTGGTGGCAAAGATGATAAATACTTATCACATGCTTCTATTACCTGATCCACAGTTATACCATTTATGCATTCCTTTGTTTCACAATCGGTTTTAAAACAAAATCTACATGATACTGAATCATTTCTCAAAATTGTATGAATATTACCCCACGGATGCCAAGCACCAGGGTAATCCCTAGAAGAATATATCCCTACCACAGGTGTCCCAACGGCTGCTGCAAGATGAGCCGGCCCACAATCGTTGCTTACGAGAAGATCGCACCGCCTCAGGACTTCAGCTGATTGCATATAAGTTGTTTGACCTATAAGATTAACTACAGAAGTTCTACTGGCCTTAACTATTTTTTTGCCAGCTTCCTCTTCAGCTGGTCCACCAATAAGAATTATTTGAGCTTCATATTTCCTACTCAAGATAGATACAACTTGAGAAAAACGTTGTTCTGGCCACCGCTTTGCCTGGAACTTGGCACCAGGACAAATTGCAACAATGGGGCTCTTATTATTAAGCCTATATCTCGCCCATATTCTATTTATAATTTCTCTATCCTTCTCCTTTATAGGCAGTCTGAACTCTACTTTTCCAGGATCTATACCCAACGGCACCACATGCCTCATCAAACGATCAACCTCTTGAGGAAAAATCGGCATTTTTATGCCATTTTTTAGAATCACTTTCTCTGGTTTGGGTTTGTTAAATCCTATAAGTTTTCTGCAACCTGCCATTTTAAAAAACAGCCAATCTCTTAAAAGCCTTCTTCTAGTAGTATCTGAAAGAGAAAAATACACTAAAAGTTCAGGCTTCAAATCATGTATGTGAGCTAAGAGAGATTTAAGATACTGAAAGTTTCTAATTTGTCTTGGATTATATGTTATTATTGTATCAAGAAAATCATTTCCTTCTAAAATAGCTTCTGGATCAGGATTGCCTCCAATAGCTTTATTTGTCAAAAGACCAATCCATGCAGTGGGAAAACGTCTCCTTATCGCTACCATGGCCGGTATGGTGCAAATAATATCGCCTAAATTTCCTATTCGATAGATTAAAATCCTATGAACATTTCTTACAGAGCTCATCCAATTCCTACCTCCGATTTAGACCACTCATTCCAGACCAGCACCGACCAAAGCCTACTCCATCCTATTTTACCCTTTCTGAAACCCTCGATGATGTTCTTTAAAGCTTCCTTACGCAAAAAAGGAACTTCATTCGGCAACAGAGACGCTTCCTTAACCATCCTACCTAACCACAAGGCAAAGGGAAAAGTAAAGCCCATCTTATCCTTTCTCTCAGCTACGAGTTTTGGTAGGAGCCCATCCAAGGCCGAAATCAAAAGAATCTTCGGATTATTTCTGTCTGCTTTAGCAACCCCAGGAGTCTTTAAAACCTCTTCCACCAAGACATGATCCAAAAGAGGCACTCTCACTTCCAAAGAATGGGCCATGCTCATGGCGTCAGTATCTCTCAAAAGCTGGTTATGGGTATATGTTCTAAGTTCAGCGCGGGAAATCCAGTTAAATAAGTCAGCAGGGGTGAGTTGTAAGGGATTAGGGGTTATGGAGAAAGAGGCACCGGCCTGCTCAGAGATATAAAGGAGCGGGTTGAAACCTTTAATGGCTTCATTCCATATTTCAGGTAAGACCAGAGATTTAACTTCTTTAAAAGAAAAAAGCCCTCTCATAACTAAGTAAGCACTGGCAAAGGTGGGAGGACGGGAAAGGGCATCAGAGAGTTTATTAAATTTACTGTTAATTGCAAAATTATTTAAAACCCAAACAGCCACCTTTTGACCAGCAGGGATACCTTGAACAAATCTTAGAAGCTTAAGTAGCCTGGGAATACCACGGAAGGTATTGGGGTAACCTCCAAAAAGTTCGTCTCCTCCAAGACCAGAAAGGGCGACTGTTAAACCAGCCTCCTTAGCTGTTTTAGAGACGAAATATGTGTTGGCCCCATCAATAGTAGGCTGATCCATAGCCCAGAAGATCTTATCCCACTCTGCTTTCAAGTCCTCTAAGGTGATAACCCTATCATAGTGTTCCGTTTCAAATGCCTCAGCCACAGCCTTAGCGTACGAAGTCTCACTGAACTCTTTCTCCTCAAAAACCATGGAGCAGGTGCGGATCGTTCTATTAGAAACCTCCCTCATAAGAGCTACAACAGAACTGGAATCCAAGCCACCGCTCAGGAAAGCTCCAAGGGGAACGTCACTAATCATTCTCAACCTGACAGATTCCAAAAGCAACTCTCTTATCCTCCCGACTGTCTCTTCCTTATCGTTAACTTCTCCAGTTTGCACTGGAAGATCCCAATATCTATGGTTCTCAAATGCTCCATTTTGCCAAATCAGATAACTCCCAGGGTTAAGTGCATAGACACCTTGATAAATCGTCATAGGACAAGGAACAGAACCCAACATGAGATAAGCTACCAAAGCAGCTGGATTTATGTCAGAAGACATGAGACCAGGGGACTTTAAAGCTTTGAGCTCAGAAGCGAAAACAAATGTCCCTTCCGAATTGGAATAATATACCGGTTTTATCCCCAACCTGTCTCTGGCCAAAAGCAATTTCTTTTCAAAGTCATCCCATATAGCAAAGGCATACATGCCCCTAAACTTTTCCAGACAGCCAGGCCCCCACTCAGCATAAGAATAAAGTATAACCTCTGTGTCTGTATTAGATTTAAACTTATATCCTTTACTCTCAAGAACTTTTTGTATCTCTTTGTAGTTATAGACTTCTCCGTTGTGAACAATTGTAAAGCGTTTGTCAGAAGTAGACATAGGTTGATGTCCTGCAGGAGAAAGATCAATAATGGAAAGCCTTCTATTAACCAAACCTGCTTGCTTGTCTTTCGACAGAAAGATTCCCCCATCATCTGGCCCTCGATGGAGCATGGCTCTCTCCATAGCTTCAAGAGCTCTTAAACTAACTTCATCCTTAGTAGTCACAATTCCGGCAATGCCACACATTTACGCTTTAACCACGTTACTATTCTCTAAGCCATTAAGTTTCATTGCGTTTCTTGTATCTATAATTAAGGAAGAATTTGCTCTTAACATTTCGTAATCTATATTCGCATGATCAGTTACAATAAGAACACAATCATACATTGACAAAGATTGAGGATCTAAAGGGATCGATTCCTTACTGAAAGAAAATTTTCTCTTCTTTCTAAGCCTGGGAATATAAGGATCATGGTAATCTACCACGGCGCCTGCTCTCTCCAATAGATCCATAATCACAAAAGCAGGACTCTCCCTATCATCATCCACATCAGGCTTGTAAGCCACACCCACTATAAGAATTTTGGCACCTTTGATGGGTATCCCTCGCTCATTCAAAGCCCTGATGGTTTTATCCACCACATAATATGGCATGTTGGTATTGATTTGGCCTGCCAGCTCTATAAAACGGGTGTGAATATCATATTCTCTTGCCTTCCATGTAAGGTAAAAGGGGTCAATTGGTATGCAGTGGCCACCCAAGCCAGGGCCGGGATAGAAGGCCTGAAAACCAAATGGCTTTGTCTTTGCTGCCTCTATGACCTCCCAGATGTCTATGCCCATACGGTCAAATACAATTTTTAACTCATTTACAAGTGCTATATTTACTGCCCGGTAGGTGTTCTCAAGAATCTTGGTAGCCTCAGCTATTTTTGTTGAACTAACAGGCACTGTCTTTATGACAATATTTTTATAAAGTGCATCAACAAGACTAAGGCACCTTTCTGTTATACCTGAAACTACTTTTGGGATTGTGGCAGTAGAAAATTTCTTATTTCCAGGGTCTTCTCTTTCTGGAGAATAACCCAAAAAGAAGTCCTTTCCCACTTTTAGGCCTGTTTGAGATAAAATGGGAAGTAATTCTTCTTCGGTAGTGCCTGGATAGGTGGTGCTTTCTAAGATGACAAGCTGTCCTTTTCTTAGGTGCTGACTTATTATCTTGGTCGTATTAAGGACAAAGGATAAATCTGGTTCATAATGCTTCCCTATAGGCGTAGGCACACATATAATAATAACATCAACTTCCTTTAGCCTGCTAAAGTCATTTGTGGCAGAAAATGAGTTAGAGGATACATATTTTTTGATAAATTCACTGTCTATATGTTTAATATAACTTTTGCCTTTATTTAATTTTTTCACCTTATTTTTATCAATATCGAAACCAATAATTCTAAAACCCTCTTCAGCAAACCGAATTAAAAGAGGAAGACCTACATAACCCAGACCAATAACACCAATTATAGCTTGTTTTGATTTTATTAAATTAAGCATTTTTTTGGATATTTCCGTCATTTGGTATCTTGCCATTTCCAAGAGAAAGGGAGCAGGTCTTCACCCTGTTAAATAGCTATACATTTCACAGGGCAGGCATTTGACGTTAAACTGGTCTGTCTGGTTCATAGGCGTAAGGCGTGAAGCGTAAGGCGTAAGGTGTAAGGCGTAAAGCGTAAGGCGTGAGGTGTAAAGTGTGAGCATAAATTTCACCAACTACATCCTGTTTTATAAGAATCTTTTCCTATGCTACTTTCGCCACACGGCGAGT
>CBFDUE010000099.1:0-7181 GCA_965613025.1 uncultured bacterium
GATAAGATTGTTAAATACTCATGGGATTTTGATGGGGATGGTAAATATGATATGGAATCGGTTGATGCATCAAGTGTAGCCCAAATTTTTAAAGATTCAGGTGAACATCAAGTAATCTTAATGGTTGAGACTCAAAATGGGATTAAATCATATGGATTAGCTACTATAAATATTGAGCCAGGAGTGAAGATTTATAGGGGAGCTGAGAGCTTTGATCCAGACATTGGGGAAACTATGCCCATAATGGTGACTACCCCAACCCCTGTTACAATAACACTCAAGATTGTAGATGAAACAGGTAAATTAATAAAGACAATAATAGATAGTAAACAAATAACTCCTGGATTACATAAGTTTAATTGGGATGGAAAAGATAAGGAAGGAAATATAGTTGAATCCGGAATTTATTATTTTGTGGGTGAATATATTTCAGGTAATAAGATCTATGTATATGATAAAGGCTCAGAGATTGCCCCAGGTAGAGGTGGATCTTATCAAACCGCGGTAACATATGAGGCGATTCCATTTTCTGGATTGCAGCAATTTGATCCCTTAAGTGGCAAACCTTTAGATCTTAATTTTACACTCCCCACTCCAAACCAAATCAGTATTTATGTGTATTCCACTTCATGGAATCAGGATATTAGAACTATCCTTATGAAGTATCCATTAACCTCTGGTAAAAAGGTGATCACATGGGATGGAACCATGGATGATGGTAATGTGGTTCCTCCTAATATTGACTATTACATCTCTGTCTTAGGATGGCCGCTGCCAGATACTGCTATTATTGTTGAAAAGCATCCTTTTATAACCAATGTTACAACCACACCCCACTTCTTTAATCCAGGGGATAATCCCTATGAAGATCCTGAAGAGAGGGGATTAAAGATAGATTTCTTCCTTTCAAAGGATGCAGATGTAGAGGCCACTATCTGGGATTTTAACAATAACCTGGTTAAGACCATTGTGGCAGAGGGACTTAAAAAGGGAGCTAATAGAATCATATGGGATGGCAGAGATGATAGAAGATCCGAATTTAATGAATACAAAGGGTATCTCCGTGCACCCGGATATTACAGGGTAAGACTTGTTGCAAAAGACAGATATGGGAATCAATCAGATAGGGTATATTCAATATTTAAGATTTTCTATTAAGGAGAATATCATGAAAAGGATTTTTACAGTCTTTTGTGTTCTATCCTGTTTCCTGATATTAAATACTTCAATTTGGGCATATCATGCACCTCCACTTGATACCGGACATGGTATAGCCAAACCCAAACCTCAACCCCCTGAACCCCCTGAACCTCCAGATGATGATCCTTGTAAAAATAAAGATAAGCCTGCATCTGGTTCAAAGGGCTCTCCTGTATATGTGGCAACGGGTGGTTTTATAAAGACCTTTATGGATGTAAGCATTCCAACACCTGGCCTATCTCTGGATGTGGTAAGAACCTACAATAGTCAGGATCACTATAATGGTCCATTTGGATATGGATGGGTATCTGAACACACCATGCAATTAATTGAATATACAGATGGTGTTAACTGGTATGTGACAATAAGACTTAAGGATGGAAGAAGGGCAGAGTTTTTAAGGACAACGGCAACAGAATATACGCCTTTAAAGGTGCTCCCTGGCGATAGACTTGTTCATGAGGCTCGTGATCCTTTGACCCCTAGCTCTGGGACCCCTGGCTCTGACTTTGTATATAAACTGAATCCCAGGTGTGCAGGATGTGCAAGATCCAGTAATCCAGAGATATGGTTTAATGAAAAAGGATTTCTTGAACTCATTAGGGATAACAGAGGTAATTGGCTAAGATTCTACTATAACAGTGATGGTCTGCTTTCAAAAGTAATGCATTCATCAGGTAAGAGCCTTTTATATTTTTATGGAACAAATAGAAAAGTCAGCTCCATTCAGCTTCCAGATGGAAACTATCTGAGATATGAATATGATTCAGATGACAATCTTATCTCTTTTACTGATCCAGAGGGCAACACCACACGATATGTCTATGATGATTCACATAGATTGATATCTATTGTGGATCCTGAAGGAAGACCCCTCTTTCAGGCAGAATATGATGAATTTAATAGGGTCACTAAATATCAGGAAAGAGAACTCATATACACCTATAGTTATGATCCGGCAAATAAAAAGACTACCAAGACAGATTCCAATAATAAGACCACCACATATTACTATAATGATGACGAGGTAATTACCAAGATAGTGTTTCCAGATGGAAGCGTTAAGGAATTCAAGTATGACGAAAACGGAAATCCAGTAGAGTTAACAGACGAAAACGGAAACAGATGGAAATATGAATATGATGAAAACGGAAATCTCCTCAAGAAGACCGATCCTCTGGGAAATGTCTGGAAATACACATATAATGAAAGAAATCAAATCACCTCCATTACCGATCCCTTAGGATATTCCATTACATATGAATATGATACAAAGGGTAATCTCATAAAGAAGACCGATAAATTGGGTAATAGCTGGGTCTATACCTATAACCAAAATGGCCAGAAGACATCTGTGACAGATCCTCTTGGAAGAAAGACAACCTATGAATATGATAAAGATGGGAATCTTATAAAGATAATTGATCCCTTAGGTAATGAAACACTTTACAGCTATGATTCCCTTGGTAGGAGAAGATCTAAAAAGGATCCCCGGGGTAATATAACCTACTACATCTATGATGACGCTGGAAGGTTGATTGCGGTAAGGGACCCATATGGAGATGAGATCAGATATACCTATGATGGAGCTGGTAATAAGATAGCTGAGACAGATCCCTTGGGAAACACCACTAAATATGTCTATGATGAATATGGAAGAGTGGTAAAGGTTATTGATCCTTTGGGAAATGAAACACTCTATGAATATGATACATATGGAAACATTGTATCTATTACCGATCCCTTAGGAAATAAGAGAAGCTGGTTATACGATGAAAGAGGAAGGCTTATAAAAGAGACGGATGCAGAGGGGAATTCCACAAGCTTTGAATATGATAAAGCAGGAAATCTTAAAAAGAAGACAGATCCTGAAGGAAATGTCTGGACCTATGAATATGATCCACTTGGAAGGGTTTTGAAGATTGTAGATCCTTCAGGCTATGTGAGGACTTTAAAATATAATGCGGTTGGAAAGATTACAGAGATAGGAGATTCATCAGGATATACCATTACAAGAAGCTATGATGCAAATGGAAGAAAGATAAGGCAGACAGATAGAATGGGTTTTGTAACCACCTTTAATTATGATGCAGTGGGTAATGTAATTTCAATCACTGTTTCTGGAAATGGGGAAATTTATACCACCTCTTATGAATACGATAAAAGAGATAAAAAGATAAAAGAGATTCATCCCAATGGATATGTAAAACGGTTTGAATATGATGAAAACGGAAATCTTAAAAAGGAGATCTATCCAAATGGAAATGAAGTTATCTATCACTATGACGCACTTAACAGGCTTATAAAGATAGAAGATAGTCTGGGGGTATTAAAAGAGATTACCTATGATAGGGCAGGAAGGATTGTTGCTCAAAAGTCAGGTGGTGGATTTATAACAAGATATGAATACGATGCAAGAGGAAAAAGAATAAAGGTTATATATCCTGATGGCTCCACAATGGAGATGCAATACGATGAAGCAGGGAGGCTTGTATCTCTTAAAAATAGATCTGGGACCACTTTACAATTTATACGGGATAAAAATGGAAAATTAATTGAACTTTCAGATGGGATTAGAACAGGTAAGGTGTCCTATAATAAAAACGGTCTTAAGACTAAGATAATTGATTATAAAGGAAACGAAATTAAATTTGAATACTTCCCTTCAGGGAAGGTAAAAAGGATAATTCATCCTGATAGTTCAGAGAGGTCTTTTAAATATGATCTCAGAGGTAACCTCATTGAAGAGACCCGTCCTTCTGGTTATGTAATAAAATATTCTTATGATCTAAGGGATAGGGTTACAAAGGTTGAATTCCCTGACGGCTCATATACCTCATATTCCTATAATCTTTTAAACCTTATGACCTTTGCAATCACATCTGCCTCAGATGGTAGCATTAAATATACACTTAGTTATGCCTATAATGGAGGAAGGCTTATAAAGACAGAGCAGCCCTTTGGAGTAGTTCAATATCAATATGATTCCATAAATGGGATCAGGAAGCTCATTTATCCAGATGGAACCACTATAAAAGAGAGCTATGATCTTAGGGGAAGACTCACTAAGATTGAGGACATAACAGATGCTCAGAATCCCATAGTGCTTTTGAATAAGACCATTAATTCGTCTGCCAATTCTCTTACCTTTACCTATGGAAATGGAATTGGTGGAGGGATGAGTTTTGATTCAAACGGAATTACAAGGATATTTTATGAGAAGGACTCTACAAAGCTTTTTGATCTTAAGATACATAGAGACATCTCAGGTAAGGTCGTAAAAGAGGAGGATCTTTTAGATACAAGAAACACTAAAAGATATGAGTATGACTCTCTGGGCAGACTTGTAAGATACCTGCTTGGAGATAACCAGACAAGCGAGGATATTACCTATGTATTGGATGCAAATAGCAACTGGAAGTCTCTGACAGATAATAGTGGATTTTATCAGAATAATATTAATAGCTTAAATCAATATACAGTCTTTAAGGGGAATAATTACTCATATGATAAAAATGGTAATCTTTTAGCTGATGGCGCTCACAAATATACCTTTGATTATCTTAATAGACTTATTGAAATTAAGGATTCAAATGATAACTCCATTGCCACCTATGAATACGATCCACTTGGCAGAAGAATAAAGAAGGTGGTAGGAAGTGATACCTATACTTATGTCTATAGTAATTCAAGCCAGATCCTGGCCATATATAAAAATGGTAATCTTCTTTATAATGCCATTTATGATGGAACAAGGCCAAACCAGGCATTTGCTCTGAAATCAGGTCCTGGAAATTTTCATTATTTTATAAAAGACAGGATAGGGAATGTGGTAAAGGTGACAGATGCATCTGGTAATATTGTTGAGCACTATAGATATGATCCATATGGCATACAAAAGATATTTGATTCCCATGGTAATGAGATTTCAGATTCCGGTATTGAAAACCCTTTTAGATACACAGGAGGGTTCTTTGATTCAGAGTCAGGGCTATACTATCTTATTGCAAGATACTATGCTCCATGGATGGGCAGGTTCCTTAGCAGAGACCCGATGGGTTATCTAAGAGGTGGACTAAATCTCTATGAATATGCAAACAGCAATCCAGTATCCTTTATTGATCCATTAGGTCTTGAGGCAGAGTGTGAAGAGGTAAAGTCGTATGAATATGATCTTAGTGATAAGTTTGAAAAGCTACTTAAAAAGATAAGGGTCTTTTCTAAGGTAGATCTGGACTCTGAATCAGGCATTGAGGTAAAGGTTGAAGAGTGTCATGACCGTTGCTGTATTCAAAAGACCGGCACATGGAAAGAGGCAAGTTGGTATCAATTTTCAATAACAGGTAAGGCAAAGATAAGTTATAAACAGGCGGTGCCAGGTTGGTCTGTTTCTGTGCCAGGCACAGATATCAGTGCAGGTGTCTTCTTAGAGCTTGGAATAGAGCTATCTGCAAGTGGTATGGTAAGTAAGGCATTTGACAAAAACTGTATCTTAAGGCCATATGGAGAGGCATGCCTCACCTTAGAAGAGGCCTATATACAGGTTAGTGCAGAGCTTCATGCATATGTGGTGGAAGGAGGAATCTATGCTAAACTATATGTAAAGGCGGCTCTTTGCTTAGATAGCAATGGATATCTAAAGGGAAAGGCATGTATTGGTGGAACCATCTGGGCTGAAGGGAAAATAGATCTCTGGATTACAGAGTATGAGAGCTCTGTGGATATATGGGGTGGAATGGCATGCACCCAGGCATCATGGAAAGTCTTTTAGGAGGGTAGGGTATCAGAAGAATAGGTTTTATACTGGCTATAGGGGGATTTCTGGGAACTTTCGGATACATATTCTATGTAAAGGCTATGAGTGGGGCTAAGTTATATGAGTTTGATATTGCTGGTGGGCGAGGTATGACAGTGGGTAATATAAGGGTGTATGAGAGTGCAGTAGGTCATAAGAAGTTAAGGATTGGTCCTATAGAGCTGGATCCTTCCATGAATCCACTCAGAGCAGGACTTGAACTTTGGTATGGAGCTTCTATGATAGGTAGCACCCAGGCAGAATTTAGAATTTCAATGATGAATGATAGAGGGGTAAAGATCTGGGAAGAGCATGGTTTTATAACAAAGGGGTCTTCAGGCAAGAGAAAAGTAAAGGATGTGCATAAGACGAGGTTACTTCCGGCATTTAAAGTGGAAAAGGAAGGAAACTATTTCTTTTTATGTGAAATAGGCAGAAGACATGGCACTATATATAAGGCTAAGTTTTTTCTTAAAAGAAATGTTTCGGAATTAAATTTCATAAATTTAGGTATCTTTTTACTTCCTTTGGTTATAGGGATTATTTTAATTTATACTTCAAATAAGAGAAAGAGGACTAATGAGAAGATATAGAATTTTATTAGCCTTACTAATCACCTTTATATTTTTTGAGAAAAGCTCTTTTCCCAGTGATATAATATACGTATCAAATGCCTTCGGTTCATGGGAACTTTTTAAGATTGATCCTCTTGGAAATGAAAGTGTGCGACTTACAGAAAATAGTATTGAAGAAAAACATCCTTCCTGGGCTAAAGATGAAAAACGGGTAGTCTTTGCAACAAATCTGGGAGATATAAGGATTCTTAATCTGGATACAGGAAAGATAGAAAAGGTATTTACCCTATCTAAAAGGGCTGATCAACCCTGTTTTCATCCTGAAGGAGATAAGCTGAGCTATGTGGGATATAGTTTTAAGGAAGGAGAGACATCTGATATCTTTATGGCCTATCTTAAAAGAAAAAAAGACAGGGTAAAGGGGATTATTACAACCAGATTCATGGAGACCTTTCCAGCCTGGTCGCCTGATGGTCTTAAGTTGATATATAGCCTCTTTTACAGAAGAGGTTTAAATGTTGTTGAAGACTTGTGGATACACGATTTTCGTTCAGATAGCGGTTTTCTTATTTTAAAAAACGGTTTTCAAAACATCCAGGCAGACTTTTCTC
>CBFDUE010000100.1:0-7072 GCA_965613025.1 uncultured bacterium
CAATAATACATACTATAATCCTACGTGGCAAGAATAAAATGCATATTTTGTGGCACCACCTTTTTGACATTTTTCAAGTAGTGATCCAGTATTGACGAGGCTTTTGACCCCCTCTGCCTCCAGTAACTGTCCAAAAAAAGTTAGAATAACCCAAAATTACAGCTTTTTTATGAGAGCTTTGAAAAATTCAAAGCTCTCTTTTATAGTGAAATTGAAATAAAAAGATCTCTAATAATATTTATAGTTTCCCCTATGTCAAGCATAATAATAGATTGCTATACATTCCTTGACATATATAGCTTTTCTAAAATATATTAAATTTTAATTAAATCTTAGGAAGTAGGATATGCCTGTATATATCTACACAGTTAAGACTAAAAGAGGCAGAAAGATAAAGGGTGAGATAGAGGCTGTTGATGAAAAGGTTGCAGCAAGTCAGCTTAAAAGAAAGAATTTTGAAATATTAAAGCTAAAGCCAAAGCCAAAGGATCTGTTTGAATCCATCCCATTTTTACAACCCAAGGTCAAGACAAAGGATCTGGTCATATTTACAAGGCAGTTTTCCACCATGATTGATGCAGGGCTTCCCCTCATTCAGGGTTTAAATATCTTGGCAGATCAATCAGAAAATCCTGCACTCAAAAAGATTCTAAAAGAGATAGCTAAAGATGTGGAAGGAGGAGCTACACTTGCTGATTCACTTAGAAAGCATCCCAAGATATTTGATGAACTCTTTGTAAATCTGGTAGCCGCAGGAGAAACTGGAGGCATATTGGATGTGATCTTGCGAAGGCTTTCTGCTTATATGGAAAAGGCCGCAAAATTGAAGGCCAAGATAAAAGGGGCAATGACTTATCCAATAGTTGTAGTTGGAATTGCAATTATTGTGATTGCTGTAATTCTTATCTTTGTAATACCAGTATTTCAAGAGATGTTTGCAAGCTTTGGTAAAGCACTTCCGGCTCCAACACAGTTTGTGGTTAATCTGAGTAATTTTACTAAGAGAAATATTCATTGGTGTATCTTAGGGTTGGGAGCAATAGCCTATGCATTTAAGATGTTTAGAAAAAGCAAAAAGGGCAGAAGGATAACTGACGATCTCTTTTTAAAGATGCCCATCTTTGGCGACCTGCTTAAAAAAGTGGCTATTGCAAGATTTACAAGGACATTGGGAACAATGATCCAGAGTGGTGTTCCTATCTTGGACGCACTGGAGATAGTGGCTAAGACAAGTGGGAATGTGATCATTGAAGAGATTATCTATGAGGTGAGGGCAAGTATTGCAGAGGGGCAGTCCATTGCAGACCCTCTGAGTGAAACAGATATATTCCCTGGTATGGTGGTTCAGATGATCTCAGTGGGAGAGGCAACTGGAGCATTGGATACCATGTTAGAGAAGATAGCTGATTTTTATGACGATGAGGTGGATGCGGCGGTTGAAGCTTTAACATCCATGCTTGAGCCATTGATGCTTCTGTTTTTGGGAGGAACCATTGGGGGGTTGGTGATCTCCATGTATCTTCCCATATTCCAGATGGCAGGTGCCATCGGAGGTTAAGTGCCCAATCTTATGAAAGATCTACCCCAGTCTTCCGAAAAGGAATTCCTGTTAAGGCTTCAGAGACTGATGCTCTTTCGGGTCATTATTGCCTGTCTGTTTATGGGTGCATTTATATCCCTGCATATAAAAGAGAGTAAAAATCTTTTTGGAACGGTTCAACTCTATCAATATGGACTTATTTCAGCCATATTTGTCCTCACCTTCATATATGCACTCAGCATAAAATACAGCAAAAGGTTATATCTGATAGCCTATATCCAGGTAATCGTAGACACCGTGCTAATTACCATCCTGATATTTATAACTGGTGGAATTGAAAGTGTATTTACCTTTCTCTATCCGATAAATATTATAGGAGCCACTCTTATCCTTTACAGAAAAGGAGGAATGGTTATTGCCTCTTTGTCTGGGATACTCTATGGTATCTTAATGGATCTCCACTACTATGGAATACTCCATCCCTTAGAGACCAGTCTGAGGCATCCCATTGATTATCAAAGCTCCAATACCTTTTTCTATATGATCACAGTAAATATATGCGCCTTCTTTCTTATGGCCCTGCTTACAGCATATCCGGTGGAACAGAGCAGAAAGAGGAGTAAGGAGTTAAAAGATAAGGAAGAAGATCTTATAAGGCTTGAAGCACTAAATGATATTATTATCAATAATGTCTCTTTTGGAATAATAAGCCTTGATAAGAAAGACAGAATTCTACTATTTAACCCTGAAGCAGAGCGGATATTTAAGGTAAAAGCCAAAGATATTGTGGGGAAGAGTCTATCTATGGCCATACCTTCGTTATGGGAGATTCTATCTTCTGAGCTATCAGATGGATCATTCTCTGAGATGAGATATAAAGATATAACGTTTAATGGAAAGGGAGGGATAAAGAGATATCTCAGGTTTTATAGCTCTCAACTTAATCTTCCCCATCCATATGATATGGGGAAAGTCCTTTTTATCCAGGATATTACAGAGCAGAAGAAAATAGAAGAAGATATAAAAAAGGTCAGGGAACTTGCTATTGTGGGTGAGCTTGCTGCAGGAATTGCCCATGAGATAAGAAACCCCCTTGCATCCATAAGTGGATCAATTCAGATGTTAAACAGACATATTAGAGATTCAGATATTCAAAAGAGGCTGATGTCTATTATCCTAAGAGAGATAAAGAGATTAAATAGCATGATTGAGGATTTTTTGGTCTTTTCCAGACCAAAGAGATTAAGAATAAAAAAATTCTATCTAAATGAGCTAATAGAAGAGGCTATCTCTCTCTTTAAAAGTAGCGATAGATGGAATCAAGATATAAAAATCAGGAAAGAACTGGATCAGGATATCCTGATAGAATCCGATCCTGATCAGATAAAACAGATATTTTGGAATCTGTTTTTAAATGCCGCTGATGCCATGCCTGATGGGGGAACACTAACCATAAGTATTAAGAGATTAAATTCAGGACCCACATCAATGGTCCAGATAGAGATAAAAGATACAGGAAAGGGTTTTAGTGATAAGGCCTTATCTAATCTGTTTGTCCCATTTTTTACTACAAAGAAGGGAGGAAGTGGGCTTGGACTTGCAATGGTAAAAAGGATTGTAACAAACCTGAAAGGGATAATTGAAGGGGGGAATCGTCCCGGTGGTGGTGCCTATGTAAAGGTGTGCATTCCTATAAGTATCAATTCTTTTAAAAAGGCCTAAGATGAATATTATTCAGGAACCCTGGTTCAAATCTATTAAAAGACCCAGCAGGTATATAGGTGGGGAGATAAACTCCATAAAAAAGGGAAATGACAGAATTGATGTATCTATCTGTTTGGCCTTTCCGGATCTATATGAGATCGGAATGTCACATCTGGGGATAAAGATCCTCTATCACATCCTAAATGACACACCGTGGATAAAGGCAGAGAGAGTGTTTTGCCCTGCAAGGGATCTTGGAGATGCCTTAAAAGAGAGGGGTATCCCCCTTATGAGTCTTGAGTCCTCCGCTCCTATTTCCAAATTTGATCTGGTGGGTTTTAGCATACAACACGAATTGTGTCTTACAAATGTTCTTTACATGCTGGATCTATCAGGAATTCCTCTAACATCAGATCAAAGAAAAGACCCCTTTCCACTTGTAATTGCAGGAGGCCCTGGATGTTTTAACCCTGAGCCCTTTTCACCCATATTTGATGCCGTTCTGATTGGAGATGGAGAAAGGGCCTCTTTGGAGATATGCGAAGTGGTCAGAAAATTTAAAATGAGAGGATTTAAAGACAAAGAGGCTCTCCTTATGGAGCTTTCACACATTGAAGGGGTGTATATCCCCTCTTTCTTTGAGATCGAATACGATAGAGAATCAGTTAGATCCATTGAAAACAGGCTGGGAACAAAGAATTTTATAGAAAAGGCCATAATCCCAGACCTAAATCAGTATCCACTGCCTGAAAGTCCCATAATCCCCAATGCCATCTCTGTGCATGAAAGACTAAGTGTTGAGATAAGCAGGGGATGTGGAAGGGGTTGCAGATTCTGCCAGGCAGGTATGATCTATAGACCTGTAAGGGAGAGATCCCCACATTCCATAATATCATATGCAGAAGAGGCACTTAAAAATACAGGATATGAGGAGGTATCTCTTCTATCTTTAAGCTCTGGTGATTACTCCTGTATAAGGGAGCTTTTAGGTGTTCTAATGGATAGGGTTTCAGATAAAAAGGTTGCAATCAGCCTTCCGTCTTTAAGGGTGGATAGCTTTGATCCTGAATGGCTAAGGCAGATAAAGAGAGTTAGAAAGACAGGATTTACCATAGCACCAGAGGTCGGAACTGAAAGGCTAAGGGCCATAATAAATAAACCTATTAGGGATGAAGAGATCATAGATATCTCATCCAGAATATATGCCTCAGGTTGGAATCTTATAAAGCTATATTTCATGATAGGGCTTCCCCATGAAAAGTGGGAAGATATTGAAGGCATCTATACACTATCAAGTCATGTATCAAGGCAAAAGATGGGGATTTTTAGAAGATATACAGTAAATGTAAGTCTATCTGTCTTTGTTCCAAAGGCACATACCCCATTTATGTGGGCCTCCCAGATTCATCCTGATGAGGCATGGAAGATAATAAAGATGCTCAAAAGAAGTTTCCATAGACCCTGTATAAGATTAAAATTTAACCCCCCTGAGATGAGCTGGCTTGAAGGAATTATATCCAGGGGAGATAGAAGACTCTTTCCGGTGATCCTTTCTGCATACAGAAGGGGAGCACTATTTGACTCATGGTCTGAGAGCTTCTCAAAGGAGATATGGGATGAGGCATTAAAGGAGCATGGAATTGACCCCGAGATCTATCTTAGAGGCAGAGATAAGGATGAGCTCTTTCCATGGGAACACATCAGATGTGGAGTTAATAAGGCCTATCTTCTTCAGGAATGGGAAAGGGCAGAGGAAGGAAAGACTACTCCTGATTGTAGATCAAAATGCAGTGGTTGTGGTGTATGCGACAATAAAGTGATAAGCCCAAAAATATTTAAGGATATAGAGGTAATTGAACTTAAGCCATTCAAAGCAAAGGATAAAGGATCATCTATAAAAAGATTTATGATGGTATATTCAAAGAAGGGGCCTTCTATCTTTTTAAGCCATCTTGAATTTCAGAATATGATGATCCGTGCACTCCGTAGAGCAGGAATTGATATGGAATATTCTAAAGGATTTCACCCCATGCCTAAGGTATCTTTCCTATCTGCGCTTCCAGTGGGGATAGGATCTTTGCATGAGACAATGATAATAGAGATAAGAGATACGGATATGGAGAAAGAATCCTTAAAAAGAAGGATAAATAAGACACTCTTTGAGGGTGTAAGGATCCTTAATGTTGAAGAGCTTCCTTCATCCAAGATCAATTTTTGCGTGGATCAGGTAGTATATAGTGTTAAGACAAAGGATAGGATCTTTAAGTATAAAAATCTTAAAGATTTTCTATCTCAAAGGGAATTTCATGTGATTAAGTGGAACGGAAGAAGAGTTGATCTAAAAGCTCAAATAAAAGAGATCAGATGGATATCTGAAAATGAGCTTATCGTCACTTTTAAGAATATCTCAGGGCCTAAGCTTAACATTCAGGATGCAATTAAAAAGATATTTAAGCTAAGTGACCAAGACCTACACAGATGTGAAATACTAAAAACAGATGAGGTAATCAATCTTAAAACCTTTGCATAACCCTGATTTATACAGGAGCCATGCCCCCACCACATCGGAGACCAGGACCCTGTCATTGCGAGCGAAGCGAAGCAATCTCATCCCTCTTCTCCTTTAACACCCCAAAAAAGGACTTAAGTATCTCCCTGTTCTCAAACGCTATCTTAAGCCTCTCCTCCCCTAAGCCTAAATGATCCAGAATGGGCTTATCGTATTCATCTATTAATACTACCACCTTCTGTTTGAGCTTATTCTCCAAGGATACTATTGCTCTTTGAAAATAGTTTGATAAATTTCCAGTTTCCAAAAGATCGACCTCATAGTCATTTATCTGGTCTCTTATCCTAAGAAATAGCCCTTGTCTAAGAGAGGAAGGATCCTCGTGGGAGATACCGTTAAAATCAAATATAAGCACAGGATACTCCTTAAACTTCCACCTATCCTCAATCCAAAGACCCTCAAATAGCTCCTTTCTTCCTTTAAAAAGCTCACAAAGTGTGGCTATGGTAAGGGATTTTCCAAATCTTCTGGGACGGGATAGAAAATAGCATATCCCTTCATCTATCATCTTGTAGATCCAGGGGGTCTTATCCACATACAAAAATCCCCTTTCCCGTATCGCCGCCGGGGGTCCTAAGGTCTAAAGATTAAAGCAACTCTCATATTTAAAATTGTTGACATCTTATCATAAATGTGATTTAAGAGCATAAAATAACTCAAAAAGTAAAATAAAAATAATGAATGATAAAGAAGAAAAAAGAAAAGGAAAGCTAACATTCAAATATGTATATCCTGATAATTTAAGAGACTTATATGTAAATGGAGCTTGGGGAGGTATAACTCCACGGCAGGAGATACATTTGCACCTTTACTCGGAAAGACAACCTATTCCTAAAAAGGTTTTATATAAAATTCGGGAAGATGGAACATTAGATGAAGAAAACATGGAGATTGAATTTGGTGGGGATATAATAAGATATATCCAAGCTTCCATTGTTATGAATATTCAAACAGCTATTTCAATTAGAGATTGGCTTACTAAAATGATTGAACATGCTCAAAAAGCTACGATAGGTAAAGAAGATGAAAAGAGCGGCGAATAATTGGCCTATAGATTTATATCTCAATGAAATAAATAAAGTTTTGGAGAAATTTATTCCTAATTATACTTCAAATTTAATGGTAAAGGAAACGGAAAAGGAAATAACCCTTCTTAAAGGCGTTATTTTTCAGGGACCTTTTAAAGAAATAAATAAAATAGAGGAAAAGATTAATAAATTAAGTAAAGAAATAAAGGAATTAAAAAAGATGTTGAGACA
>CBFDUE010000101.1:0-6993 GCA_965613025.1 uncultured bacterium
GAATATGATGATATAAATACATTGGAGGGGAAATTATCTCTTAAAAAAGAGATAATTAAAAGAGTGAATAATATATTAAATGGCGATTTTATAAAAAATATATATTTTGTTGAATTTGTAGTTCAATAGGGTGGTCTTATGGATAAGATCTTATCACAGGAAGAGGTTGACTCCCTACTTGAAGGAATTGAAAAGGGAGAGGTATCCACAGAAGAGAAAAAGGAGGAAAAGAGAGAGGATATTATTGTCTATGATTTTAGAGGAGAAGATACACCATCTGAAGTTAAACTTCCAGGTATTATTAGAATAAATGAAAGATTTATTATGACTTTAAGAAGTAGCCTATTGAATATTTTGCGAAAAGATATAGATATTACACTGGAAAAGATAAGATCTATGAACTTTTCTGATTTTTCAAAATATATACCTCTTCCTTCTTCATTAAATATCTTTAAGATCAATCCTCTTGGAGGTTCGGGTCTTCTGGTCTTAGAAGGGAATTTAACATTTATCTTTATTGATATATTTTTTGGAGGGAGAGGTATAAGCCATGTAAAGCTTGAAGGCCGTTCTTTTACACCCATTGAGATGAAGGTGATAAAAAAGATAAGTAAAGTTATGTTGGAAAATTATGAAAGCGCCTGGAGTGAGATTTATAACGTCCATCTTGAATATACAGGTTCAGAAATGGACCCTCAATTTGTAAGTATTGCAAGTCCAAAAGAAAGAATAATTGTAAGTGAATTTACTATATATGTTGAAGGAACGAATGGAAATCTATTTATCTGTTATCCTCACTCTATTTTAGAACCTATAATGGATAAATTGAAAATGAGAAAAGCTGAAGCTCCCACTGATAATAACTGCAGGAAGGTCTTAGAAGAGATTTTGAAAGATATTGAGTTAGATCTGGTCTGCATTTTAGGAAATAATACCTTATCTGCAAATGAATTAATTAATTTAAAGATTGGGGACACCATTCCAATAAACACAAAGGTTAAATTTCCTCTTATTATAACAGTTGAAGGGATTCCAAAATTTAAAGGATTTCCAGGTTCTTTAAACGGGAGAAAGGCAATAAAGATAGCGGAATTATTATAATCTATAAGGAGAAAGACTATGGAAGAGATAAAAGATATGAAAGAGAAAGAGATAATCGATGATAAAGGAGATAGATCAGGTGAAGATAAGATTCAGAATCAGAATGAAAAAAGAGGTTATGATTTAAGTCTCATTTTGGATATCCCCCTTGAGATTACCGTAGAATTTGGAAGGGTTAAAATGGTGGTGGATGATCTATTAAAATTGGGACAGGGCTCTATTATTGAACTGGATAAGAGTGTTGGAGAGCCTGTGGAAATATATGTAAATAAGAAATTAATAGGGAAAGGGGAAGTTGTGGTGATAGATGAAAAGTTTGCTGTTAGATTAACTGATATAATAAGTCCCAGTGATAGGGTAAAGAGTTTGGGCTAATTTTTCAGGAGGTTGGATGGGCCTATTTGGAATAGGTATCAAGACAATTGGTATGTTATCTATTGTTCTGGCAGTTCTTCTGATCTCACTATATCTTCTAAGAAGATTTTACTACTTTAAAAATTTAAAAAAGAGTAACATCAATATGAATATAATTTCAACTTTACATCTTTCACCAAAAAGCAGGTTAGATGTTGTGGAAATTTCCGGGAAGATCATAGTATTAGGTGTTACACCTGAAAATATCAATTATATAACTTCTTTGGATAAAGAACAGATCAGTTATGAGAAAGATATTTAAAATAAGATATAGTTCAGTTTTAATTTTGTTATTTTTAATCTGTGGTAATCTATTTTTACAATATTCATATGCAGAGATAGATATCCCAAAAGTATATATTGGGATAGAAAATCAAAATGATCCTTCAAGTGTATCTATGTTAATAAAGATAATATTTATTTTAACAGTCATTAGTATTGCACCTGCAATTCTTGTATTGATGACATCATTTACCAGAATTGTGGTAGTTTTTGCATTTTTAAGGCATGCCTTAGGAACACAACAGACCCCTTCAAATCAGATAATTGCAGGCCTTGCACTGTTTTTAACTGTATTTATTATGATGCCAGTATGGAAAGATATAAATAATAACGCACTTCAACCATATTTACGAGAAGAGATCAGTCAGGATAAGGCAATTAAATTTGCTATTAAACCTTTAAAAGATTTTATGATGAAACAGACACGTGAAAAAGATTTAGCTCTCTTTTATAAGATATCTAAAATGAAAAGACCTAAGAATATAGAGGAAGTTCCTACAACCATATTGATACCGGCATTTGTTATAAGTGAACTGAAGACGGCATTTATAATAAGTTTTCTTCTTTATATACCGTTTCTAATAATTGATATGGTAGTAGCAAGTGTTCTTTTGAGTATGGGCATGATGATGCTTCCACCTATTCTTATATCATTACCGTTTAAAATTATGTTATTTGTATTGGTGGATGGTTGGAATCTACTCGTCAGTTCTTTAGTAAAAAGTTTTTTTGGAGTTTAAAATGGATCTTGAAATCATTATAACTATTGCAAAAGAAGCTGTAAAAACTACCATATTAGTTTCAATGCCCATGTTAGGACTGGGTTTGATAATAGGTCTAATCATAAGTATCTTTCAGGCTATCACTCAGATTCATGAGATGACCCTTACTTTTGTCCCTAAGATTTTAGTTGTTCTGATAGGGCTAATTATATTTTCTGGTTGGATTACAGGGCAATTAATTCAATTTACGAAGATGTGCTTAGATCAGATTCCGATTTTAATAAAGTAGAGGTAATGCATGGAGAATATCTATTCTGAATTAAAATTATTTTTAATGGTATTTACGAGGGTAAGTATAATTCTATTTATGATGCCATTTTTTAATTTAAGGACTGCACCACCAATTTTAAAAGCAGGATTATCTTTAATCTTATCAATTATTATCTATTTTTCTATAAATAAGAATAAGATATCAATTCCTTTAGATAATATTGAGTTTATCTTTTCTATTATAAAAGAGATATTTATAGGTTTTATAATTTCACTAACGATTATTCTTTTTTTTGAAGCTATCAGAATAGCAGGTCAATATATGGGTTTTCAGATTGGTTTTAGCATTACTAATATCCTGGATCCTTATTATGGAAACCAACAATCTATTCTTGCAAGTTTTATCTATTTCACAGCTTTTGTCTTATTTCTTTGTCTTAATGGTCACCATATTTTACTTAAGTCACTGGTAGATAGTTTCTATATTCTTAGTTTTGGCAATCTTAATGTAGGAAAAGGGATTTTTGATCTGGTTCTATACTATTCAAGTGAAATGTTTAGGATATCAATTAAGATTGCATCTCCTGTTTTAGGCATGATCTTATTAACTCATATTATATTTGCAATTATTACAAGGGTTATACCTCAGATGAACATAATGATTGTTGCATTTCCAATTCAGATAATAATTGGCTTAATATTTTTTGGTCTATCTTTTCATATTCTTTCAAGATTTATGGAGGTATATACTATAAATGTTCAAAAGATAATTTATGACACTTTAAATATTATAAATAAGGGATCTTAATATTATGCCAGAAGAACAGTTTGAAGAAAAGACTGAAAAACCAACGCCACGAAAAAGAGAAGAGGTTAGAAAGAGGGGAGAAGTTGCAAAAAGTAGGGATCTTTCTGCAAGTATCGTATTATTGTTTTCTATCTTCATCCTATGGTTAATAATTAACTATTTTTATACCAATATAAATATAATATATCAGAAATCGATTAATGTAATCAGCTCTCGTCTTTTTCATAGTGATGATATTATGGCTTTTATAAAAGATATGTCATTAATGTTTTTAAAGATTATATCTCCATTTATGCTCTTTGTATTTATTATTGCCATATTTTCAAATATAATCCAGATTGGATTTTTAGTCTCTTTTGAACAGATACGTCCTAATCTATCCAAGATAAATCCTATTGCAGGATTTAAAAGACTAGTTTCTTTAAATGCCTTTATTGAATTTTTAAAATCATCTTTGAATATTATATTTATAGGATTATTAGCTTATCTATTTATAAAAAAGGAGTTAGTCAGGGTCATTGGTCTTAGTAATATGGAAGTTATATCAGTTATTAAAAATATCTTATATTCTGGACTAAAACTATCACTTAAATGTGGTATTGTGATTATGATTATATCTATATTAGATTATGCTTATCAGAGATGGCAATTTGAAAATAAGATTAAAATGAGCAGGTTGGAATTAAAGGAAGAGTTTAAAAAGACTGAAGGTGATCCTTTGATAAAGTCAAGGATTAGGAGTCTGCAGCTTCAGATGGCAAGAAAGAGAATACTTCAAGAAGTTCCTAAAGCAGATGTTGTTATCACCAACCCCGTGCATATAGCAGTTGCAATACGATATAGTATTGAAACTATGAATGCGCCACAAGTTATTGCAAAAGGAAAAGGGTTAATAGCTCAAAAGATTAAAGAAATAGCAGAAAAATATCAAATTCCAATAATTGAAGACAGAGAGGTGGCTCATATATTATATAATAAAGTAGAAGAAGGGCAAGAGATTCCACCATTCCTATATAAGGCTATCGCTGAAATTCTTGCATATGTATATAGATTAAAAGGTAAAGTAAAAGATGTGATATAAAGGAAGGATTATGGAAAGTGTAATTAACAATAAGATTCAATCTTACAATGTAAGCGAGGTAATTGTTGCTATAGCTGTTGTTGTTATTTTAACTGTTATGATAATACCACTACCTAAAACGGTCTTAGACTTCTTTTTGGCAACCAATATTACTTTTTCTGTTATAATTCTTTTAATTTCCATGTATATTAATAATCCATTAGAATTTTCAATCTTCCCAACACTTCTTCTTGTTACAACACTTTTCAGATTATCTCTTAATATAGCTTCAACCAGATTGATTTTATTGAATGGACATGAAGGCCCAATGGCAGCAGGCAGGGTAATAATGTCCTTTGGAAAATTTGTAGTGGCGGGTAATTATGTAATTGGATTTATAATATTTCTGATTCTGGTTATAGTAAATTTTGTGGTTATAACAAAGGGAGCAACCAGGATTGCTGAAGTGGCAGCCAGATTTACTCTTGATGCAATGCCAGGCAAACAGATGAGTATTGATGCAGATTTAAATGCCGGTCTAATAGATGAAGAGGAGGCCCGCCGAAGGAGAAGGATGATAGCAAGAGAGGCAGATTTTAATGGCGCAATGGATGGTGCAGCGAAATTTGTAAGGGGAGATGCCATTGCTGGAATAATAATTACCCTTATAAATATTATTGGTGGATTAGTTATTGGTGTCTTTCAAAAAAAGATGTCCATAATAGATGCCGCACATAACTATACGCTTCTTACAATTGGAGATGGATTAGTTTCTCAGATTCCAGCTCTTATTATATCCACCTCAGCAGGTATTATTGTAAGTAGGTCAGCTTCTGAAACTGCTATGGGAATTGAATTTAGTGAACAGTTATTTTCATATAAAAAAGCCATCTATTTAGCTGCTTTTACCATATTTTTATTTGGTCTCATTCCTGGACTTCCTCATATTCCTTTTATCTTTTTGGCTTTAATAGTTGGCTTAGGTGGGTATCTAATATCTTATAAACGTGAACTCACTCAAGTAGTTGCCGAAGAGGAAGTAAAGGAGAAAGAAGGGATAGCCCCTGAACCTGTTGAGGATCTATTATTTTTGGATCCAATTGAGATAGAAGTAGGATATGGATTGATAAGCCTTGTGGATAAAGAACAGGGAGGTGAATTATTAGATAGAATAAGGGCTATAAGAAGACAGTTTGCTACTGATATGGGCATTATAATTCCACCTATTCACATCAGAGATAATCTTCAACTGGAACCAACACAGTATCAGGTCTTAATAAAAGGCGTGTGTGTAGGGAAAGGGAATCTGATGTTAAATTACTATCTTGCAATGGATCCTGGAAATGTGGTTAAAAAGGTAAAGGGTATCGAAACTAAAGAACCTGTCTTTAATCTGCCTGCTCTATGGATAAATGAATCACAAAAGGAAGAAGCTAAGCTTGCTGGTTATACAGTAGTTGATAATGTTACAATTATGGCCACTCATCTTACAGAGATATTAAAGAGACATGCTCCAGAACTATTAACCCGCCAGGATGTTCAAAAACTTTTAGATAATCTTGCTAAAACTTATCCAAAGGTTGTTGAGGAACTCGTTCCAAATCAGCTTAGCTTGGGTGGGGTGCAAAAAGTTTTACAAAATTTATTAGAAGAAAGGATTTCCATAAGAGATATGTTAACAATTGTTGAGACCTTAGCGGATTATGCTCCTATCACAAAAGATCCCGATATATTAACTGAGTATGTAAGACATAAGCTTGCGCGATCTATTATTACTCCTTATTTAGATGAAAATAATGAATTAAAGGCATTAATACTTGGTAAAGACATTGAAGAGATAATTGAAAATGGAATCAAATCTACTGAACATGGAAACTATCTTTCAATTGATCCTCAGGTAGTTGATAGAATCATCTATTGTGTTAATAAAAATGTTGAAAAGGTAATAGTTATGAATTTACAACCGGTTATTCTCACTTCTCCAGCTGTCAGAAGGTATTTCAAAAAGTTGATTAGCAATTTTATACCCTCTATTACCATCTTTTCTCAAAGTGAGATACCATTTGATGTTAAAATTAAAGCTATAGGGGAGATAAAGTTGACAGATGAAAGTTAAGATATATAAAGAAACCGATTTGAAAAGCTGTATTGATAAAGTTAAAAAAGACTTAGGTGAAGATGCCCTTATTATTTCTACAAAAAAGATAAGAGAAAATGGTAGAGAATATTTTGAAATTATTGCTTCAAACTCTGAAAACGAATTTGATATTCTAAGTGAATTAAAAAAAGAATTGGTTAGATTAAAAGATCTACTTATTATTAGAACTGAATTTAAT
>CBFDUE010000102.1:0-6902 GCA_965613025.1 uncultured bacterium
AAGAAGGAGAAAACAGAAGAAGAGGCTAAAAAGGCAGAGAAAGAGAAGGCAGTCAAGATGGAAGAGATGGTGGTAACGGCAACGCGCTCAGAGGTAAAGAAAGAAGAGGTTCCAGCCGTGGTGGATATCATCTATCCTATGGATCTCGAAACCACAGTGGATAGAAATATTGTCCGAGTCCTTAAAAAGAACGCCAGCATTGATGTAATTGATTATCCAGGAGTCCTTTCAGGGATTAGTATTCGAGGTTTCCGACCAGAATTTTCCGGAATAACTAAGCATAGCCTGGTTCTGATAGATGGCCGGCCTGCAGGCGCCACAAACCTTGCCACGATCTTAAAGGAGAATGTGGAACGGATAGAAATCCTCAAGGGTCCTGCCTCTTCCCTTTATGGTGGTGAGGCCATGGGCGGAGTGGTAAACATTATTACAAAGAAATCAAAAGGTAAGATAAAGACCTCTTTTACGGCTGGGGGAGGAAGTTTTGATACCTCTTACATTGACCTAAACTCAGGGGGCAATATAACAGATCGGCTCGATTTTGATGCTTCCCTTAGCATAAAAAACCAGGATGATGACTTTGAGATGGGTAATGGAGAGAGAAGGGATAACACCACCTATAGGGAAAGGTATGGCAGTTTAAGACTGGGGACCACATTTTCAGAGATCTGGCGCCTTGATGTGAAGGGTGATTGGTATGCGGGCAGGGATATTATGTGTCCTAACGCTCTCATTTATGGTGATAAGAAGCCTTCAGAAAAGGATATTGACCGTTATGGTGGTGATATTTCCCTCACAGGAAAGATCGGGGCGCATGAACCTCGGTTTACACTGTATGTCTCTCATGAAGGTACCGAATATACCAAAAGATATAAAAATCAAACACCTTACAAGAGTTATGAAAGCAACATAGAGTGGATAGGTACACAGATTCAGGATCTATACCACTTTTTTGACCATGACATCACAATAGGTGTGGACTATCAAGACATTAATGTGGAATCTAAAAGCTGGAAAAAAGATGGCAGTCGCAAGGCCCCATATCAACCAGACCATGAACGGAAAAATGTTGGTGTCTTTATTGATACATTTTTTAGGTTCTTCAGGGACAGGCTCATTATAGATGCAGGTATCCGCTATGACTGGTTTGAGTTGAAGACTAAACACACACCATATAAGACCGATTTTTATCCTGCCTCTGAGACCTTTTCCCATGTAAGCCCCCGGACCGGATTGAAATACTTTCTTACAGAAGATCATGTCTTTCAGCTTCATGGAACCATTGGGACTGCATTTGTTCCACCCCAGGCAGCACAGATGGCAGGATACTCTGAGAGGGAAGTTAAGGGTAAAATTATGATTACCAGAGGAAATCCTGATCTTGATCCAGAAAGCAGCCTGACCTGGGATATGGGGCTTTCTATGCATAAGAAGGAATGGGGTCTCTTTGCGGATATTACATATTTCTGGACCGATGTTGAGGATAAGATATCAAAGGTAAAGGTAAGTGACACTGAAAGCACATATATGAACTCTGATGAAGCAAGGATGCGAGGGCTGGAATTTGAGGTATCATTTGATATAGGTGAACTTATGAACTGGGAACGAAAGGTTGAGTTCTTTCTAAATAGCACTCATCTGTTCAAGGCAGTCGAAGATATCTCAGGTGAAGGTGAACGCGATATTCATAATGTTTCGGACTGGAAGCTGAATACTGGCATTACCTACAGTGATGGCACGTTCTTTGGAAGATTCCTCGCCAGGTATATGGGGGAAAGAAAGGACTATGACTGGTATACACCAGGGTATCCAATTATTACTTTTGATGACTTTGTTGTTTGTGATCTGGAGGTCGGTTTTAAATTCTTGAAGCATCATCAGGTCAAGCTGAGTGTAGAAAATATATTTGATGAGTATTACTTCGAAAAACCCCAATATCCACTCCCTGGGCGGGCGATCTATGCTGAATACAGATTTAACTTCTGATTAACAGAATCTCTTTTTTTCTAGCCTATCAATGCAGGGTGGCCTGATGAGAAGTAATATATAGTTCTTTTGACTATGGCACCAAAATGTAAATATTCAATGTCGCTACTGTCTTCATTCGGTAAAGAGCACCTGATAGGGAAAGCTTTGAAAAATTCAAGGATCTTGAAGGAAGGAGAATGATTCCATGTACACCCCTGATGGGTTGGAAACGGTGTTATTGAGGGATCTGGCAAGGGGTATGCACCGCTTTAGCATAAATTGCAAGCTTTCAGGAGGTGTGGCTCTTTCAACCGGAGTGAAAAACAATGTCACCATTATTCATGGCCCAAGAGGCTGTGCCTTTCAGCAAAGGATACCTGTGCTAAGGGAACTGGATGCAAAAATGGTGCTATGCTCCAACCTGGATGAAAATGACATTGTATTCGGCGGCGAGGCTAAACTGGCAGATACTATCCTTAAGGCGGACAGGACCTATATGCCTGAGCTTATAACAGTGCTTCTTACATGCGCAACAGGCATAATTGGAGATGATGTCCAGGGTGTAATAGAGGATATCAGGGATAAGGTGCGCTCAAAGGTAATCTGGGCAGATACCTCTGGTTTTAGCCATCGTGACCTCAAGGATTCGGCAGAAAGGCTGCTCAGAGATCAGACTGAGAGCTACCGCCACCCCAGATCCCAGAGGGTCAGCATGATCCAGGGTTGCGGTCAGGAGGAGCTCTTTAAGTCTTTCGTGACCCAGTTGATGGAACCGCCTGAAAGGTATGGCGGAGTGGATAGCAGAAGCGCTTTCTATGTAATGCCTACCAGGTGGTTTGGAAGATGGTGGTCAGAATATCTCAGAGAGATAAGAGAGATCTTTGGATCTGTGGGGATACGTGTGGATTGCATCTCATTTAACAAGACTAACGTTGAAGAGATTTGCAGGCTTCCCTGCTACGCCATGAATCTTAAGGGCTATGGAAGATGGGCAAGGATAATGAATGAAAAATTTGGCACCGGCTTTTTGCCCGATGTAATCGAATACTATAACTCTCCCTTCAGAGAGGGGATTAAGAACTTCTACTTAGATTCAGCCCGGATATTAGGCGTGGAAAAGGAGATAGAAAGAGAAGTTGAAGAGCGTCTCAGGGTGATGGAAGAGGCGCTTAAGCCATACAAAGAGATCTTTAAGGGGAAAAGACTGGCTGTCCTTAGAGGCTGGTCTCATTGGGGAACACCATACCTGGTATTGTCTCAGATATTCAACTTAGGCTTTAAATTGGTATACCTTGATCTCGAATACGACCACGTATACGATTGGAATATTGACAAAAATGTTATCAAGGATCATTTAGATGCCATAAGAGAGGTCTTTAACTCGTATGGGGTTGATGCAGATATAAGAATAGAGGCCGGTATTGAAGAAGACATAGAGGCCTTGAAACAATACCGTCCTGATATAGTGATAACCAGCTTTGAACGGAAGTGGATCCCTCATTCTCTTGGTATCCCTGCATATGTTCCATACACATTTTCATTTTATCAAGGTATCACCGGTGCCCTCCTTGCTGCTAAAGAGATCTATGCAGAATATAGCAGACAGGGGATAAAGCGTCCTCCACCGATATATGCAAGGAACGATCTATACCCCTACGACCAGAAAAGGTTTCCCTTGCCGTGCGAACTCATGCCTTCAGTAAGGCTATGGGAGGATGTAAGATATGTCAGGCAATAGAGCTGCAATCGGAGAGGTAACATCCGGTTGCAGGGTCTTTGGTGCATACAAGCTCTTTGTGGGTATAGAGGGAATTGTTCCTATTATTCATGGGCCAGTAGGTTGCTATTGGAGCAATATCTTTTTCCAACTGGCTCAAAATCAAAGTAACTTAAGGAGTGGCACATCTGCACTTCACGACAGAGATGTGGTTTTTGGAACAGAGAATAGACTGAGGCAGGCCATTGAGGCCGCAAAAAGATACTACCATCCTGAGGTAATAGCCATCCTGGGGTGCTGCGTGCCTGCACTTGTTGGAGAGGATACAGAACTCATCAGAAAGGAAGAAACATTAGACACCATCTTTATTGATGCAGCAGGTTTTAAAGGGAGAGAATGGGAAGGATATGAAGAGGCACTCCTTTCCCTTATGCCCTTCATTAAAAAGGGAGAGAGGAGAGAGAAGACGGTAAACCTCTTTGGAATGGATGCCGTATCTCCAAAAGTAAGGGCAGATATGGTTGAGATAAGGAGATTACTGGCGCGATGCGGGTATCAGGTAAATGCCGTGCCTGGCGTTGATTCAACATTTGATCAGATTCAAAAGATGGCGGAGGTAGAAAGGAATGTGGTCTTTGGCGGCTGTGGCCTAAGACTGGCAGAGGCCATGGAAACTGAATTTGGCATCCCATATGAAGTGGTGGAGATTCCCTATGGTTTTGAGCTGACCCGAAGATTTCTTAAACAGGTAACAGGAGTTAACTATGAGGAAAACGTGATGGAGGAACTGAAAAGGGCTAATGCTATGCTGCACCGCTTCTACGATATGCCAGTGGCAGTAATAGGAGATTGCGCAAGGGTCAGGGCCATGACAGAGTTCTTATTTAATGAGTTGGGCTGTGATGTCAGGCTTACTGCTTCGGTCTACGGCTCCCCCCTCTATCCAGAAACTGAAGATGACCTTTTCGAGATAGAAAGCAAAGTTCAGAAGTTGGGAGATGAGCTTCGGTTAATATTTGGCACATCCTTTCAAAAGAGGGTTGCCCATAATCTGGGGATACCTCTTATTAGGATATCACACCCTACATACGATGAGATATCCCTGTGCCAACATTCACCTTATATGGGCTACCGTGGAATGGTGGTTTTGGTGGAGAAGATATTGAACCTTTTTTTAAATGGGTATCCAAAGGAGGATTGGTAAAAAATGAAAAATACGGAGGTTTAAAGATGGTAAAGCCCTATTCCTTCAATTACATATTTAAGCCTGATTGGGAGGAAATGTGGGTCAGTGCTCTTAAGGATGCATGGATAAATGATATGGTCTTAAGATATGGCTCTGTAATAAAGGCATGGAATAATTATGCTAAAAGATATGATGAGGATGAAATCAGATATTCTAACAGACCACAATTAGTTAAAAGGTTATTGGATCTGAAGCCAGAGAGTGTGCTGGATATAGGTGGGGGAACCGGAGTATTTGCTCTACCTATGGCAAGGCATACTGAAAGGGTGATTGTAGTTGAACCATCTGAGGGCATGTGCGAAATATTAAAGAGAAAGATTGAAGAAAATGGAATTAAAAATATTGGGATAATTCAAAAGAGATGGGAAGATGCTGATGAAAGAGAGTTGCTTAAGATAAATGAAAATAGTTCCTACGACTTAGTATTGGCATCACACTCTCTGTATTACATAAGAGGGCTTCACAGATCTTTCCTCAAGATGAATAATCTCTCAAAGGGTTATGTCTACCTCTTTACAGGTTGTTCTGTAAGAAATCGAGACCCTGAATATGAAAGGCTCTATATGATTCTTCACCACAGGCCCCTTCCTCCACAGCCTGACTATCTATGCCTCTACATGATTTTAAGAGAGATAGGCATAGAGCCAAACATAGAGGTGATAGATGCAGAGGTAAAAAGACCTATAAAAGATATGGAAGAGCTTGTGGAGAAGTGGAAATCCTACCTTAAGCATAAAGAGCTTACAAAAGAACAGGTGGATGCCATAAGGAGCTATGTTTCAAAGAAGTTATTAAAAGAAGACGGAAGGCTCTATTACTTTTATAGATACAAAAATGCCATGATATACTGGAAGAGAGAGGGGGTATTATAGATAGTGGAATTTTTTAAAGAGGAGAAGCGGGTATTTAAGAAATTTCTACCCTTTATTCTTTTGATCCTTTCTCTTTTTGTTTTCTTAGAAAATGGTCTTACAGAAACAGAAAGTGGGAAGATAACCCTTTGCGATGGCACTAAGATTTACTATGAAGCTATGGGAGATCCAAGACATCAAAACATATTATTTATCCATGGCTGGTCATGTTCATCGCTTTACTGGCAAAAACAGCTTAAGGGACTTTCATCCAAATATTACACTGTAGCAATAGACTTAAGAGGGCATGGCAGATCAGATAAACCTCCATTTGGTTACACATTGGCATACATGGCAAGGGATGTGCACGAGTTTATAGAAAAGCTCAATCTAAAGGATGTCTTCCTGGTAGGCTGGTCGATGGGAGGAAGTATTGTATTTGAATATCTCAGGCAATTTAAGGGAGAAGATCTAAAGGGAATCTGTATTGTAGATATCGGCCCATATAGCTGGAAGACCGATGATTATCCCATTGGATATCTGGATTATAAAAAGCGATTGAAACTTACACATAGATATAGCATGCGTTATCAAGATCCAGAATATGACGGAAGCGGCTTTGTTGAGAAAATGTTTTTTCAAAGACCTGACCCACACCTTCTTGAAAAATTAAAGGCCGAATACAAAAGGGTGCCTGCCTATGTTCGATCATTGCTTATCATGGAGCTATTTTGCAGCGACTATCGTAGTGTGCTTTCACAAATCGATGTTCCGACTTTAATCATATTAGGTTCATGGAGTAAAAAGGGAAAGGGCTTCCCTGTGGGTGAGTATATGCAAAAAAAGATTAGAGGCTCGCGGCTTGTATTATTTTCAAAGAGCGGACATTGCCCTTTCTTAGAGGAAGCAGATAGATTCAACCATGTATTATCTGAGTTTATTGAGGCCAACAGATAAGCTCATTATGCCAATTTAAGATTACCTATAATTTCAGCTTCTTATAAGAGCCTTAAAAATTCAAAACTTACAAACAGAAAGGAGGTGATCCAGATGTAGGGTCTTTTGTGTCTGGCAAAAGGCTGTAATAAATGCAGGGTGGAAGACCCGCCAAAGTCCGCCC
>CBFDUE010000103.1:0-6775 GCA_965613025.1 uncultured bacterium
AAGCTCCTAAGACGGGAGATCAGAGATGAAGAGCTAAGGAGAAAGACTTAAGAGAGAGCTTTGCATAACCCCTTTTTACACTGGGGGTTACATCCCCAGACCCCTGTCATTGCGAGCGAAGCAACATATCATTGCGAAGCTCCGAAGGAGCTGAAGCAATCTCATCCCCCTTCTACCCCCGAACCAAGAACCAAAAACCTCGAACCAAGAACCATTCTCAGATTGCTTCGGGTCTTTTAAGACCCTCGCAATGACAGATTCCATTTACAGCTTTTTTTCTGAGAGCTTTGAAAAATTCAAAGTTCTCAAGAGGGATCTACCAGATCCCTCACTTCTAAGCTCAGGAAAAGGAAGAGGATGCACAGGTAGAGGTCGAGCCCATATCCTTTGTGCTCACATTGGGAAAGGGATCTTTACCTCCACATGCAAATATGGACATAAGCCGTTGGGTATCGGTGCTGCCACATTCTGGACAGTTAATAGATGGATTTTCTGATGAAAATACAAGTTTTTCAAATCTCTTGCCACAACCTCTGCATTCATATTCATATATGGGCATGATATTTACCTCCTGAGCTACTTCTTTATAGAGAAGAATATAATCTTTTCAGCATATATGTCAATTTAAAGGCCCTAAAATAGATATCACTTTAATAGGGCCTTAGCTATTATATTCTTTTCTATCTCCTTGGTCCCCTCATATATTTCAACTATCTTTGCATCCCTATAAAGCCTCTGGATTCTATATTCATCAAAATATCCATACCCACCATGAATCTGTAATGCCTCATCCACGCATCTTACCGCTGTCTGTCCTGCAAACCACTTGGCCATGGCGATAAGGGCATGATCAATCTCACCCTGATCCACCTTCCAGGCCGCTTCCCAGTATAGATTTCTGGCTGCCCTTATCATTGTTGCCATCTCTGCAATCTTGTGTTGAGTTACCTGAAAGGAGGAAAGGGGGCTTCCAAACTGAACCCTTCCCTTTGCATATCTTATGGCCTCCTCCAAGGCCGCCCTTGCAACCCCTACTCCTTGAGCGCAAACATGGAGGCGTGTGCGATTAAAAAATTCCATCAACTGATAAAAGCCATTACCCTGCTTTCCCACAAGATTCTTAAGCGGAACTCTTACATCCTTAAGATGGATCTCTGCTGTATCAGACGCCCTGATCCCTAACTTACCTGTGAGCTTGTTTGCCTCATATCCTGGTGTATCTGTGGGCACAATTATAAAGCTATGCCTTCTGTGTCTTGAGCTATTTTCTGGATCTGTCATACAATAGACCACTACCCAAGTGGCAAGGGTTCCATTGGTTATAAACATCTTGGAGCCATTAATCACCCACATATCCCCATCCCTTTTTGCAAGGGTAGAGGCGCTTGCAGTGTCAGAGCCAGCGTCTGGCTCAGTGATAGCAGTGCCTATAATTGCCTCACCTGATACAAGCTTAGGAAGGATCATCTGTTTTTGCTCTTCAGTCCCATACATAAGGATAAGCTCTGATCCAAATGTAGTGGATGTAAGGCTCTGACCGATCCCCGGCTCCACTGCCCAAAACTCTTCACTTATCAGGCAGTGTTCAAAAAACCCATAGCCTGCCCCTCCATATTTTTCATCAATAAAGACACCTATAAAGCCCAATTCACATGCCTTCTTCCATATACTTAGATCAAACTTCTCTTCTCTATCAAACTCAAGGGCTCGATCCACAAATTCTCCCAATGCAAATTCCCTTGCTGCCTTTATTATATCCATCTGCTCCTTTGATAGCCTAAAATCCATCCTTTCACCTCCTATGCGATCTGAATCTATTATATTCAGAAGCCAGATGGGTCAAGCTTTTTTTAAAGGGCTTGACAGGGAAAGAGATCTTAAAGATAAAGCAGAGAGATTTTGTAGGGAGGTATTGATGAAGATTGGCATATATCAGATGATGCCCATATTTGGAAAGAGAGAGGAGAATCTCAAGGTGGCTATATCAGATTTAAAGAATGTAAATGCCGATCTGGTAGTGCTTCCAGAGCTATTTAATACGGGATATCAGTTTTTAAATAAGGCCGAGCTGATGGATCTGTCTGAAGAGATACCAGAGGGGATGACCTGTAGAGGTATTATGGAACTGTCTAAGAAAACAGGCACATACTACGTCTTTGGCCTTGCAGAGAGGGACGGGGACAAGCTCTTTAATAGTGCAGTTATAGTAGGTCCTGAAGGCTATATGGGAAAATACAGGAAGACCCATCTCTTCTATGAAGAGAAAGAGCTTTTCTGCCCAGGGGATACCGGATTTAGGGTATTTGATATCAACACTGCAAAGATAGGCATAATGATCTGTTTTGATTGGTGGTTTCCAGAGTCTTGCAGAGTACTTGCTATCCTCGGGGCCAATATTATATGCCATCCCTCCAATCTGGTAATGCCGTATTGTCAGATGGCAATGCAGATACGCTCATTGGAAAACGGTGTATATACAGCCACTGCAAACCGTATAGGATATGAGCAGAGAGGTGGGAAAGAGAGGCTTAGCTTTTCCGGGATGAGCCAGATAGTAGATCCCTGGGGTAAGGTGTTAAAGAGGATGGGGAAGGAGGAAAGCGGTGTAGCGGTCTGCGAAATAGACCCACAAAAGGCCAATTTAAAAGAGATTAATAGATTTAATGACAGATTAAAAGACAGAAGGCCAGAATTTTACAAGGCCCTCGTAGATGTGTATTAAATGACCAGAAGCAAACTCCTATCTAAAGAGGTGCTCTTTAAGAGGGATATGTTTATTGCCTTTGTGCATGGCTTTTCCTGTGGTCTTCCACTCTTAATTACCATAACACTACTTCAGGCATGGATGAAAGAGAGAGGGATAGATCTTACAACCATTGGACTGATCTCATTGGTTGGGATACCCTATACCATAAAATTTCTATGGGCACCTCTGCTTGACAGGTTCAATATCTGGAGATGGGAAAGGAGAAGAGGATGGATAATATTTTCCCAGATCCTGCTCATCTTCTCCATCTCTTCGCTTTCCTTCTCTGATCCTAAAAGTTCCATAACATGGGTTATTATTGTGTCATTAATGATCACCCTCTTTAGCGCAACTCAAGACATTGCAGTAGATGCCTACAGAAGAGAGAGCTTTCCAGACAAGGAATTGGGGCTTGCATCTTCTCTCTATATAAATGGATACAGGATCGGAATGCTTCTGTGTTCATCAGGTGGGCTTATCCTCGCAGATCATATACCTTTTAGGATGGTATTTACAGTTATATCCATGTTCCTCATACCTCCGTTTGTTATAACTGTCTGGATTGCTCCAGAGC
Source organism: uncultured bacterium (assembly GCA_965613025.1). Taxonomy (GTDB): domain Bacteria; phylum Desulfobacterota; class DSM-4660; order Desulfatiglandales; family JALVMZ01; genus CAYTXJ01. The sequence continues at coordinate 3,321 of CBFDUE010000103.1, forward strand.
CGGTGCATCTGAAGGGCAAACCCCAAACACTTAAAGAGGCGGTAATTGATCCACTGAGGGACTACTTTAAAAGACAGGGAGCAATTACTATCCTTGTATTTATTGTATTATATAAGATCGGAGACAGTATGGCCTCTTCCATGACCATACCATTTTATCTTGAGATGGGATATTCCAAGACAGATATAGGAACAGTGGCAAAATTCTTTGGCTTTGGAGCCACACTCTTGGGCACACTAATTGGTGGAGCTGGTGTCCTTAAGTGGGGGATATACCGATCATTGTGGATCTTTGGCCTTTTGCAGGCCATATCCACATCTGGATTTTCCCTCCTGTATTGGATTAAGAAGGGCATCATTATGCTTGCTGCAGTAATTGGGTTTGAAAATATAACATCTGGGATGGGGACCTCTGCATTTGTGGCATATATGGCAAGCATTACAAATAAGAGATTCACTGCCACCCAATATGCACTGCTTAGCAGTCTTATGGGAATACCGAGGGTATTTGCATCATCCCTTACAGGTTTCTTAGCCAAAGAGGCAGGATGGCCCCTGTTTTTTATAATCTGCACAGCACTTGCCATACCAGGACTGATAATACTCCTTTTAATCAGAGAGAACATGGAACAGACATAGGTTTTATAATTGAAATGTGAAAGGCTTTAGTTATATTCTTAAACAACCAGAGGGAAAAGGCATACAAGATGAAGTTACTAATAGATAGGAATGCTCCCTGTCCTTGTGGAAGCGGAAAAAAATATAAAAAGTGCTGCATGAAAAAAGAGGTAGACTTTAAAGATATCTATCTTAAAAGGTATAGAATCAGGCTTAAAGGAAGGGAAGATGTAAAAAAGATAAAGGAGGCAGGAAAGATTGCTCTTGGAGCCCTGGATCTGGTGGAGAGGCATATTAGGCCCGGTATAACAACAGAATTCATAGATCGTTTAGTGCATGAATATATTGTAAAGCATGGGGCCATTCCAGCTCCATTAAACTATAAGGGATTTCCCAAAAGTGTCTGTGTCTCTGTAAACGATGAGATATGCCATGGGATTCCCAAAGACAGGATTCTGCTTGAAGGTGATATAGTAAATGTGGATGTAACCCCTATCTTAGATGGCTATTATGCAGATGCCTCCAAGACCTTTTTCGTTGGAGAAGCGGGGGCTGATGCACTCAAAATTGTGAATGTGGCAAGGGAATGCCTTAAAAGGGGTATCTCCATGGTAAAGCCAGGGAATACCATTGGAGATATAGGATGGGCCATACAGAAGTATGCGGAATCTCAAGGCTGTTCTGTTGTAAGAGAATTTGTAGGGCATGGGGTGGGATTTGAATTTCACGAACCTCCTCAGGTTCCCCACTATGGGAAAAGGGGTAAAGGCATTGTGCTGATCCCTGGTATGGTTTTTACCATTGAGCCCATGATAAATCTGGGTGGAAAGGAGATAAGGATCCTTGAAGATAACTGGACCGCGGTTACAAAGGATGGCTCCCTTTCTGCCCAGTTTGAGCAGACCATATTGGTTACAGATAAGGGATACGAAAGCCTGACCCCCTATGAGCTCTGATAAAGAGATCATACAAAAGATAGAAGAGAGGGCAAGACAGTTAGGATTCATTAAAGTGGGATTTTCTTATCCTAAAACGCCCATCTTTTACAGTGAATTTCTAAATTGGATAAATGAAAAGAGATATGGACAGATGACCTGGCTTAAGAGAAGCAAAGATCTAAGGGAAGATCCAAGGAATCTGTTTGAAGAGTGTAAGACCATAATCTCTCTGGCATATCCATATTTCCATTATAAACCGCTAACTATAGACCAATTGTGTATGGCAAGATATACCACACCAAAAGAGGACGACTATCACATAAGATTAAAAGCACTCGCTCTTGATATTGTTGATCTACTTAAGGGATACTATCCTGATATCAACTACAGAATAGCAGTGGATTCTGCCCCCCTACTTGAAAGATCCATTGCCTATGAAGGAGGGATAGGATTTATAGGTAAAAATAATATGCTTATAATACCTGGCTTTGGCTCATATTTTTTCCTCTTAGAGATACTTATAGACAAAAGACTTGATTTTAAAATTAACCCGCCTTTAGAAGACGGATGCGGAAGCTGCACCAACTGCTTAGATTCCTGCCCTACAGGAGCACTTATAAGGCCATATATGATGGATGCCTCCCTCTGCCTTTCCTATCTTACAGTTGAATACTCTGGAAGGCTTCCAGAAGGAACGGGCAGAAATATGAACAGATGCTTTATGGGCTGTGACAGATGTCAAGAGGTCTGTCCCTATAATAGAGGGCTTGGAGATAATAGGGAGATCTGTCTTCCATCCACAGAGGAATTTTTAAAGATGAGCAACGGTGATTTTAAAAGACGATTTGGAAAGACCGCCCTTTCAAGAGCAGGACTCAAAAAGATAAAGAGAAATATAATAGAAATGCTGAAATACATCAATTAAGGTCACCTTTGCAATCTGATGGCCTGTCAATGACTGATTTTAACCCTTTTTGATACTCTTTAAACAAGTCTCTTAAGCTTTTTTGAAGCATCTTATTAAGCCATGATCCGGAGTTGACAAATGTAACTACATTTTCTAATTTTGTAGTATCTTAGTGGAGGGAGAGTCATGAAGAGAGTTGGAATAAGGGAGCTAAGGCTTAAGCTGAGTAGCTACCTGAAGGAAGTGAAAAAGGGGGAACATGTCGTAGTTACTGAGCGAGGGCAGATTATAGCAAGACTGATCCCTGCCAGGCAGGAAAATGAAGAGACCAAAAAGAAGCTTCTAAAGATGGCTGCTGATGGGCTTGTGCTACTTCCCCAAGAATGGAGTAAGCCTTCTGGAGTGCCCAAACGAAAGAAGGTTAAAGGAGCACCTTTCGCTGAGGCGGTTTTGGAGGGACGCAGGTGATTCTGTTTTTGGACAGCTCAGCCCTTGTTAAGCGTTATGTGGAGGAGGAAGGAACAAAGCTGGTTGATGAACTTTGGGAAAAAGCAGAGGAAGTGGCCACCTCTGTGGTGGCTTTTGCAGAAGTAATTTCCGCATTTTCCAGAAAAAGCCGGGAAGGAATTTTGACCCAAAAGGAGTTAATAGAAATAATTTATGAATTTAAAGAGGACTACTCAAGGATGATTCATGTCCCTATTACTTTAGAGCTTAACAAAATCATAGAGAGGCTCCTTGTTTCTTATTCTTTGAAAGGTTTTGATGCTATTCACCTGGCTTCTGCTCTCATTTTGAAGGTGGAGTTTCCTGAAACCGTATTCCTCTGTTTTGATAAGGCTCTTAATAAGACTGCCCGAAAGGAAAATTTGAAGCTTCCCTAAGCAAACTGTAAACTTTCCCTTCCTGCTTCTACTGCTTCCTCTGTCTCTGTCACCATCGTCGCTAGGCTTTTGGTCTTTTCCAAAGTACCTGTCTCTTATACACATCTCC
>CBFDUE010000104.1:0-6695 GCA_965613025.1 uncultured bacterium
CAGAAGACGTCATACGACATCATGCCTAGTCTCGTGGGCTCGGAGATGTGTATAAGAGACAGCCCTTTCTTCCACCGCCTCAATAGGTCTGCCGGCCATTACCCTTCCAAGCAGAGGCAGTTCAAATCTTCGGGATTCTACAGGTTTAATTACTTCAAATGCCCTTTTAAGGTTTTTCTTCCCGGGTAACTTAATGTAACCTTTTCTCTCCAGGACTCTTAGGTGGGTTGTTACCGAATGATAAGACTCAAATTTAAAATAACCTTTTATTTCGTCAAAAGAGGGGGGATGACCCCACTCTTTAATATAATCTGATATATACCTTAAAAATTCTTCCTGTCTCTTAGTAAGCTTCATAAAATAAAATTTCAAAAACTTACAGTAAAACTTACAGTAAAAATAAATTAGTAAAGTAGGGAATAGGGTGTCAAGAGAAAAGATTAAGAGGGAAATTTTTGAACTTCTTTAAAATGGGATAATTTACCTAAACTTAGGTTTGACAGTTGGTAGTGCAAAAAAATAGGTAAATACTCTGTAAGATCATATAGTTAGAGGAAAATTTGTGTAAGGGTAAGCCTGCCTGATTTAGCTCTTTAAAAAATCCATCAATTATCACCCGAGCGAAGATATAAAATTACCTAAGTTATTGATCTATTTAGATGTGTAACCCAAAAATCAGTAAAATTTTAACTACTAACTGTCAAAACTTAAGTTTAAAATTTTGAATATAAGGAAATTTCTGATTTAAGATAATTTTATATTATGTCCTGAAAATAGTTCAGCATGAGAGGGGTGGCAAGTAAGAATGATAATCTGTTTATTCTTGGAAAATTCCTCCAGGATTTCAGCTGCCATTTTCTGTCTTTCAGGATCTAAGTCCACTAAAGGATCGTCCATAATTATAAAATTTTCTTGAGATCCCAGAAATCTTTTAGTAATAGCAAGTCTAAGGGCAAGTCCAAGCACATCCAGTGTTCCTCTTGAAAGATAGCCAATAGGGATTTCTAAACCATCTCTCCTTTTGAGTCCTTTGGGGATTGACTCATCCATCCTCACACTCTGATAACGACCATGGGTAAAATTTTCAATATAGTAAGCTATATCTCTTTCAAGCCCATAAAAGGTGTCTCTGTCCATTTCAGATAGCAAGTTCTCTACGATATTTTTTATCTTAGCAATAGCCTTCCCTTTCTTTAAATCTCTATTAAATCTCTCTTCTGCCTCCACAAGCTCCCTTTTAATCTCTTCAGAAGATCTGTCAGATCCGGTGCTTTCCAGTCTGATCCTTTCTTGTAGAAGGTTATTGTATTCATCTTTTAATTCTAAAAGTTCCCTTTCTTTCCTTTCATAATCTTCAATAAACCTATTTTCATCCTTTATTTCAGATGGAAGAGGCCTTAATTTACTTAGTTCTCGTTGCATCTCTTCTTTTTGTGAAGATATTTTTAAAAGTATCTTAAGCAGATTTTCTTGTGTCCCATATTTTTCACAATATTCCCTTTGCTTTTGCATATATTCTTCAAGTTTCCTCTTTAAATTCTCCTCTTGGGCTCTTAGCTCAGCAATTTCATTTAAAGTGGATTCAAAATCTCTTTCTGGCTTTGAAACTTTTGCTTCCTCAATCTCCCTTTTCATCTGCTCATATGAATAATCACCAAGCGCATCCTTATATCTGGAATCTGCCATTTCAAACTCTTTTTTCTTCTGTTCATATTCCTGATTAAGTGCTTCAGCCTCTGTTAGGTCATTAACTCCTAACTCCTTTAAAAGGAGTTCATATCTTTTTTTGAGATTGCTATGCTCATATAAGATATTTTCAAACTTAGCGCCAGAGCTTATTTCCAACTCCCACTCAGAGTGAGAAATTCTTAATTTTCCTTCTGCTTCTATCTCTAAAGAGGTATCCTTTAGTATATATTCCCGTTTTTCAGCTTCTATACCCCTTTGAATGATAAGTTCCATATTATTTTTAGGGGTGAATTTAGCAAATAATCTGCCCGCTAACAGTGCTGCCTCTTGCTCCTTCATTTTATTAAATATATCTTTAAGTCTTTTTAAATCTTCCCTTGTGATTTTTCTTACTTGATCAAGCCTCTTTTCTGCTTCAATAAGCTCTTTGCTCCTCTTTTCCACCTCTTTAAACCTATCAAACAGCTCTTTATATCTATTAAATGACTCTATTTTCCTTTTCTCATTTTCCAATTGATCTATTCTGTTTCTTATTCCAGGAAGTATTTGGTTAAGCTCTGCTATTTTGCTATCTACAACAGGCCAATCCCTGTTTATCTTTGAAAGATTTTCATATTCAAGGTTAATTCCCTTTAGCTCCGCATTGATCTGTCTTCTTTTTACTGCATCTTCTTTTAAGCTCTTATTTTCTTTTAAATAGGTATCTAAGTTATTAATCTTTAAAAGATAATCAGATATCTCTTTGTTTATCTTATCTAATTCTTTCTCATACCTTGTAGCTGATTCAAATTCTCTTTTAATTTTCTCTTTTTCATAAAAGGAATTTAGGACCTTTCCTACTCCTCTTATCCATTTATTATCTATACCTCTATTTTTCTCTGGGCACCCTCTTAAAAGGTCCCATCTTCCTAAATATTCCTCGTAAAGCTCTTCAACTCTGTCCTTTAAAGCATCTACAGAGACTCCGTCCATTTCCATAATTGCTTTACGAAGCAAATCTCCTAAGGATACAAGGGTTTCTTTATCATCTTTCAAGGTCTCAATAGTTTCAGATAAGCCCGCTTGGTATGTCATCATTAATGTCTTGCATGTTCCTTCTTGAACTCCAATGCATTCCTTCACTATCTCTTTAATTCTGTCTTCATCTACCACTAATGACCCATCTGGAAGTCTCAATTCAGAGATCCTGCTTTTTCCCCATCTGCGACGAAGATGATATTCGCCACCATCATTTTTAAATGTCAGGGAGACTTCTATAGTATCTCCACCACCAATTGGTAAAAAGCGGGCTATATCTTTATTGAATTGAGTAGAAGTAAGATTAGTAGGGGAAAACAGGGTCTTTTTAATTGCCTCAAATATAGTTGATTTTCCAGATTCATTAGGGCCCAAAATAATATTTAGACTTTCCTGAAATTCAATTCTTATATTAGAAAGTCCGCCAAAAGAGGTAATTTCAATCTCCTTTAGGATCATCTCCTTATCTCCTTAATCAATTCATATGCGATCTGCAATGCCTCAAGATCACCCTCATCAGTAAGCCTTTTAAGTAATCTGTAAGGAAATGAATCTTCTGTAAATTCCTTTTCAATTAGATCTGGTGTAATTCTTATTGTTACTTCACTGGTATCAAAATTAAGAAAACAGACATTTTCTTCAATCTCATACTTTATGCTGTTCAAATCTTCAAATGCATCTTCAGGTATAGCTCCCTTTTGTTTCAGTTTTAAAAGGATATTTTTGCAGGATGGATCCGTATATTTATCTTTGATATGTCTTAGGGTAGATAGGTCACTTATATCCTCTTCTCTATATATAAATCGGAATTTTCCTGTTTTTAAAAAACCTGCTTTGATCTCTCTATTATTATCTATATCGATTACTATTGCTGTGCCTTCATGTCTGCAATCAAAACCATCTGGTTCAGGAGTTCCTGGATAGAATATTTCGCTTTTTGCGGTCAATTTAGACTGATATGGTATATGGGTATGTCCCATGAGCCACAGATCAAGTCCACATGCTAAAAGCTCGGCCTTTTTCATTGGGTAATAGTCACCACTAAAATCAGGTGAGACACCTTCAAGGGATCCATGAGCTATGCCAATATGAAATTTAACTTCTCTGTCTTTTTTACATTCCTTTATCCATCCAATATGATTTTCAGGTGAATGTTTGGAATCACATGGAGCAGGATATAAACAGGCATTTAGGTCAAATTCAGATAGGAGGTAGGGTCTTTTTTCCGCAAGGACAATTATTGGATAATTTTCCACAAATCCCATGAAATTTGCCCAAAGACCATCAGATCGTTTGGTAAAATAGTCATGATTTCCAGGTAAAACCGCTAAAACCTTTCCCTGAAACTCAGTTAGAATCCTTGCTGTGCGCCCTATATCTCTCTTTGCAACTGAGATCCTGTCAAAGAGATCACCTGCTATAACAAATAATTCACATTCTTTTTCATTTGCAATCTCAACACACCTACTCAGCGTCTCAAACCTTGCTTCTATCAACTGATTTCGGACCTCATCAGGGTATCCAGCAAACTTCATCCCTAAATGAATATCTGCACACAGAAATATCTTCATTTTAAAAACCTCTCTTTAATTGATTCCCAATGCCTTAAACGCAGCTGTCATAGGATCACTGTAAAATATGGGATCTACTCTTTCCATTATGTCTGCAGATACTTCTAAGAAATGTCTCTTATTTTCAATAGGAATCATGGCACGCCTTGCCCCGTTTTCCATTCCTACTTGTAATGGTTCACTTAGAGAACTTAGCCCCTTAATATTACCTTTAATAGTAATATCACCAAGTATCAACAGAGCAGGCAATACAGGCTGTTTTTTAAGTGCGGAAAAGATTGCTACAATCACCGCAGATCCTGCCTCACAGGATACCCTATTTCCCAAAAGATCTACAGGTTCCACATAAAAATCAGTATTGCTAAAGACCTGTGCAATACCCATCTCAACCTTATGTCCCTGAATATAGGTAAATGCCCTCTGAATTGAATCCTTCATCTTTTTATCCAATCCCCCCGGCATCTTTAGCTTTCCAGTCCCAGCAGAACACCCTACCTCTATTCTATAAAGCCCCACCTTACCTTCGCTATCCACAGAGGCTGTATAAACGCTACCTGGTGCAAGGGGATCAGAAGAGATGAGATTCCTTCCTCCCTCTTCAGGAACACCAACAAATCTCTCTTCCCTTGTCTCATTATCAATATAAGAAAATGATGTCTTATAGTATTCAAAAGAGCCCATCTTTTTAAGCTGCTCTTTAACCCTGCGTCTTCCTTCAAGTGCAAGCTCCAAGATCTGTTCCATCTCTTCTTTTATTACTTCAGCATGTGGGAAGATGATCTTTATAAGCCCTGCTACTGTCTTTCTGACTGCCTTTACATCTCTTGCATTTAGGTGTGACCCCAAGGAAAAATAATGATCCAGCATTTCTGCAAAGTTATATTTTCTTAGCTCTCTCAATGCCTCAGCCAGATAATCCACTATTAACCCATAATGCCCTGTGAAAAATTCGGTTTGCATCTTTGGAATTTCCCAGCCTGGTATATAAAAGTGAAGTCTGTCCAAGAAAGCCATATCCTCTCTTACGACTTCTGGCAAAGGCATAAATAGGTGCGAGGTTCTAACCATAACCTCTACAGGCTGATTTGTGTTTCCAAAAAAGGCTATAGAAGCCATACCTGAAAGTGCTTCTCTTCCCCTTGCAAATGTTCCGGACTCACAATAGGTCTTTAAGGTGGTAATTACCTCCCTTGGCATTTTCTGCAGATCAGCCACTTCATCAAATGCTACTGCATCCCAAAGTCCAACAAGCCCCATCTTTCTGGATGCCATATTATAAAATAGATTAGCAACTGTAGTTGGCCCAGTAAGAAGTATCACATATGGGGAAATCTCTTGATATGCATAGGATTTACCAGTTCCTCTTGGGCCGAGTTCTATTAAATTATAATTATGCTCACAAAGGGGTATTAACCTGGTAAGGAAAAGGAGTTTAGTTCTTTGATCAAAAAAGGTTGGTTCAAGCCCAATGCTTCGCACTAAAAGATCAATCCATTCATTAGTTGTAAATTCCTTACGACAGAGCCTATATTCTTCAATGTCAAATCTACCAAGCTGAATAGGTTGGAGTGTGTCTATCCAAAATGGACTTCTGGTTCCTCTTGCCTCTTCGTCAAATTCATGCCTTATCTCCACCTGTGCCCATATTCCACCCATAAGCAGTCTGTCGTATTCCCTTATATAGTGTTCAGGAATATGGACATAGTTGTGGCCAAAATTAACAAATTCAGCCCAATACTTATCTTCATGAGATAGATACCTTACCTTAATCTTATCAATTAAGGTATATTTGCCTTTTTCCCTTACAAGAGCCTGAGCCTTATTAGCCTCATCCGGTCTTACAAAATTCTCAGAAAGAATGGAATTTACAACCTGAAGCCCAGCATCTATTGCAACTTCATCATCTGTAGCGCAGTATTTTCCAAGCAAATATTCAAGAACATATACGGGAACATTTGCCCCCACTTTTACCTTTCTAACAAGATCCTTTTTTACCACTTTACCTGCAAATATGGATGTAACTTTTTTATCAAGCTCTGTCATAAACACTCCCTTTTTAAATGGAAATCTTTATTGGTATATTATCCAACCGTGAAAGCACTATCTGGGAGCTGACATCCATCACCTCTATCGAAATTTTCTCCACACCCTCTGTGTTTGTTAACATAATGGTTACACTATTATCTTCACCTTTTTTTAGAATAACCTCTTTTGTGCCTGGTTCAAAACCATATTTAGATGAAACCGCATATCCTACATTCTTTTTCCTGCTTAATACATTTACTTTTATTCTAATCTTATCATCAGAAAATAGAGAACTGCTTGAATATCTTAATATCTGTCTCTTATACACATCTGACGCTGCCGCAGAAGGCTTAGGTGTAGATCTCGGTGGTCGCCGTATCATTAACAAAAAAA
>CBFDUE010000105.1:0-6679 GCA_965613025.1 uncultured bacterium
AGTCTTATTAAATTAGCAGTTATTACAGCACCTTCAAATTCTTCACTCACATAACCTATTTTTCCAATAGTTCCACGAACAGAAATAACTATATCCCCTTTTTTTACTCTAATTCTCGGAAATTTTTTAGCGGTTTTTTCTGATACATATCTTGGCATTCCATCTATTTTACCATTTTCCAATAAAAGATCCCCTCTTATCTCCGGAACCCCATCTTCTACATATTGAATACCATAATAAGTGGGATATCTGTAACATTCTGTTAAAGCCTCCTTCAACCTTATCCTTCTCCATCCCTCTGGCACTTTCACATCTTCAGCCATTTTCATCCTTTACTTTTGGCCTTTTATGATTCCATTATGATCCAATAGACCTCTTTTAGCTCTTTTATGGCTCATTTAACTCTTTGTCTTTTGACTCAGTTGGCGCTTTTTTATCTCTTTTTTGGGTTTTTAGTTCCTGCTCAATTTCTTTCAAAATCTCCTCACAGGTAATAGCATAGTTAGGTAAGATAAGCCCTTCGGTATGCTTATGGTGAGGATAGGTTAGTATATCTTTATAATGAGGAGCATTATCCCATCGTATAATCAATTTCCCTCCTTTTGTTTGCCAATGGTAAGAATATGATCTTTCTCTTTCATCAACATACTCTCTAATATAAAGAATTGAATCATCATTAAACTGAGCCATTATTTTTACATAAAATCCTGTTTTAAAAATTCTAAGATCTAATATTTCTACACTTTTTATAAAAGAGAACTTCTTAAGACAATTGAGAAAAATCATTCAGCTAAAGCCTCCAGCTCCTTTAGGCTTTTTAAATAAGCTTTCCATTCCAGGTAGTCGTCCCATTTTTCAAAATCTTCCTTAGATAAAACTTCTTTTTCAAAATCAGAAAAAGTTTTACCGTATTTCTTTTCAAAAAGTGTTAACTTTTCCTTTACAATATGTAACTCATAAAGCCTTATTATTTCTTCAAAATCAATAGCTTTCTGTATATATGTCATGCTTCTCCTCCTTGCTATAAGATTAGTAAAAATTCATCATTCATAGAACCCCAGCCTTATTAAAAACTCATCCAGCCTTCTGACTTCATCATCCCTCTCCCCTTTCAACTGCTCCAAAGAAACACTGTATTTATCCCAAAGGTTTTCAAAAATCCTTATAATCTCTTTCTTCTCTGAATTTAGATACCTGCTAAGTTGCTTATCAATAAGGGAAAAGAATTTTTCAAGTAATAATTCCTTTGCCTCTGCCCGGGTTAAAAGGTCTCTTTTTTGATCAATCTTCCCTTCTTTAACTTTTATTAGTTGTTTAGTGTCTTTATCCTTTTTATAGATGCCTTCAAGCTCTTGAATTTTTATCTTTAACTTCTTTTTCCAATCACTTAGCTCCTTGTTCTTTCTATGGATCTTTTCATGCAATTCCCAAAGCTCATTAATGGTCTTTCTTGCAAAGTCTGATAAGGGCTCTCCATTAAATTTTGTAAGTGTAGAAATCATATTCTTATTCCACTTTTGATCCTTGGGCATCATCAAGATATCCCTTATCTGATCTATCAGATGTTGCTTTGCCTTATTAGGAGGTTTGTTACCTTGTGCTTCCTCATCCCAGTCTTCAATTTCATCAAGAAGCTCATTTAGCTCACCTTCTATCTCTGAAATTCTGCTTTCAAGTTCCTCAATCTCTTCCATTTCTCTTTTAAAGAATCTATGTTTTATTATCTCATCATCAATCAGGTTTTTGCTCCATCCAACAGATGAAATGGATTTAAAATCATATCTTAGCTCTTCCCACCAGTTTACAAATATTGCTGATATCTTAAATTCATCAAGGATACCCAAGGGTGAAAACTTATCTTTTAGGGCTTTAATAGCCTTGTTTCTGAAATACCAAAGGTTATTATTTTCTTGCAAAGATTCGATTTCACACTTAACTTCTTTCCACCATTCACTAAGCATCTTTTGGTGTATTAAAAAAGTAGCATTTACATTTTCATCATTTTCAATTAGATTTCTTATCTGTTCTTTTTCCTTAATTTCATCTCTAAATTCCAGATAGTTATCATCCTTTTCTTTTAAAAGTGTATGGAGAGATAAGCCAAATTTGTTGAATTGTTCCTTATAAAGATCCACCTCTCTTTTAGGGATTCCCCCTACAATATGGGCATGAACATCTTCAATTTCTTGATCAGGGGAATTATCCACATACCGTCTGATATTCAGGTTAAAATCATTCTTTTCTATCTCCTTTGTGTCCACAAGTCTTGAATACTTTGGTATCTCCTTTTTTCCTTCAAACACTGTTATAATTTTTTCTATGTCTTCTGGTCTAAGGTAATTCTGATTTCTTCCTTCTCCATATTCTCTGTCTGCATTTATAAACAGGATCTTATTTTTCAAGTATTCTGGTTTGTTTTTATTTATTACAATGATACATGCAGGAATACCAACATTGTAAAATAGCTTTGAAGGAAGTCCTATAATTGCCTCAATAAGGTCATCTCTTACTATTCCCTCTCTTATGACTTTCTCTTGTCCACCCCTAAATAAAACGCCATGAGGCATAACAGTTGCCATAATTCCTGTATCTTTTAGGCTTGCGATCATGTGCTGTAAAAACATCAGATCTGCCTTTTTGCCATTTTCAGGTGTAAAGCCATACTTAAATCTTTCTGAAAACTGCATATTAGATTTTGTGTAATTTTGGGAAAAGGGCGGATTAGCTAATAACCTGTCAAATCGCTTTATATATCCGTTTTCTAAAAACATAGGGGTGGTGAGTGTATCTTCGTTTTCAATGTATGCATCAGGAATTCCATGCAGAATCATATTCATCTTGCATATAGACCAGGTAAGACCATTTAGCTCTTGGCCATAGAGAGCCAGATTTTTAGGATCTTGCCCCTGCTCTTCCACATAGTGCCTTGATTCTATCAAAAATCCTCCAGAGCCAACAGTTGGATCATACACTGTCATGCCTTCCTGGGGTTTAACAATTCTAACCATTAGCTTCTTTACTTCAGGAGGGGTATAGAACTCTCCCCCTTTTTTGCCTGCTGAATCAGCAAATTCTTTTAAGAGATACTCATATGCAGCACCAAGTAGATCAGGGAATTCAAAATCCTCATTTGTAAGACGGTATTTATTAAAGTGGTGTATCAGGTCAATAAGTTGCTGATCCTTAAGGCGGGTTTTTCCTTTTACTGCATTAAAGTCAATGTGTTTGAGGACTCCTTCAAGCTCTGGATTTGACTCTTCAAGTGCTCCAAGTGCCTTATTTAGTTGGTTCCCTACATCTTCTTTTAACTTTAGGATATTTTGCCATCTTGCCTTTTCTGGGACAAAAAAGGTCTTCCCGTAAATATTAGGGTCTTCCAAAAGTTCATTAATCTCACTTTCAGAAAGTCCTTTAAACTCCTCTTTCAGCTCCTGCCTCTTTACCTCAAATACATCTGAGACACGCTTTAAAAAGAGCATTCCAAATATATACTCTTTGTATTCAGAGGCATCCATCTTGCCTCTTAAAATATCAGCAGCACCAAAGAGATGAGTTTCAAGCTGCCTCAATGTGATCTTTTTATTATTCATCTTTTCATTTTCCCATGACCATTACTTTATTTTTGAACCCAATATTAAGTAATTTTTAAATATCTGTCAAAATTTTCCTAATTCATTAAGCTTTTCTTCATATTTTTCTATTTCCCAGATGGGGATTCTCAAGCATCCTCTGATTTTTACTCTGGGAAGCTCCCCCTCTTCAATCAGGCGATAGATGGTATGGAGGAAGTAGTGTTTAAGGGGGCTTATGGTGGTTGGTCTGGTTATATGGTTTCTCTGGTCTTTCTGGTTCATTTTGTTAAAATTCACTGTTATTTTAATATGTTATCTTTAAAGTTTCATTTTATGGATTTTTGGGGGCTCAAGTAGGGGTTTTTTGACCCCTTCTGAGCCGACCCATATAAAACCATTGACCCCCTGAGATACCCCCCGTTCAGCATTGAAGATAGCCCCAAATTTTTCAAAAATCATTGAAGATAACCCCCCTTGAAAATGGATCACAGACCCCATTTTCTACCCCCCTGCTTCTGCCACCTCAGAAAGAGAGGATGGTGCATCTAAGTGCTGATGTTTCTTTTGCTTTCCCTTTGATTTTCTCACCTTTTCCATCTTTTGAGCCATGATCTGTTTTTCATCTTCAGATAGCTCTTTCTTCTCTGGATGCTCCTTAAGCCATCTCTTTAGCTGGTACTGTTCAGATTGATCAGGGTCAAGCCCTTCAATTCCCTTTCTGATGGTAAAGTCCCTATTTAACATTTCAAAGGTGAAGTATCTGTCCACTCTCCCTGCCTTCTTTTTGATCTTTTTCTGGTTCTGAATCCAAAGAATCGTGGAATTGGCTCTAAGTGAGCATATATCTTCATCTGGATACCAGATGCAGTGTTTGAGGCTGTGCTCATCCATAGGGCATAGGGGAGCATTGCAGGTATCATATCTTCTACATTGTGGAGAGGTCATGATGATCTCCTTATGCGGTTTTGCTCAAGCCAGAAGTGCACATCTTCAGCAAGATAGACCCTGTTTCTCTTTGTAAGCTGAACATAGGGAAATCCTTTTTGGGTTCTAAGTTTATCCAGGGTGTCTTTCGAGATATCAAGGATTCTTAATAGCTTTTCCTCTGAGATTATTTCTCTTAGTTTATCCATTTGCTCTTTACCTCCTGTATCTATCTGTTTTTCTTAATTTTATCCTAAAATCCTCACCTTTAAGCTGAATCACCTTACCCATGCCTGAGATTCTGGATGAGATCCTGCCATCCAGCTTTTCTGATATTTCATCAAGGGATAGGTTTGATGTGATAACTGTGGGTTTTAGGTAGTTATCTCTTTCATAGATGATGTAGTTGAGGGTCTGGCGTGCCCACTCTGTGGTCTTTTCCACTCCAAAGTCATCAAGGATCAGGTATTCAATGGAGGTGTATCTTTCAACATAGTCTGATTCAGCATGGGTATCCTCTTTAAATGCCTTTCTTATTTCAAAGAGTAGCTTTGGGGCTGAGATAAATATTACTTCCTTGCCAATCAGAAGAAGCTCTCTTGTGATTGCCACTGCAAGGTGGGTCTTGCCTGTGCCATAAGGGCCATAGAGGAACAGGCTGGAATCAGGATCTTCTGCATACTCTTTGCAGATTTTCAGTGGATGTCTGTTATCTTTGTTTACCTTGAAGTTATCAAAGGTGCATTTGAGATACTTGGGTGGAACACCAGCTCTCTTTAGATACTCCTCAATGTTTTCCCTTATATGGATGAGCTTTTTACAGGTTTTACATGTTCCATCCTCTGTAAGCTCTGGATATTTCCATCTCTCTTCATCGTGATCCCATACAGGAGTAAAGACCTTGTTGCATTCAGGGCAGGTCTTATCCTCTGGTCTTGAATCCTCAATATGTTTCTGTCTTTCTTTAATCCTCATCAAAGTCATCTTCAGGCCCTCCGACATCAATGGGGTAGTCTGATGGGAGGTCAAATCCCTTTCTCCCCTTTTTCCTTCTCCAGCTTGGGATATTATCTTCATAATGGCCTCCTTTGGTTTGATGATTTTTCTTAATTTCCAGTGCCTTCTTAAGCCAGTTAAGAAGTGATGATTTGAAGTTGGACTTGGGAAACTTATTGGACTTTCTCTTCTCTTTTTTCCTATGCTGGATCTCAAGCCAGTCTGCCCAGTTGTGAAGCTCTTCTTCTAAGTCCAGGTTCTTGAATCTTTCATTTCCCTCAACCCTTCGCTTAAACCAGATAAGATCATCTTCCCTTACATCAAACTCAGGGTATCTGCTGACTGTGTCAAAAAATACACATGCTAAGGGAGAGGGTGGGCCTCCGGCCTGGAAGGTCTCACGGCCTGGAAGGTGGGGATCATGCACGTCGTACGTAGTATATTTATTTATATTGTCTTTATATATTTCTTTAACTTTATTTACAGAGGGGCTTTCTTCAGTATTTTCAATAAGTTGAGTCCCCATCAGGTTACCGTTTCGGTAACCTTGACTTACCGTTTTGGTAACCTGGGGGTTACTGTTTCGGTAACCTCCACTTACCGTTTTGGTAACCCGGTTACCGTTTTGGTAACCAACTAATTTAGTAGAGTTACCGTTTTGGTAACCTGAACTTACTGTTTTGGTAACCTGGTTACCGTTTTGGTAACCCTCTGGTGTAGTCAGATTTCTTTTGAGGACCTCTTTGAGCCTTTTTGAAAACTGAGGATTTTCATTTATCCCGCTTGATACCTCCCAGTCTTTGTAGTGTTTATTGAACCAGAATCTATTGGGAGAGGTTTCATCTTCCATTATGGCCTTTTTTGATATTAAAGACTTAAGTGCTTCAGATACATGAGGGAGTTTAAGATCAGAAAATAGAGCAATTTCAGATTTAGTGAGATCTGCATATTTTTTACCGCATCCATAGGAAAAGCGAATTATTACATCAATCACTCTCCGTTCTCTTTTGGTAAAGTCAGAAGACATAAGTGCCTCCCAGAGCTCATTTGAAAGCTTTATGTATCCATCCTCAATCTGGGGATTACCGTCTCTCATCTTCTTCTATAACCTCAGGAAATGCCTCCTTTACAAACTGGGATACATCAAGTGCCTTTCCCTGATATGTCATGGGATAAGTGATATAGAG
>CBFDUE010000106.1:0-6608 GCA_965613025.1 uncultured bacterium
GGATAGACGCCTTGAAAGATACGGATACTGCTTATCACTAAATTATTTTTTTGCAACTGTCCAAGATCAGCTTATTAATATTTATTAATTAATAATTCGTGCCATTTAGTGTTGCCCCTCTGCTCTTAGAGAGTTTCTCCAAAATGACATATTGATATTAAAGAGAATTTTCTCCTTGACAGAGGGTATTAAGATTAGGTAATGGGGCTTTAATTGCAGAAATAGAAAGTGAGTTACGCAATGCGTTACAAAGTCCGTGTCCGATCTCTTCAACGTGGACTGGAGATTTTAGAGACGATTAGTCGTGCCTCTCGACCCTTGAGCCTTACAGAGATTGCTACCCAAAATGGACTTAGCAAGACAGCAGCCCTTCGTTTCCTTGAGACTTTATGTGCCCTGGGATATCTCAATCGTGGTGAGGATAAAAGATATTCACTGGCAACCAAGATGCTCTCCCTGGGCTTTAGCTTTCTAAATAGCTCCAGTTTAAGGGCAGTTGCTAAGGTCTACGTTGACGAACTCTCAAATCAGCTTGATAAAACCGTAAACCTGGCCGTGCTTGATGGCCTTGAGATCCTTTTTCTTTACAGGAAGGAGGTGAGAAGGTTTCTTAAATTTGATCTTCAGGCAGGTTCCAGACTGCCAAGTTATTGCACTGCTTCTGGTAAGGTATTGTTGGCTGGCCTGGAAGACGGGGAACTCAAAGAGCGGATAAGCAGGATGACCCTACATCAGATTACTCCAAAGACGATTATCTCAAAGGAGGAGCTCTGGAATGAGATAATGGAGACGAGAAAAAGAGGGTACAGTATCTGTGATCAAGAGCTTTCAATGGATCTTTACTCAATCGCTTTTCCTCTACTAAATGCTGAAGGGAAGATAATAGCTGCAATAAATGTCTCGCTTGATGCAAAAGACAAACACCTTATGAACATGGATGAGATTATTGCCAAGTTAAAAGACACAAGCGAAAACGTTTCTAGGACTCTGGGTTATAAAGGTTTATTCCCTAGGTTTCCAGGCAAGGGGGACACAAATAAAAAGGGGGGATTGCAATGAAAAAAGGAATTGTTTTAGCATTGGGCATACTTTTTATCTTGGGTTTGTGGATATCAGTAAATGGTCTTAATTATGCATGGGGAGGTGAGAAGCGGTATGTCAGGATAGCAACTGCTAGCACTGGTGGAAGCTGGTATCCTGCTGGAGGTGCCATTGCCGCTATCATCAATAAATATATCGCTGATACCGAGGCCTCGGCCCACCCATCTGCAGCGAGCAGAGAGAATATCCGTCTCCTTTTGGAGAAGAAGACAGAGATAGCCATGGTTATGCCTGATATTGCCTACTTTGCCAGGACCGCTACTGACATTTACAAGGGAAAGCCACCTGCAATGATAAAGGGCCTGTTTTCCTTTTGGGGCATAGATCTGTTGATCATAACCAGGGCAGACACCAATATTCACTCCATTAGAGATCTGCGAGGCCATAAGGTGGGCTTTGGCCCTCCAGGCAGTGGAAGTGAGGTGATGTCCAGAAAAATTTTGGCTGAATATGGGATCACTTACAAGGATCTGAAGCCCCAGTTTCTTTCCGCACCTGAGCAGGCAAGGGCCCTAAAAGACAAGACAATCCATGCCGCCATGTACACAATAGGCACACCAGCTCCCACATTCGTGGACCTGTGCACATTGACCAAGTGCAGACTTATTCCCATAGAAGAGGAGATGATCCAGAAGATAACAAAAAAGTATCCTTATTACAGTAAGTCCATCATCCCTGCTGGCTCTTATCCCAATGTGAACTACGACTGTGCGACCTTGAAGTGGGTTGGACTGGTTGTGGTGCATGAGGACTTTGATGAAGATCTGGCCTACAAGATTGTAAAGGCAGTTGTAAAGGATCACTTGGATGAGTTCAAACAGGCCCATGCCAATGCAAGGAAACTCACTACTGAGCGGATGTTTCAGGGAATGTCTATCCCGTGGCACCCAGGGGCTGCGCGGTTCTGGAGGGAGATAGGGCTCCTGAAATGAGGATAGATCCCCTTTGGTTACGGAGGAAGGGGAATGGCAGAGGGGCGCTCCCCCTGATAGCTTCTGTGGCCATTGGGGCTGTCATTATAGTCGGGGGAATATGGGCCTTTTGGGAGGACCATTGCGTTTTGGTGGTAGAGAACCTTACAAGAAACACAGTGATTTTCTCCAAAGCTGTCTCCTCGGGGGATAATGTGTGGGTTGTCTTTATCAACTCCGTTGAGGGGCTTCCTGTGGCAGATCACTTTGTAGTGGATGAGCACTGCGAGCTTCTCTTTCAGGAGACCATCTATATGGCTCCCTATGGAGGCTATATTGAAAAGGGCAAAAAAGAGGTAATCGCCCCCATGACCGTTCGCATCCATTCCATAAGGGAAAAGGTTAAAAACTCTACTTTTTTTTTCGGGTATAAATTCCGGCAGATGCTGTTTATTAATGGCCATTTCATAGATCTAAAGGGCAAAGCAACAGGAGGTGATCTGGTAAGTATCTACATAAAAAAATGAAGATAAGACCCCGCTTATAATCTTAGAAAGGATTATTAGATGAATAAAAGTATAAAGGATATTGTTGCATCCATTATAGCCATAGCGATGGCCATCTTTCATCTTTATACTGCAGGTTTCGGCCGCTTCCCTTCACTTCAGCAAAGATCTATTCATCTTGCCTTTGCGCTGAGTCTAATTTTTTTAATCTACCCAGCAAGAAAGAATACGAAGTCTAAAATTTTATCCGGTTTTGACATAGGCGCTATAGTATTTTCTGTCTTATCCTGCGGAAATATCACCTTTGTGGTCTATTATCTGCTTTATGAGCGTGCTGGTGCAGCAACCAATATTGATATTATCTTGGGATCTATTTTGATCCTGCTGATCCTGGAGATGACCAGAAGGATTATGGGATTGGCTCTACCCATAATAACCGTGATCTTTATAGCCTATGCCTTTTTGGGGCCATATATCCCGATCCCATATTTGAAACATGCTGGTGTGGATCTCTCAAGGTTTATCTCCTATGAGTATCTGAGCACAGAGGGGATATTTACTATTCCCTTGGGGGTATCTGCCACCTTCATTGCTGTATTTGTGATATTCGCCTCCTTTTTGATTCGCTCCGGCGTGGGAAACTTCTTCATGGAGGCAGCTACAGCCGTAGCAGGTGGAATGACGGGTGGGCCTGCTAAGATCTCCGTTGTTGCCAGTGCGGCCATGGGATCCATTTCGGGAAGTGCTGTAGCCAATGTAGCAACTACTGGATCGGTTACAATCCCCCTGATGAAGAAAATGGGTTTCCCGGCTGTAGTGGCGGGGGGCATTGAGGGCACGGCCTCCACTGGCGGGCAGATCATGCCACCCCTTATGGGAGCTGCGGCATTTATCATTGCAAGCATTACGGGCAATCCCTATATTCGGATCTGCGTGGCCGCATTGGTGCCGGCGGTGCTTTCCTTTTTGAGTGTGTTCATCATAGTTCACTTTGAATCAGAACGATACGGGATCAAGGGCCTTTCAAGAGATCAGATTCCAAGGCTGTGGCCTGTGCTGAAAAAAAGGGGGCACCTTGTACTCCCGGTCGGTGTTCTGGTGGCAATGCTCCTTATGGGATACACGGCTATGAAGGCAGGGTTTTATTCCATTGCTTCGGTAGTGATTGTGAGCGCCCTGCAGAGGGAGACACGCATGGGGCTGAGGAAGATTCTTTCTGCCCTGGATGAGGGAGCCAGAGCCGTGCTTCCCATTGTTGCAGCCTGTGCATGCTCGGGAATTATTGTGGGGGTGCTGACCCTTACGGGGCTGGGCCTTAAGATATCGTATCTGCTCGTTGACATAGCTGGGGGGAATATCCCTGTCTTGCTGATACTGGCCATGTGCGCCTCTATCATTCTGGGTATGGGAATCACGACTACTGCCGCTTATCTTCTGGTGGCGATTATAGTAGCCCCTGCCTTGGCTAAGATGGGGGTGCCGGAGCTTGCAGCACACATGTTCGTGTTTTACTTCGCTGTGATCTCTACCATCACCCCTCCAGTCGCCCTTGCAGGATACACTGCCGCTGCAATTGCAGAGACAGATCCCTTCAAGACCTCTCTTGTGGGATTCCGAATAGGAATCGCCAAGTTTGTGGTGCCATATTACTTAATCTATCGTCCTGAAATCATGCTACTTTTCGGTAATATCCAGGAAATTGTTATGGGGTTGACCGCTTCCTTTGTGGGAATCTGGGCGCTGGCCGTAGGGGCGTGTGGATACGCCTTCAGGGAGCTTAAATGGTATGAGAGGATATTCCTTCTTGCGTGTATCCCATTTACAATCCCTACGAAGCCCCTATGGAATGTGGTGGCAGGAGGGATTATAGTGGGGCTTAATCTCCTTTTTTGGACTCAGACCAGAAAAGCAAAAACCCTAATAAGAGGTGTTCATCATGAAGAAACCTAAGCCTATCAGAAGGACTCAGTCAGCATATGGATATCCCCTCCTGATAAAGCACCTGCTCAATACCCCCATTTACTGGGCCTCTGATCAGGAGATAGTTTACAGAGGTGATGTACGCCACACCTATAGAGAGCTTTACAGGAGGATTAACAAGCTTGCTTCAGTCCTTTCCTCCCTGGGGGTGGGTGCAGGGGATGTGGTGGCTGTGCTTGATTGGGACTCACACAGATATCTGGAGTGCTTTTATGCTGTGCCAATGATGGGAGCTGTGCTTCACACGGTAAATGTAAGGCTTTCCCCCGAGCAGATCCTCTACACCATGAACCATGCAGAGGACAGAATTGTGCTGGTGCATGAGGATTTTGTTTCCTTGCTTGAGGGGCTAAAGGAAAGGCTCAAGACTATAAAAGGCTATGTTCTTCTAAAAGATAATCCAGGCCCTTTAAAGAAGAGCTCTCTTTCCCTTTTGGGAGAGTATGAGGAACTCCTTTCAGGGGCGTCGGAAGAGTATGAGTTTCCTGAGTTCCCCGAGGAAATTCAAGCCACCATATTCTACACGACAGGGACAACGGGTCCTCCTAAGGGTGTCTATTTTAGCCATAGGCATCTTGTATTGCACACACTGTCTGTGGCTATTGCCCTTGGAGGCTTTCACGGCATAGGCCTTCGCTCAGGGGATGTCTATATGCCCCTTACACCTATGTTTCATGTGCATGCCTGGGGGATGCCTTATGTGGCCACCCTCCTTGGACTCAAGCAGGTATATCCGGGAAGATACGAACCTGAGTTGATCCTGAGACTTAGAGAAAGAGAAAGGGTGAGCTTCAGCCATTGTGTGCCCACCATTTTACAGATGATCTTGGAACATCCTCTTGCCAGGGAGGTGGATCTCTCAGGCTGGAGGATAAATGTGGGGGGGAGTGCACTTCCAAGGGCCCTTGCCCGCAAGGCACTTGAGATTGGCATTGAGGTCATAGGGGGTTATGGGCTCTCTGAGACTTGTCCTGTTCTTAGCCTTGCAAACTTCAAGCCTCATATGCTCCAATGGGATGAGGAAAGAAAACTAAATATCAGGACCAAAGCGGGTTTTCCCATCCCCCTTGTGGCCTTCAGGCTCGAGGACGAAAGAGGACAGGAGCTTCCCCGGGATGGAAAGAGTCGCGGTGAGCTCCTTGTAAGGGCGCCATGGCTCACTCAGGGATATCACAAGGAGGTAGAGCGTTCAGAGGAGCTCTGGAGGGATGGATGGCTCCACACTGGGGATGTAGCCACCATTGACCCTGAAGGCTATATACTCATCGTGGACAGACTAAAGGATGTGATAAAAAGCGGTGGCGAATGGATCTCTTCTCTTGAGCTTGAAAGGATCATTGTAGAACACCCCCGTGTTTCTGAGGCGGCAGTTGTGGGCGTGCCTCATGAAAAATGGGGCGAAAGACCCGTGGCATTTGTGGTTCCTAAGGCTGAAGGAAAGGGGCTCCTTTCAGAGGAAGAGCTCAAGGGCTTCATTAGAGGCTTTGTGGAGAAGGGGATTATACCTCGCTGGGCCATTCCTGACAGGATCTACATGGTGGATGAGATCCCCAAGACTAGCGTCGGAAAGATTGATAAAAAAGAGATTAGGGCCTTGATCAGGAAAGAGAGTTCTCCGGGAAAGAGCTGATCCCAACAGCTGTCTACGTATGAAAATCCCAGGGTTCCCTCAACCTCCCAAGCAGATGGGCTGATCTCGATGAAGGAGAACCACCTACTGCAATATCTTCTCTTTAAGGGTATCAAAAAATTAAAACCTGCGCCTAAATAGATCCCAAACAACTTCATTAACCCACCTATGAAAAAGCACCGTGTCAGTTGAAATTATTAGAAGTTGATTTCATTTTCGACACTACAGATCTTATTTATCTAATCTCTTTAATAGGATGTAGAGATCTAAGTAAGACTCCCAATGCATTGTAAATCTGTGTAATTTGGGGTTTACTGAGTTTCTTCAATGGTAAGATCATATAAAATAAGTTTTTCACCCAACCCAAAAAGCTCCCTTGCCATTTTACAGGAGCCTTTTCTATTAATCTCTCTTTGTGAAAACCCAAGTTCAAAAAGTGGCTCTATAAAAGAGGCTTGACCTGTTATAAGCTGTTCAATA
>CBFDUE010000107.1:0-6529 GCA_965613025.1 uncultured bacterium
TCAAGCAGAAGACGGCATACGAGATCATGCCTAGTCTCGTGGGCTCGGAGATGTGTATAAGAGACAGCTATAATATATAATCGCAAGATTAAAGAATTATCCACTACAGAAGAACGATTAGCTTTTGCGGAGAAGAAAAAGAGAGAATATTTTGATGAATATGTAGATCCATTAAGAACGGCATCTAATCTTCGATGGAATTTTTTTGATGATATTATTGATCCAAGGCGCACAAGAGAAACCATAATCCGAGCTTTAAAAATTGGAAGAACTATTAAAAACAGTAGGGTAAGCCCACGACCCAACCGGAAGCAAGGAAATCGCCCGGTTTAGTGATATAATAATTTTAAAAGGGGAAGAATAAATGGATTTTGAATTAACAGAAGAGCAGAAGATCTTCAGGGATCAGATACGTGAATTTGCTGAAACTGAGATAGCACCATTGGTGGAAGAGGCTGAAGAGACTGAGACAACCCCTCTGGAGATATTCCCTAAGATGGGGAAACTCGGTTATCTTGGTATAACCTATCCTGAAAAATATGGGGGTGCAGGGGCGGACAAAGTTACTGAATGTATTTTGATAGAAGAGTTAAATAGGGTATGTGCAGGGATTGCTGGGGCAGTTACCACAACCCATTCAGGTTTGGGAACAAGAGCGATATTTGAATTTGGAACAGAGGAGCAAAAACAGAGATTTCTTGTCCCTGCAATTAAAGGGGAAAAGATAGCTGCCTTTGCCTTAACAGAACCTGATGCAGGTTCAGATGCCTTAGCAATGAAGACAAAAGCCGTTAAGAAAAATGGAAAATATGTTATTAATGGGAGTAAGATGTTTATAAGTAACGGCACATTTTGTGATTTTGTTCCAGTTGCATGTTATACCACTGATCCTAAGGAGGTAAAAAGGCGGGGGGAAGGTATCAGTTTACTCATTGTGGAAAAAGGTATGAAAGGATTTAGTGCGAGCAAATTAAAAAAGGTAGGAAATAGATCTCATGAGACTGCTGAACTTACATTTGAAGATGTAGAGGTTCCTCCTGAAAATCTGATTGGAAAAGAGGGGGAAGGGCTAAAGCAGATATTGGCCACCTTAGAGCCAGGTAGAATATCTTATGGGGCGAGAGCCACAGGACTTGCTCAGGCGGCCTATGACCTTGCATTTAGATATGCTCATGAAAGAGTTCAATTTGGACGACATATTGCCCAATTTCAGGCAATAAAGTTTAAATTGGCAAATATCGCAATCAGTGTAGAGGTAATGCGAACATTTACCTATAAGGCAGCATGGCTTTACGATCAGGGCAGAAAATGTATGAAAGAGGCTTCAATGGTTAAGGTGTTTACCTGTGAGCTGGTTCAGCAGGTTATGCTGGATGCCTTAAGTATATTTGGAGGATATGGATATATGAGGGAATATCCGATTGAAAGATTGTGGAGAGATGCTAAGATGCTAAATATTACTGAGGGCACAACTGAGATTAATCTTCTTACAGTAGCAAGAGAGTTAGGGATTGGAAGACGATAGAATTTAAAGATTATTAGGGAGGAAATATGGAGTTTAAAAAGATTCTTGTAGTTGGTGGCGGAACAATGGGAAGTGGTATCGCACAGGTATGTGCGCAGAAAGGTATGGAAGTCCTATTATACGATCTTAAGGAGGATATACTTAAAAGGGCATTAGATAGTATTTCATGGTCTGTGGGTAAATTTATACAGAAGGGAAAGCTAAAGGAAGATAAGGATACTATAATTAAAAGGATAAAATCTGTTACAGAGTTAAAAGAAAAGGTGGAGGCAGATATTGTAATAGAGGCTGTGTTTGAAAAATTGGATATAAAGCTTGAGGTTTTTAAGAGATTAGATGAGATAGTGAGTAATGATACGCTACTTGCAAGCAATACATCAGCAATTCCTATTACTGAGCTTGCCTCTGCTACTAATAGACCCGAAAATGTTGTAGGACTTCATTTTTTTAATCCGGTTCCAATGATGGATGTAGTTGAGGTGGTAAGAGGGATTTCCACATCTGAGCAGACACTTAATAGTGCAATTGAATTTGTAAAATTCTTAGAAAAAGAGCCTGTTGTGGTTCATAGTGATGTCCCTGGTTTTTTACTTAACAGGATTAATCTTATCAGCTATGTAGAGGCGATTCGTCTTGTTGAGCAGGGTATTGGAAATGTGGAGGAAATTGATAAAGGAGTTAAATTGGCATTTGGAAGAAGGATGGGGCCCTTTGAGACAGGGGATCTGGTTGGACTTGATGTAAGTTATAATGCATTGATGGCAATCTATAATGAGACGAAGGATCTCAGGTATTATCCTCCACAACTTCTCAGAAGAAAAGTTACTGCTGGGCATTTAGGACGAAAGACAGGTAGAGGTTGGTATAAATATGATAAGAATGGGAAAAAGATAGGAGGTTAGATGTCAAAGGGTTCTGTTTATTATAGCATTGAAGAGAAGATAGCTATTGTTACGATTGATCATCCTCCAATGAATGCCCTTGATGTTTTCACGAGAAAAGAGCTGGAACAGGTGTTTGATGAGTTAGATGAGCAGAGGGAAGATATAAGAGCTGTTATCTTGAGAGGTGCCGGGGATAAGGCATTTGTAGCAGGAGCAGATATTAAGGTCTTTTTAGATGACACCCCTGAAAAGGCTAAGAGAAGGCTTAGTATGACATATAGAATCTTTTCAAAGGTGGAGAATTTTCAATGGCCCGTTATTGCAGCGATTAAGGGGTATTGTTTAGGGGCGGGGCTTGAATTGGCCCTTTCATGCGATATACGTTATGCCGAAGAAGAGTCAAAGTTTGGTTTTCCAGAGGTCAATCTCTCTATTTTCCCTGGAAATAGTGGCACCAAGCGGGCACTTTATTATCTTGGTATAGGTAAACTTAAGGAACTCGTCTTTACTGGTGAGATGATCGATGCTCAAGATGCTTTGAAAATTGGTCTCGTGGAGAAGGTTGTTCCTCAGGGACAGGTGTTGGATAAATGTAAGGCCCTTGCCTATAAGATAGCTCAGAAGGGTCCTCTTGGAATCATTGCTGCCAAGAAGGTTTTAAACAGAAATCGTGATCTGACATTGGAACAGGGTTTGGAGTTAGAGAGTGACATATGGTCCTCTTTGGCTGGTTCTGAAGATGTAAAGGAAGGAGCAAGGGCCTTTTTAGAAAAACGCAAACCTGTATATAAAGGCAGATGAAAAAGGAGGGGGCTGATGAATAAGGGAATAAATGATGTGGTTGTAATAGATGCAGTTAGAACTGCATTTGGAAAGGCTGGTGAAAAGGGAATTTTTTGGAAGACCCGGGCGGAAGATCTCTGTGTGCCTTTACTAAATGCCCTGATTGAAAGAAACAGACCAGTAGAGCACTCCATGGTGGAGGATATTATCTGGGGTGCCACCAATCAGATTAAGGAGCAGGGGGGGACTCTGGGCAGGATGATCTCTATGTTGGCAGGATGGGGACATGAGATTCCTGGGTGTTCTATTGACAGGATGTGTGCAAGTGGACTTACTGCAATTGGTTTTGGAATCAGTTATATAGCAACTGGAATGGCAGATTGCATAATTGCTGGTGGAGTTGAACACATGGGTCATCTACCCATGGGATATATGCGAGATCCTCATCCAAGGGCAGAAGAGGTAATGGGAGGGCCTTCGGCATTCGTTATGGGATTGACCGCTGAAAATATTCATGACCGGTTTCCTGAATTTACAAAAGAGATGGCTGATAGATATGCCTTGGAATCCCAGAGAAAGGCAGATAGAGCAATAAAGGCAGGTAAGATGAAGCAGATGATAATACCTATTGAGGTTGAGCTTGCAGATGGAACACGGATCATTGCTGATAAAGATCAACAGCCAAGACCGGATACGTCAATGGAGGCCTTGGCCACATTGCGAACCCCCTTTAAAGAAAATGGAAAAGTTACTGCAGGAAATGCATCAGGACTTAATGATGGTGCGGCAGCGGTGTTGCTTATGAGTGAAAGAAAGGCAAAAGAATTAGGCCTCCAACCCAAGATGAGATGGGTTGCTACTGCAGTAGCAGCAGTGGATCCAACTATAATGGGAACCGCACCTGTTCCGGCGACCAAGAAGGTTTTAAAGAAGGCAGGACTTAGCATGGATGATATTGATATAATTGAACTAAATGAGGCATTTGCTGTTCAGTGTCTTTACTGTTTAGATAGGCTTGGGATGGAATGGAACGACACGCGTGTAAATATATGGGGAGGTGCCATTGCCTATGGACATCCACTCGCTGCATCAGGACCGAGGCTCGTGGCATTCCTTGCTGGGTTGTTCAAAGAAAATCCCAATGCAAGATATGGTCTCACTACCATGTGTGTTGGAAGGGGGCAAGGATATTCTATTATCTGGGAGAACTTACAATCAAATTGTTAAGAAGGAGGATCTAATGGAGAGGCAAAATAAAGAATCGGAAGAAGATATAAGATATACAACGTCAGGTATTCCATTAAAGGTTTTTTATGGTCCAGATGATATTAAAAATTTTGACTATGAAAAAGAGTCTGGTGATCCAGGTCAATACCCGTTTAAAAGAGGTATTTTCCCTACTGGCTACAGAAAGTTTGTTTGGCAAAATTCTTTGATAAGTGGGTATGGACTTCCAGAGGAGGCAAATCAAAGGCAGAAATATCTAAAAGAAAAAGGGGTATCTGGTTACGAAGGTAGGGATTCAATAAATTTTGCATTTGATAATCCATGTCAAAATGGTTATGACTGTGATCATCCATTGGCAAAATATGAAGTTGGAATCGGCGGTATCTTCATCAATTCAATAGAAGACGCTAAAATTCTATTTGATGGATTCGAATTAGATAATCTCAATGTTGGATTTATTGTCGACACACCCGGACCAATTATTCTGGCAATTTATGTTGCTCTTGCAGATGAATTAGGGGTCCCAAGGAAAAAACTTAGAGGAATTGTCTGTAATAGTCCGTGGCGACGTTATTTTACAGGAACCACCCTTACCTTTCCTCCTGAACATGCCCTACGAGTAGCAGCAGATTGTATTACGTGGGCTGCTAAAGAAGTTCCTAACTTTAATACATATAGTGTAAATGGTTATGATATTCGAGAAGGAGGAGCTACCGCAGCCCAGGAGATGGCATTTGCCATTGCACCAACATTTGAGGTAATAAAGGCTTGTCAGTCAATGGGTGCGGAAGTTGATGAAGTTGTCCCTAATTTTAACTTCTTTATTAGTTTTCACAATGATTTCTTTGAAGAGATCGCTAAAATAAGAGCAGGAAGAAAAATATGGGCAAATATTATAAAAGAAAGATTTAGAGCCAAAAATCCACGTTCATATAGAATGAAGATTCATCTCCAAACATCAGGATGTACCCTAACTGCACAAGAACCTCTGAATAATATTGCGCGTGTTGCAATACAGGCTCTGGGGGCGGTCATGGCTGGAGTCCAAAGCATGTCCACAAACTCTTATGATGAAGCAATATCAATACCAACAGAACAAGCTGTTCGTATAGCTGTGAAAACACAAAAAATTATTGAGCATGAAACCGGCTTGACCAATGTGGTAGATCCCTTAGGTGGCTCATACTATGTTGAATATCTTACATGTGAAATGGAGAAAAAGATATGGGAATATCTTAATAAGATAGAAGAAATAGGAGGATACATGGTAGCATTGAAAACTGGATTTATTGAAAAGGAATTGGCAATTTCTGCTTTAAAATATCAGAATGAAATCGAAGAGAAAAAGAGAATTATTGTTGGGGTAAATAAGTACATTGAAAAGGAAGATATTCCTATTACCCCATTTGAATATAACCCCCGTGTAAGAGATATAGCGTGTGAGAGACTTCGAAAATTGCGAAAAAATAGAAATAATAAAAAAGTAAAAGAGATTTTAGATTATTTAAGAAAAGCTGCTTCTGGAGATGAAAGTCTGATGCCTATATTTGTAGAGGCAGCAAAGGCACGTGCAACCTTAGGAGAAATGATGGAAGTTTTAAAAAGTGTTTTTGGTATATATGAGCCCCAAAATATTTTGGCATCTTAATAGGAGGCAAGGAAAAATAATATGGAAAGGAGGAAAAGGATTTTACTATCAAAAATAGGGTTAGATGGTCATGATAGAGGGCTAAAAATTCTGGCTAAAAAACTCAGTGATAGTGGTATTGAGGTTGTTTATTTAGGACTTTTTCAGACAGTGGAAAGCGTTGTTAATACCGCCGTTCAAGAGGGTGTGGATTTTATTGGTATCAGTGTATTAGATGGAGGACAAATATTAATTGCTGAGGATCTTAGGAAAGCCCTAAAAGATAGAAATGCAACAAACATCAAAATAATCTTTGGTGGGATAATACCTGAGCGTGACAGACCTTCTCTTGAAAAATTAGGAGTAAAAAAAGTTTTTGGGCCAGGAACGCCAATACAAGAGATTATTAATTTTATAAAAAACTCTTAATTAAGCAATCTAAATGCATATTTTGTAGAAAAAAGTTAAAGATGTATTATTTTA
>CBFDUE010000108.1:0-6473 GCA_965613025.1 uncultured bacterium
GTAGGAACATAGCGTGATATTTTTGAAAATCCAAGACAAGCGTATTGAATAAAAAATTGGGCAATCTTTTTTAATTCTTTTGCTAATTGGTCTGTGGCTTTGTAAAAAATTCCCAACACCCACAAATTCCGTTTTGTATAGAAGTGATGCACATGGGTAAGGCCATGGGATATTTTAGGCTGTTCAGTATTGTAACCCTCTGGCATACGGTCAGTGGGAAACCAGTAAGGAATGTCCAGTTGCTCAATCTTTTCAATCAGCGCCAGATCAAAGGCATCTGGTATCTTTTCATACCGCTTTTTGCCAATGCTATAGTTAATAAGCACAGGCACCTGTTTTGCCTGGCGGATAGTTTCACCTATTGCTTTATCGTATTTTGTAACCCACGCCCTTTCCATGTTCCTTTTGGTTAGTATTGCCCCGCAATGCGGACATGGAAACTCCTTGTGCACCTTGCCAGCATCCTTATCTACCGCTGCTTCCCAAAAGACCACCTCCTGGGTGCACTCAGGGCAGATGAAGACATCGGACCAAACAGTATAGTTGATCCTGCCCCAGTCTGAATTAGATTTGAGGAGCTTTCGGATTTCATTCGCAGTCTTGCAGGTGTGCAACTTCACTGCCCATTCTTCTGGTTCACCATTCACAGGATTGGCAAGTGTTGCATACATCCAACCACATTCCTCTTCTACCTCTTTCAGGATGCGTTTTGCCTCGCGCTCAAATGCATGCACATCCACTGGTGTGTTGTAGTTGTAGGCAATGAAGGTGGCCGCAGGAGACAGATCATTCAGTATGGCCTGCCGTGCTCCAAGTCTGGAAAAGGGCTTCCAGACTGTATTTCCGTCTTCATCAGTTTCCTGCTGGTAGATGATGCCTTGATTATCCACCCTGTAGCCAAGCGATTCCACTGTCTTGCGGTCTCCACAAAGTTGTGCTGCAACCCCAGTCATCCCTGTTCCACAAAAACCATCAAATACCAAATCCCCTGGCTCAGTATAGTGTAAGATATAACGCATAATTGCCTTGTGGGGCACCTTAGTATGATAGGAATGGGCATTGTATATGGGATCATTTTTCCCTTCGCTTACATCTGCTGCAAAGGGCTCACGGTGATAGCTGTCTGTATCAGGATTATAGGTCTTGCCATAATGCCTAATAAAATCTGCTATAAAGGGGTTTGGACATGCTGTGTAATATGGTGGATCGGAGAGGTTCAGGATGTCATCAATTTCTCCGTGAGGGAAGCCGACCTGATCTTTCCATAGTTGCAAAAGATCTTTTTCTGGTTCCTTGCGATGTTCCTCTCGCATATGCTCTGCAAGCTCACGGAGGCGCGTTTCATCCCCCATCGGCCATTTTTTAACTGATTTCATCAGGGCAACTGCATCTTCTACGGTAGTAAATGGCACACCGCCAAGCTTGGCAAAGAGTTCCTCCAGCCCTTCGCGTAATTTTTTCAAGAAGTGGTTACGGCGTTCTTGATCAGAGCTGAATGTAATTCCCAAACACTCAACTGACTCTTTATTCCTTGGTTCATAATGTATATCAAAGAGCTTCCCAGATCCTGATTCAGCAGGAACTATCTTTTCTTCAAACATATTTTGGGTTCTTTCTCTTTTTGTCATCGCTTAATTTCCCTACAATATCCAGTATGTTACATTATATTGACTTCAATACATGCAAAATAAATGACAAAATAAATGTTTAATATACATTTCTTGATACATTTATTCCCATAAATGTATCAAATAACATTTCAAATATACATTTACTCCAAATTCTTTTGAACATACCGATATCTTGCTCCCCTACCATGTCCCTCAATTATAACATAACCTTCTTTCTTAAGCTCATGAATAAGCCGGTTTACCTGCTG
The DNA here is from genome assembly GCA_965613025.1 of uncultured bacterium. Lineage (GTDB taxonomy): Bacteria > Desulfobacterota > DSM-4660 > Desulfatiglandales > JALVMZ01 > CAYTXJ01. The sequence goes on from CBFDUE010000108.1 coordinate 1,880, forward strand.
TCGGTTATAATGAGTGATTTGTCGCACCTCAGAATTTTTGAGTCCTGGCTCTCCCCGCTTTGCCCGCTGTTTAAGAATACTCAATACTCTGGTTTTGGCAGCTTCCCACTCTATTCTGCGATCCCGTTCTGGATGACCAGAGAGAGAAAGACGCCGATGTAAATCATGGCGTAAAATCCAATAAGTTCCCTTCCCTGTTCCTCCCCGTTCCAAATAGCCAAATTGAAGCTCCATTTGGCTCAGGATTTCCCTAGCATCATTTATCTCAGAAGGATTTCGCATAGCTACTCCAAAATAATCCTTACTTTATCCTGCTCATAGCCCTTTATAATCTTATTGAGGTATTCCTCAAAGCGTTTTTTCATCTCCTCAGGTGTTACAGGTGATCCACCAGAAAGCAGGGCTTTACGAAGCTCACTGGTCTTCATCGTGATCTTGACCAGACCTGAAAGAACATCCTTAAGGGCATGGATAAAATCCTGACTCAACTTGTCGGGCAATTTTCGTTCTTTAAGAAATGCATCCACCAATGATCTTTCTTCTGGCCTGAGTAATTCAAGGTTGTCACGGGTAGTAGGATCTTCCAGGTTAGAAAGTAGTGTCTGAGTCCAGTCATCAAGAAGCATATCAAGTTCATCCTCAAGGCTATTAAGTATGGTTGAAGCAGGTGCAGAAAGAGCTTCACTTGCTGGCTGATAGGAACAGTGAGGGCAGACTGGTGATATGTTAAGATTTTTGTCAGTTAGTGCAAAGCAACTCTTTAGGCTTGCTAAGCGGTTTTGGAAATCAGTTAACTGCTGTCTTGGCATGAGATCAATGGTGGCAAGCTTTTTTAGGATCTCTAAGCGCTCATCTTTCAGGAGCTGTTCTTTGCGTTTATCATCGTTTATACCCAGTCGTGCCTTAGTGTGGAGGGCAAGATAGATTTGCACATAGGCCTTTTTTAAATCTATTAATTTCTGACGAATTTTATTGCGAAGTGAGTGGTTCAAAGTGAATTTATTTGCTAATGACTTGAATACCTCGGATCGCACACTGCGCACTTTCTGAATCCATTCGTGGTCTGCAGGTAGCACTGCCTCAGCAGTTGAGAGATACGAGGCTATTGGGCCAAGTTCATTTATTAGCTCTTGCAAGGACTCAATCTCTTCTAAGGTCTTAAGGTCTTTTTCATGACTTCTCACCTCTTCTGTGTTGTAGCGAAAGTTCTTGAGCTTTCCAGGCAGATTGAATGTCTGAAGGCTTTCGAGAAAACCTTTTAAACGTTCCAATGTTGATGACTGAATGCTAAATGCTGGTTCATCAATAAGGTTCTTGCCCCAGAAAATAATTCCTTGCTGTAAGGCCTGCTGTGCAAATAAAATACGGTCAATCAGATTGGCAATCCGTGATTGCATCTCCTTTACAGGCTCTTCCTTCCCCTGGGTGATAAGCTGTGCCATACCTGGAGTAAGTCCAAGCAATTCAAAGAGTGCTCTTAAGGCAGGTAGATTCCATTCTTTGGGCTTTTCAATATGTTTGAAATATATCAGCTCATCAATAGGCGTTGCAGCTAACTGAGGCAAGCCTGTTGCATCAAATTTCTTACCAGGGATTGAGAGAACCAATTCGCCCAAGTAGATCAGTGCAGAGATAACTACAATAACCCACTCAGGTTCTAAACGGAAGCCTTTTTCTGGTGCAAAGTATTCAACCCCATAAATTTCCTGAATTAATTCAGAGCGATTAACAACCTGGCCAGCCCCTTTTTTCTTAAGGATATTTAGAATATATTTGGCATATTTTGAATTATATGGATCAAGCCGATCACCATCTAAGAGTTCAAGTGCATCAAGTACAGCGGTTGCCTGCTTGGTGCGACTCTGTCCTGCTATTGCCCGCAAGGCGTCCTGTGCTGCCTGTTTGCGGTTTTGGCTTGTAATAAGCACTGGGAAGTAAGGGTATTCAGGTGCCTGGTCTTGAAAATGAGCAGATAGGATAACAGCAGCAATTGTGTTTACAAAATCGCGGAAATTGATGCGCTCATAAGATGCGATTCCAGACAGATCACGAATAGATTTGCCTTTAGTCCATTCTAATAAGGACTTTGTGCGTCCCTGATAGGTTACCTTAAAGGCATCAGTCATGTGCCTCCTAATCCATTCAACTAAAATTCTTAAATATCCCTCTGCCTTATGCTCATATGGTTTTCGTTCCTGACTTGAACGAGTGGAGGCTAATTCAACTGAAGCCGCATAAAATTTTAAAGTGGTTTGAAACTCTTTGTCTATACCTTTTAAACGGAACATTATTTCATCACTTTTCTTCTCATCCTTAAATTGTGGTGGGTCAAAGGGCTGAATAAAGTAAATATAGAAATCTCGAGGGGGAACAGCTGTTGAGCGTTCATTAGGAGAGCCAAAGAATAGATAACCTTGTCTTGCCGCTTTGCGCTCCAGCCATTCAATTTCATGCTCCCAGATCTTGTAGCCTGTAACATAGGTCTGATCAGTACATTCCATAACTCTTTTTAGTGCTTCATAGTAATAACGATCTAATTGAGATGCATCAAGACTTTTAGACCTCTCTTCAATAATAGCATCAACATCTTCAAGCTTTTTAAGATCAAGAAAATATTGGCGATTGTCCGGATTAAAGCTGATAAATTTCCCACTTACAGTCCTGTGGATCTCTCGCAAGACAGTTTCTACCTGAGAAAGGAGATCCTCAGCTGGATCTCCGCCAAGGTCCTCAATGCCAGATTGATAGAGGCAGAGTGTATCGCGAAGCTCTTCTGCAGTGGCCCCCAAAGGTGCGTAGATGTCTCCAGTAGTCAGCCTGTGGACAGAGAGCGCATGAATGATACGAAGTGCCATAGGCTTATATATAGGACGAGTAAAAGCCTGCTCAATTCGTGATTCCAGCACCTGAGAGCAATCAATCACAGCCTTGATGTCAGGAATAGCTCGGAAGGATGGATTCTCCCTCAAGTTTGTCCAATAGCTGTCATACGCAATAAGACCTGGATAGTCTTTGGGAACCTCTTTGTCTAACAGCTTTTTCATGGCATGAGAGAGGGTCCTGAGAATCTCGCGTTTTTCAGCTGCCCTAATCTGATCAAAAATATCAATGTAGTCAGGATGAACAGGGAAGAGACGGACGAATTCGTCCATTCGCTCGTTCATGCGACTGTAAAACTTGGCAAATGGCATAAGGTACTTACGGATTTTAGCCATTTGCTCACCTGTCTTCTTAAGCAAGCGTTCGGAGACAACAAATTTGACATCCTTACGAGCAATAAGAATCTGCTCAAAGCGATCCTTAACCCTGCGAACGCTATCAGCTACAAAGGCAAAACGGGGACTATCAAAGATTGCCTCCTGAACACCCGCCATGAAGCGGAATCTTAAATCCTTACAGACCTCTCCTACCTCACGCAGGAAATTGAGATCAAGAATTAGTTCCTGATCTTTACGGGAACGGAGATAATCCAGTAGCTCATCCACAACCAGGAGCAGGCCATGATCTGGATATTTCTGATGGAACACAGCCATCATCTCTTCAAAGGCAGCTTTATGATTAGGAATCTTGTTACGGGGAGGAAAATGATAATTTATACCCCATTGGCTTAGTGCAAGCTCCAACTGAGAACATATGAATTCTCTAAAATCCATTGTGGTTGAACCAAGTTCAGCGCGGATTACCTTAAACTTGCCGGCAATCTGTTTAGCTGCTTCAGCCACCTGAGCATTAGATAATGAGGGAACCAGGTCAGCGTGCTCAGCGATGCTACAGATCACTGACATCAGGTGAGACTTGCCTGTTCCATAATTACCCACCACAAGCAGGCCCTTATTGTCCATAGGTTGATCCCATTGGAGCTGAGGTATAACGAGGTTGATCAATTTCTCGGCCATCTCTTCCGATATAACATAAGTAAGGAAATGTTCTTTTGCCTTTTCCATCCGATTACCATGAAGCAACTGGATGGTGGATTCAATCGGTTCAAACTGAATAAGATCCTGGTATTTCATTACATATGCCCCTTATAGCTTATGCTTTTTTCTTTCATATTTTGATATTTGGACTGACCACCAGAAAATCACTAATTTTATAACGACGATATTCCGGATGTTCTGGAACAGCATAGACTATATGATCATCTTCAATGTATCCATTCCAAGAGGCAACTATTGTCTTATTACGAGATAATCCTTGAAGCAGACGCAATGGGTCCTGCTTCAATTGGACATCAAAAAGGATCTCAATGTTGTCAAGCAGGATCAGATCACCTTGGACTCTATCCACAAATTCGCTTAAAATATAAGGTAATTGCAAGGCCCTTTGAGCTTTGGTAAGCTCCAACATCCGACCAGATAGTTCAAGGTTAACATTGATAATTGGGGTAGAGGTCAAAAAGGACACCTCCTGTAAGGCTTTTGTTTTACCACTTCCAGCAGGGCCTACTATAAGGATCAGGCGGTAATAAAGCAGACTTGCCTCATTAATCCTTTGCATAATTTTATCTGCAATAGAACCATCCATCTGTCTCTTATACACATCTCCGAGCCCACGAGACTAGGCATGATCTCGTATGCCGTCTTCTGCTTGAAAA
>CBFDUE010000109.1:0-6422 GCA_965613025.1 uncultured bacterium
TTTCAAGCAGAAGACGGCATACGAGATCATGCCTAGTCTCGTGGGCTCGGAGATGTGTATAAGAGACAGAACTTAATATTATGGAGTCTGAGTAACTCATATAATCTGGATTTAGATAATCCTGAAATATTACAGGCCTTCTGTAGATCCCCTCCTGATTGAGAAATAAGATCAATGAGATATCTCTTTGTGGCATCATAAATAATATTCTTTTTGTATTGTTTATATGGGGGTAATTTTTTTAAATTATCCATGCCTATATTTTTTCTTAACACATAAGACCTTATATGTTGCGGTAAGTGCTTAGGATAAATAGTGCTTTCGTATTTTGAATTAACTATAGCGGTTTCTAAAGCATTAATTAATTCTCTAACATTTCCAGGCCAATTATATTGCATCATTATATCAATTACATCTGTTGAAAGCTCTTTCTGGGGGATCTTCTCCCTTTGACATAATCTTTTAAGGTGATATTTACTTATCTCTAAGATGTCTTCTCTGTGCTCTCTTAGGGCTGGAAGTCTGATAGTAAATACTCTTAATCTAAAAAGTAGATCCTTTCTAAATTCACCTTTTTCTACCATCTCATCTAAATCCCTATTAGTTGCAGATATAAGGCGAAAATCGCTCTCAAGTTCAGTTTCTCCACCAATAGCTCTAAATTTCTTATACTCAAGGACCCTTAAAAATTTCTTTTGAATTTTAGGAGAGAGTTCCCCTATCTCATCTAAAAATAGAGTCCCTTTATCTGCCTGCTTTATAAGGCCTGCCTTTGCATTATCGGCCCCCGTAAATGCACCTTTTTCATGTCCAAAAATGATACTTTCTACCAATGACTCAGGTAATGCTGCACAATCAACCACTATAAAATTATTATCACCACGCAAGCTATTTATATGTATTGCACGGGCAAATAACTCCTTTCCTGTTCCAGTCTCTCCCATAATTAATACATTTGAATCTCTTTCAGCTGCCTGAGCAAGAAGATCAATACAAGCCTTAATTTGAGGACTACTTCCTATTATACCTTCTGATCTTAGCTGTCTTTTTATAAAAGAGTGCTTTTTTATTTCATTTCTATGCTGAAATACCCTTTTTAAAGACAAGGATATCGTTTTTAAAGAGAATGGTTTTTGAATATAGTCCCAAATTCCACTTTTTATTGCAAGCTCAGCCCCATCAGGATCGCCATAACCAGTAATAATTATTACTTCTGGATTTGAAGGTGTAGAGCGAAGTTCCGGGAGGATATCTATTCCATTTCCATCGGGAAGCCTTAAATCAAGTAAAATAACATCAAATTCTTCTACTTTTGCTCTGTAAAGCCCCTCTTTTAAGGAATGTGCCAAATCACATCTATGACCCATCTCATGAATTATCTCTCTTAAGACATTACATATGTCAGGGTCATCATCTATGATTAATACCCTGTTTTTAGAATACAGATCTACTCTGCCCTTTTCCTCAACAGGTTTATACATAATAAACTTATAGAAATTTTTATGACAGAAAATATCTTAATTGGGCAGGGATGGCAAGACCATTTTAGCCAAATATCTTTTTAAGCTTTTCTCCTATGGTCTCAGCTGTAAATGGTTTTACTATATAACTGTCAACGCCTGCCTTAACTGCCTCTATAATATTTTCCTTTTTTGCTTCAGCTGTTACCATTACAAAAGGAATATCCTTTAAATTATCATCTGCACGAATGGCTTGAAGGAGTTCCAGGCCTGACATCTCTGGCATATTCCAATCGCATAAGATGAGATCAAATTTCTCTTTCTTCAACTGCGAAAGAGCATCCCTACCATTTTCAGCTTCACTTATATTTTTAAAACCTATCTGTCTTAGGACATTTTTTAATATCCTACGCATTGTTGCAAAGTCATCCACTACCAATACCTTCATATTGAGATCCATAAGATCCCCCCTTTCTTAGAGATTGGCAAGCAGGGCATCAATATCCTCTTGAGATAGCCCTTCACCAGGTTTCTGTGGACCTGCAAGTTCAATCTTTTTCTCTACCATCTTGTCTATCTCATCAGAGCTTAAATCTGGATTCTTCTCCTTTTCACTTAATTTTATCCCAACAGATATCACTATCTTTTGTATCCTCTTTTCCATCTCATTTACAAGTTCAATTATCTTTTTTATCCTCTGACCAGTGAGATCCTGAAAACTCATCTGGATAAAAGAATCTGAGACCCATTTATTATATTTTTCAATATCTTGCTCCAGGTTATTAATAAAATCAATAAATCTCTTTATCTTTTCCCCCCAACTTCCATCTTCTCCTATCCTAATACTCTTTATCTCCTCTATCTGGCTATGGAGCTTGTCAAGTGAATCCTGCATACTTTCAAGGTTATCCATAATCTTTTGTGCGGCCATCTCCGTTGCCTCTATTATTGCCTGAAGCTGATCAGTTGCCTTTGGGATACAATGGGTGGCAATGGCATTGATCTCAGGCTCAAGTTTTGCTTCTAACTCCTTTCGGAAATTTAGTATTAAGCTTGCAAGACCCTTAATCTCCATTGTCATCTCATAAGAAAGCCTCTTAAAAAATTCCTCTTTTCTTTTATCTCCATTCCCAGATATCTCTTCTATAAAGCTACAAAGGCTCTTTATCTCTTCTTCATTGAGTTTTCCATTAGTTATTCTTTCAACCTCTTTTGTAAGCATTCTTTCCGTTACCATAATATCCCCCTTTTATTTTTTAGCGATCAATTCCAATGCAGTTCGTGCAATATCTTTCAAAGGAACCACCTTTTCTGCTGCACCACACTTTATTGCCTCTTTTGGCATACCAAATACTACACAGCTTTTTTCGTCCTGAGCTATGGTATGAGCACCTGCCTGCCTCATCTTAAGTAGCCCCTTGGCTCCATCTGCTCCCATACCTGTCAATATGATTCCAATTGAGTTTTTTCCAGCATATTCTGCCACTGAATGAAAAAGTACATCCACACTGGGTCTTTGATGGTGCACCAATGGACCATCTCTTATCTGCACATAATATCTGGCTCCACTCCTCCTTAATACCATATGGTAATTACCAGGTGCGATTAAGGCCTTTCCATTTACGACAGATTCACCATCTTGTCCTTCATCTACCTGAATCTGACACAACTCATTTAGTCTCTTTGCAAATGATGCTGTAAATTTCGCAGGCATATGCTGAACTATTACAATTCCAGGACTATTGGGAGGCATCTCTACCAAAATTTCCCTTATAGCCTCAGTTCCGCCAGTAGAGGCACCTATGGCAATTATCTTGTTTGTGGTATCTGCCAGAGAATATGTCTTTATCTTTGCCTCAGGGCTCTTCTGAACCTCTTCCTGCCTAAATCTATCTTTCAGGTTAATGCTTGCAGCAGCTCTTATCTTATCAGCCAATTGAACCGACATCTCTCCCACTGAATACGAAGATCCTGGTTTACACATGACCTCAACTGCTCCAAGAGAAAGAGCTTCAAGAGCAAGTTGACTCCCCTTTTCTGTAAGAGAGCTTACTATTATTACTGGAAGAGGGTAGTATTTCATAAGCTTTTTTAGAAAGGTAAGTCCATCCATCCGTGGCATCTCTATATCAAGGGTAATAACATCAGGTTTAAATTTCACAATCTTGTCTCGTGCAACATAGGGATCTGGAGCAGTTCCCACAACCTCTATATCCTTTTCCTTAGAGAGTTCCTCTTTAAATATCTTTCTGACTACAGCTGAATCATCAACAACTAAGACCTTTATCTTTTTATCCATACCTTTTTCATCTTCCTCATCTATTCAAACGTAATGCATAAGGCCATATGGTCTTTTTCAGTTTCAAAAAGGATAATCTCTCCATCTTGAGGTATGTTTACTTCAGTCTCTATCTGGGGAATTCCAAGGTGAAATTGTCCTTCACTGTCAAGCTGTGAAATTGTCCTTCCAGTAATCATATTTAGAATCTCTTTAAATGTATCATCTATTTTTTGTGTATCTAATTGATCTTCCTCTATTCCAAGAAATGCAATAGAAAGCTCTTTTAAGGCATCATTTGAGATAAAAAGACTAAATTGAATATTCTGTGGCCCAGTAATTAATATGGAAGTCTGTTTTATATCAGGTTTATTTAACCATTCTTGCACGGAGATATCAGATTCCATAAATTGGACGAGTTCAAAAAACATCTTTTCAAATACATCAGAAATCGAATTCTTCATCACCTGAATCCATTTTTTCTTCTCCATGTCTATCTACTCCCATAACCTCATTTAATATATTTTTTATATCTGAGGGTAAAAAAGGTTTCTTAATATATCCCTTAACCCCTCTCTCCTTGGCCTCTTTTATCCTCTTTTCACTACCTTCTGTGCTGATTATCACAACAGGAATCTCTTTCATTAATTCATCTTTTTTCATCTCATCAATTAGCTCAAGGCCATTCATATTGGGCATATTAATATCAGTTAGAACTAAATCAACCCAACTCGTGTCAAGCACACTCAATGCCTCACTTCCATCCCCTGCTTCAAAGATCTGACCCACATCAAAGCCAGAGATCTTAAGGGCTTTTTTTATAATAGATCGCATTGCTGAAGAATCATCCACTATTAATACATTAAAAGACATCTTTTATCCCCTCTATGTGAGGTTAATGAGTTTTTCAATTTCACCCATCTTTTCGTAGAACCTTAACATGATCTCAGGAATATCTTTATGTGTTATATTTAGACGTCTTAACTGATATTCATAAAAACGGTAGGCCAGCCCATCTAATCCCACTCCTATCCCCAGCATCATACATATATAGTCTGAAAGAAGCAGAATGGAAAGGGACTTATCATCAGAACTTAGATCTTCACTATGGTGATTCTCGATTAGATACACCATCTTTGATGGCAGATTCCAACTTCTTGCTACCATACCTCCCAAAGTTGGATGATCTATACCAAAGATCTCCCTTTCTGCCTCAATAAAGGATCTATCTCCACTCTTTACAAGGGCCAAGATCTTTTCCAGATAGTCATCCATTAGATCATTAAGCACTACTTTGCCTATGTCTTTTAGTAATGAAGCTGTAAAAATAAAAGAGTCTTCTTCTGCAGCTGTCATCTCTGATATCTGCTCAGAAAGAATAGCTGAAGATATGGAATGTTTCCAAAGCTCCTTTTCTTTTAGATCATATCCACTTTGCGATCCTTTCATATTCCATGAGCTAAACTCCATTAAGACTATATTCAAAACCCTATCTATACCTAACTGAACTACCGCCTGTCTTACTGAACCTATCTTTTTTGCCCTTCCCCACAGTGACGAGTTACATATCCTCAAAAGCATTCCTGTTATTGCAGGATCATAACTTATTAGCCTTACTACCTCTTTAATATCCTTTTCCTTAGAGTGTAAAATCTCTATCATTCTGCTTGCAACTGGTGGAAAAGGCCTCAGCCTTTTTATCCTTTTTTCAATCTCTTCTAACTTTAACATATCCTTTTATACTCTTCTCCTCCCTTTTTTATCCATATGCTCCCATCTGAAATGATCATCTTTATGGTTCTATTATATGTTCCACCCACATCTTCGTAATCTATCATCACATTATTTTTCCAAAATAGCTTTCTAAGGATCAGATAGTTTCTTTTCCCGATATTGAAGAAACCTTTTTGATCCAGTATCTGGGCTCCTCCTGCCACAACAACCTTTACCCTGCTTTTCTTTGCCCCCAATTTATATGCGCTCTTAAAGAGAGCAGGAATACCGGTATCACCGAACATGTATGGATTCCTTTTAGCCCTATTTCCATCAAGAGATGACTCTGGCAGCATATAGTGTAACAGCCCTCCTACATGGGCTACAGGATCGTAGATGGCAACCCCTATGCAGCTACCTAATGAATAGGTTACTATCACATCTTCTGGTTGATTACTGACCTTCATATCTCCCACACCCACTATCAGTTCCATGACTATCTCTCTAAGGCCAGATCAAATATTCCTGCAATATCCAAAATAAGCCCCACTCTTCCATCTCCCAATATAGCACCTCCTGCAATTCCTTTTACATTTTTAAGCCACCCTCCAAGGCTCTTTATGACCACCTCCTCTCTTCCCAAGAGTTCATCCACCATAAGGCAGATGCGTCTTTGTTGATTTTCAACAACTACCATCAATTTATCCCACGGGTTTTCCGCTCTTCCTCCACCATCCAAGCCCAGCAGCCTCTTTAATCGGACTAAAGGAAGTAGTGTGTCTCTTACCATTATCATCTCACCTCTATTTTCAATGGTATGATAGTGTTCCTTAGAAGGTTTAAAGGTCTCCTGTACATTCAAGGTGGGGATAATGAATCTCTCTTCGTCCACTTTCGTTATCATACCGTCAATTATGGCAAGGGTAAGTGGAAGACGGATATAGAATCTGGTTCCTTTACCTTTCCACGAT
>CBFDUE010000110.1:0-6333 GCA_965613025.1 uncultured bacterium
TTTTTACACTGGGGGTTACACTCCCCTCCGGGTCGAATGACCCTCTGGGTCGGAGACCAAACCCCCAAAATTAACTTTAAATAACCCATAATTACAGTTTTTTCTGAGAGCTTTGAAAAATTCAAAGCTCTCAACCGATAGATGCGGCAAGCTGGATGAGTGTCTTAACCAAAAAGTTCTGTAGAAATACAATTGCAAGTATTACCACTACAGGAGAAAAATCTATTCCTCCAAAATATATAGGCAATCTTCTTCGTATAGGGAATAGGACAGGTTCAGTTACAGAGTTTAGAAATCTCACAATTGGATTATAGGGATCTGGATTGACCCAAGAGATGATTGCCCTTCCAATTATGATCCACATATAGAGACTGAGGACTATATTTATGATCTTTGCAAGTGCCACTAAGAAGTTAGAGAGGATAAACATAACTCCTTCTCCCCATTTTTTTATTTATGTATGTTAGAGCAGGCCGTAAGCCGGGTTCTGTTCCCCCTTTAAAATATAAAGGGGTGATGGCCATTTATCTGGGCCTGATGTTACCACCAGGCTCATGCGACCTACCCGGGAACTCGAGCGGACCACTCTCAAGCGTTCCCCTATTTGGTCTTGCTCCGGGTGGGGTTTGCCAAGCTCCTGATGTCACCATCAGGACTGGTGAGCTCTTACCTCACCTTTTCACCCTTACCAGGCACCAAACTTCCAGAGGGATCATTGGTTTAATACCATATGTTCTCACATATGGAATATTCAACCAGAAAAGAATGATCATCCTGAAGTTTGGTGCCTGGCGGTATATTTTCTGTGGCACTTTCCTCCTGTCACCAGGACTGGGCGTTACCCAGCACCCTGTCCTATGGAGCCCGGACTTTCCTCCCCTCCCTAAACAGGAAGGAGCGGCCATCTGTCCTGCTCTAACATACATGTTCCTGTTTAATATCATTGAGTGCTTCATCATCTCCCCAGTATATAAGCCTATCGCAGTTTGGACAAGTAAGCACCTTCTCTCCTTTAATGAGCTCATTAAACCTCTGGGGAGGTATTCCCATATTACAGCTCTGGCAAACCCCTTTTATCACTGCACTTATGGCCTTCCCACCTTTCCTATCTTTCAAAAAATTATATCTTTTTAATAGCTCCGGATCCGCTTCCAAAGAACATTCATCTCTCTTTTTAATCAACTTATTTAGATCATCATTCAAAGTCTTCATCCGTGCTGTTATCTCTTTCTTTTTAAGCTCATACTCCTTTTTAAACTCTTCAAATCTTCTCCTATTTTGATCACAGATCTTCTCTAAGTTTTCAATCTCTTCCATTATCTGAAGCACATTGTCTTCGGTTTCAAACTTGAGTTTTTTAAGCTCTTCAATTTCAAGAAGTGCTGCCCTATATTCCTTATTGGTCTTTACGTTTGAAAGCTTATCATTACTCTTTCTAATCTTTTCTTCAAGGTCCTGAATCTCTCTTTCAATCTCCCTTCTCTTCTTTTTGAGCTCCTCAAGTTTCTTTATATCCTCTCTAAATGCCTCCTCCTTTACTTTTAACTCTTTTTCCAAATTTTCAATCTCCAACGGACATTTTGCTATATCTTTCTGGATCTCTTGGATCCTATCATCAAAGAATTGAAGCCTGATTAGGGGAATCAATTTTTCTTTCAATTTTTAGAACCTCCTAAACAATGAAATATAACCATTCAACTATAAAAAGAAAAGGGGTCTTTATCCTCCAAGTATTCAAAATCAATATCAAACCCCTTTGATATGAATATTCTTTTTAGCTTCTTAGTAAATTCATAAAAGCCTGCCCTTTCTGTATTAAAATGGCCTGCATCCATTGCCCATATACCCATTCTATATGCAGATTGGGCATCATGAAACTTTATATCACCTGTAATTAAGATATCTGCACCTCTGTCCTTGGCCTCCCTTATAAATCCTCCTCCTGATCCACCTATTATGGCAACCGCTCTGATATGCCTTTTCCCTTTGCCAGCCACTCTAATATAGTGGGTTCTTAGCCTGATTTTGACATCTTCAATCAGCTCCTCTAACTCCCTCTCTTCCTTTAGATTTCCAATAACACCTAATCCCGCACCCTCTTTTCCCTCTTTTTTAATTAGGATATTAACCTCTCTTAGCCCTAACAGTTTTGCTAATGTTCCATTTATGCCCTCTATGGTATTATCTAAATTGGTATGAATAGAGACTATGGATATGTCATTTTTTATTGCCTGATAGATAATCTCCCCAGGATAGGAGTTATCCACTACCCTATATAAGGCCTTAAATATGAGTGGGTGATGGGTCAGGATCAATTGACATCCCTTTTCAAGTGCCTGATTCAATGCCTCAGCGGTAGGGTCAAGGGCAATCATAATTTTTTTAATTACAGAAGCAGGAGATCCAACCTGAAGCCCAGGATTATCCCATTCTTCTGCATATTCAAAGGGAATAAACTGATCCAGTATTTCTAATAGATCCTGGAGATGCATCAGTTTTTCAAAATATAAAGAGGAGGAGCCATCGCCCCTCCCTTACTTTAGGATATATATCTATTCTTTCTTGAATATCTCACCTTAATTTATGATGGGCCCACCTGGGATCGAACCAGGGACCTACCGGTTATGAGCCGGTGGCTCTGCCAGCTGAGCTATGGGCCCATTCAGATATTAAAGATTCTATATAAATTCTCATTTTGTCAACAGTAAAATTAGAAGTCCTGAAAACTTTTCAATTTCTTTGCCCTGCTGGGGTGTCTGAGCTTTCTCAAGGCCTTTGCCTCAATCTGCCTGATTCTCTCTCTGGTCACGTTGAAATCCCTGCCTACCTCCTCCAGGGTATGATCGGATTTCTCTCCTATCCCAAATCTCATCCTCAGCACCTTCTCTTCCCTTGGGGTGAGGGTCGCCAGGATCTTTCTTAACTGCTCTGCAAGGTCACTGTTGTATGCCGCTTCAGAAGGGGATGTGATCTTTTTATCTTCAATAAAATCTCCCAGATGGCTGTCTTCTTCTTCTCCAATGGGGGTTTCCAATGAGATGGGCTCTTTTGCAATCTTTAGCACCTTCCTGACCTTCTCTACAGGATATTCCATCCTTTCAGCAATCTCTTCAGGGGTTGGCTCTCTACCATATTCCTGAACAAGATAACGTGTGGTGCGGATAAGCTTATTTATGGTTTCTATCATATGGACAGGTATTCGGATGGTTCGTGCCTGATCCGCAATTGCCCGTGTTATGGCCTGCCTTATCCACCAGGTGGCATATGTGCTAAATTTGTATCCCCTCTGATATTCAAACTTATCCACCGCCTTCATTAATCCAATATTACCTTCCTGGATGAGATCCAAAAACTGGAGTCCCCTATTTGTGTATTTCTTTGCAATGCTTACCACCAGCCTCAAATTGGATTCAATTAACTGCCTTTTAGCATCCTTTGCCTTTTTCATGCTGGTATCGATACGTATTAGGGTCTTTCTTAGCTGGGTATGAGACATATCTGTTCTGAGCCTTATCTCCTTTATGGTCTTATTGGCCTCTTCTGCATCTTTACATAGGGTGATGAGTTCAGCCTTGGTAAGATTTAGATCCTTTATTAGATAGTCATCAGGGCTTCCTTCAGGTATTTCTGCAATACACTGCCTCATTCTTGTTATAGTCATATTATCAGACCTTTTTGCACAATAAGCCAGTTTTCTCTTGGCATCTTCCATTCTGTCCACTACCTCTTTAAATCTTTCAAACATCTTATCCAGTTGTCTCTTTTCCAACTTAAAGGAATAGATCAGTCCCTTAATCTTCTCTTTTTCTCTTTCTATCTCTTCAGCCAATTCCCTCTTTCTCTGTGCTTTGGTCCTCTTCTTTGCCCTCTCTTTTCTGAGAATATTTATATGTTCATAGACCTGTTTTATCTCATCTATTATCCTTAAGATGGATTCCTTCTTCTCTCCTATCTGCAAGTAATTCTCATCCTCTTCAAGGTCATTTATAACATCCTTAAGCTTGATCTCCCCCTTTTCCAATCGCTCTCCCAATTCAATAATATATTCTATCCCTACTCCTGCCTTAATAAGGCAGTCTAAGGCATCCCGCTCTCCTTCCTCAATCCTCTTGGCCAATACCACCTCACCTTCCCTTGTTAAAAGAGAGATGCATCCCATCTCTTTAAGATACATCTTAACAGGATCAGATACTCTACCACCTGTATCAGAGAGATCTTCAGCAAATAGCTTATTTTCTATAACGAGCTCTTCCTCTTCCCTCTTCTTTCTCTTCCTTATCTTTTCAATCTCATCCTTTTCTTCCTCATCAATGACCATAATATCCATCTTCTCTAATGTCATAAGGATATCGTCAATGTATTCAGACGATATCTCATCGTCTGGGAGATCTTCATTCAATTCATCAAAGG
This sequence comes from uncultured bacterium, assembly GCA_965613025.1. Lineage (GTDB taxonomy): Bacteria > Desulfobacterota > DSM-4660 > Desulfatiglandales > JALVMZ01 > CAYTXJ01. The sequence goes on from CBFDUE010000110.1 coordinate 4,411, forward strand.
TGAGATATCCTTTACTTTTTCCATGATCTATTAGCTTCTTTAACCTCAATTCACTTTCCTCTTTATCCATAATCCTCTGCCCCCTCTTATAAATTTTCTAATGGGAAAATTGGCCTGTCTTCAAGAGCCTATCTATAAGCTCTATATCACCTCTTTTTTTTGCATCTTCAAGGGATCTTAAAAATTTTATCTTAAGCACCTTTTTTTCAAAATCATTTATTGCCTGATTCAGCTCATCACTCTTAATTATAGGACCATGTATCAATGCTTCTCTAAATCTATTTCTCCATTTTTCATCAGGGATATCTTCCACCATATTTGCAGGATCTCTTCCACCCTCTATCCCATTCCATATTCCTTTTAATATGGTCTTAAGGGCAGGATCTGTAACCAATTCCATTACGTCCATCTTTTTAAGCCTCTCAACATATTGGGGATAGTGAATTGATATATCCATAATATAATAATCATCACTTAATCTTATATCCAATCTATCCTCATCACTATCCTTCTGTTTCCATGTCTTTTTTCTAAGCCATCTGCCATATTCTATCTTAAAGTCTTTCTCTTCAATGCCAAGTCCATTACAGATCTTTTTTATGTATTGAGACCTTATTATCTCATTTTCCACCTCGCTAAGTATGGAAAAGAGTTCTTCCATAAGCTCAATCTCATCCCTCAAATTGAGCTCAGAATCTCTATATCTATTTTCAATATAATAGTCCCATAGGGGCGCTGAATCTTTTAAAAGCCTTCTTAATGCCTCAGGCCCCTGGTTATTTATAAAGGTATCCGGATCCTCCCCTTCTGGAAGTTCCGCTACTCTTGCCTCCATAGCCTCGTTTATAAAGATGGGAAGAGATCTGATTATAGCCTTTTTACCAGCACTATCAGAGTCAAAAAGCAGTATCACCTCTTTGGATATTCCCCTAAGCCTTCTAAGATGGTCCCTTGTAAGTGAGGTGCCTAAGGTTCCCACTGCATATCTAAATCCGTATCTGTGAAGAGAAAGAACATCCATATATCCTTCAACCACCAATGCCCTCTCCTCCTTAGCTATGGCATCATAGGCAAGATTTAGACCATATAGTAATTCTCCTTTTTTAAATAGGGGACTTTCCGGAGTGTTGAGATACTTAGGATGAGATTCATCCAAAACCCTTGCTCCAAATCCCAATACAGCTCCTCTGGGATTCTGAATGGGAAAGATTATTCTCCCCCTAAATCTATCATAATACCCTCCATCTTCTCTTTTTATTATCAAACCTGCCTGGTGTGCCTTTGAAAGATCCATATTATTCTTTTTTAAAAATTCAACCAGACCACTCCATCTATCAAGGGAATATCCAAGGCCAAATCTATTCATATCATCTAAGGATAGACCTCTCTTTTTGAGATATTCCCTTGCAGACCTTCCTTCAGAGCCGTGAATTAATATATCTCTGTAATAATTATATGCCATCTCATTTATCTTAATAAGCTCTTCAAATAGATCCCAATTATCTGAAAAGGATGTCCCTTTTATATCCACATTGAATTCCTCTGCCAGATCTCTTATGGCCTGAGAAAAGGAGACCTTATGATATTCCATCCAGAACCTGAATATATCTCCACCCTTTTTACATCCAAAGCAATGAAATATCTGCTTTGAAGGGCTTACCGTAAAAGAGGGCGATGTCTCTGAATGAAAAGGGCAGAGTCCCACATAGTTTACCCCGACCTTTTTTAACTCCACATATCTACCGATAAGTTCCACAATATCAGCCCTACTTTTAATCTCTTCCCTTATCTTTATAGATTGATAGCCCATATTAATCCATCTCTATATCAATTAAAGAGAGCTTTGCATAACCCCCTTTTACACTGGGGGTTACACCCCCAGACCCCCAAAGATTTACTTAAAATAACCCATAATTACAGCTT